>JBJTUO010000243.1:0-2578 GCA_046080785.1 Leptolyngbyaceae cyanobacterium | reverse complement strand
GGCTTAGCTGTTTAGAGCGTGTTCGCTACCGCTTTGCTGTTGTATTTTCCAGCCTATCGTTCCGCGCTGCGGATTTAACGTGCTGGCGGCATTGCAACCTGAAGCAATTCTATTATAGCAATTCGCAAGTACCTCCCTATCAGCCATTCATCCCGTCGCTGAGCCGCTCTTGAGTAAACACAATTCGCGTCTACAGCGCGGGACTTCTGTCATTTAAAGGTAAATTCTGGGCTAGGGCATCCAGTAAACGCTGATTTTCTGCCGCTGTCCGAATGGCAATCCGAAAGTAACGATCGCCCAACTCTGGGAAACTCAAACAATCTCGAATCAAGATCCGGTCTCGTTGGAGCAAATCAGCCTGGAGCTGAGTCACCGACTGTTGACAGCGCACGAGCAAAAAATTCGCCGCTCCCCCATAGGATGTCAGCCCTGCTAGGGCCCGCAGCCCTTCAAGCAAAGGGGATTTGACCGCTGCTAACCAGTTCCAGGTCTGCTGCTGAAAGTCCCTATCCTGAATGACGACGGCCCCCACCGCTGCTGCCAGAGTATTGACTGACCAGGGGTCTCGCCATTGTTGCCAGCGCCGCAGTCGATCGGGGTGGGCGATAGCATACCCTAAGCGCAGACCTGGTAAGCTGTAGAACTTAGTCAGCGATCGAATCACGACTAAATTAGGATAATCTTCCACCCAATCAATCAGGCTCTGTTGTTGGTCTGGCGGCAAAAAGTCCATAAACGCCTCATCCACCACCACCACTGCAAATTGATCTAGATAGGGCAGCAGCGACTGCCGCGAAAACATCAGCCCTGTTGGGTTATGAGGCGAATTGATCAAAATCCCGGTATTACCGGCGTATGAGTTGGTGAGCTGAAGCGTTGCTTGAGGGTAGCCGCACCCCAAGTTATTGCCAGTCGGGCTATTGACCAGCGTTTCAGTTTCTGGCTGCTGCCAGTGATCCATCACCAATGACTCTTCTAGCTTGGCCCCAAAAGCCTGTAGTGCCCGTCGGTAATCCCCAAAGGCTGGCGTTAGCAAAACCGTCCTATCCAAATTTGCCAGATCGCGGCTGGCCCAGGTTAATAATTCAGCCGCGCCATTACCGGGCAAGATCCAATCGGGGTGAATTTGATGAAAGGCGGCTAAGGCCGATCTCAACTGCCGGTATTCCGGATCTGGGTAGGCTTTTAATCCTGCAAGATGGGCCTGCATTGTAGTAAGGGCAGAGGCAGGAGGCCCCAAGGGATTAATGCTGGCAGAAAAATCTAATACTTCTGAGGGGGAACAGCCAGCACAATGGGCAGCCCATTCCAAGTTCCCCCCATGTATCGGACGGTGAGATGATTGATTCACCCAACTCCACTATTATTAATCTTTGTCTTCGACAGGTGCAACTTTCTCTTTAAATAACTTTCCGGCTGAAAAGGCTGGCACTTTAGTTGCTGGAATTTCCATTTTTGCGCCAGTTTTTGGGTTCCGCCCCTCCCGGGCTTTGCGTTCCCTCGGCTCAAAGGAACCAAACCCGACTAGAGTCACTTTTTCACCTCCACTGACTGCTTCCACAATGGATTCCAGCGTAGCAGTCAATACCGCATCAGCTTCTTTTTTGGTGACGCTTGCCTTCTCAGCGATCGCATCAACTAACTCACCTTTATTCATGGCGTCTCCTTTTTTCTAGAGAACAGTGATCGTACTCAGAAAGATAAAACTCGAAGCACCAACCCGTAAAATGGCCAAACCCATTAATTAGGATAGCCAAAACCCTCACCCCATCGAGCTTTCATGCTTTATTTTAGTTGGAAAAAACCAGATCTGGATCGACGAAACCTTTAAGATATATAGCTTTTAAGACTTTTTTGCTAATTTTAAAGGTCTCTGGATATAAGCTAAACCTATCAATCTTCCATTGAGAATCTTGCAAGCTGGCCAACGCCTAGACCAGCGCAGCCAATCTTTGGATGAGTTGATTGGGCTGCAACACCCCCTCAATCCGATCGATGGGTTTTCCCTGCTTAAATAAAACCAGAGTTGGCAGGGCATAAACATGATGCTCAGAGGCCAAGTTAGGATACTTCTCAGTGTCAATCTTGACGATTTGCAAGCGATCGCTGAATTGATCCTGTACCTGTTCCAAAATTGATGCCAGTAAATGACAGGGGCCACACCAGTTGGCATAGAAATCGACCAGCACCGGTCGATCGGCATTGGCAATCAGATCTTGAAAACTATTGAACTGCTTTTTAACTGCCATAGTTAATCTTTTAACCCGTTACCTCTATGCTAATGATTCTGATTCAGGTCAGGGCGGTTGATTGCCTGATTCAGGTAACTAGTCAGCTTGCCTTGCTGAATTTATACTCGTGACATATCCTACTAGCTTGCCTACCCGACGCTGATTGCAAGCAATACAGCGTGGGCTTCCAAGCCTTCGGCTACACAGTTCACAGGCTGGGCAACCCCATCGCCTCCCTATGCGTTGTTTAGACTCCACGTGATGACCCACCGCAGAGTATTAATTTTTGGTTTGATGCGGCATCACCTTGCAGCTATCCGACTAGCGCAACTCCGCCCAATTGAATG
>JBJTUO010000242.1:0-2552 GCA_046080785.1 Leptolyngbyaceae cyanobacterium | reverse complement strand
AGGGCTTGATTGACAACTTCTATCAGGTGTCAAGACAGTTATTTATCCCGGTGATCCGTCAGTTCATCCAAGAAAATCTCCCAAAACCGATTTAAGGCTCTTGACCACATCACACTACTTCTGTCAATGCGTAAGTCCTAGTTTATTAAAAACATTGACCTGATGATTTTGACTCAACTTCAAGAATTTCGGCAAGCGATCTACCACTGTCTGGGCAAAGCGAGAGATGCGGTGTTTGAACTGATGGACGCGGTGCTGGTGAGTCCAAGTATCCCGTCGTTTGTTAGTCTGTCGCAAAGTCCTGTATTCCGACGAAAGTGGTCGAGTGTGTATGCAGCATTACAGGACAGTCGTCCTTCCCGGCACAAGCTGATGAAATTGCTGACCCAGCAGATACCAAGCGAGGAGCAACCTCTGCTGGTAGGGGATAGTAGCGTCTGGATGCGACCGGATGCGGCGATTTTGCCTGTCCGTCTGCAACCGCCCCTGTCACCCCATTAGTCCAAAGTTCAGTATGTAGGATGACGATCGCCCAGCCATCTGCACTTTCTGCGCTCAGATCTACGCTGAAGCTGGGACACTACTGAGAACGGGTAGCTGCAGGCATGAGCCAGCAGCCCCGCCCCCCTGGATTGTGACCGTCGTAATTTGATGATCCATAGACCGGGTCTGGCTGGGGGGGGCACCTGTGCCTGAATTGACCGCATGGGCCGGAAAGCAAGCAGCACTAATGCTGAGACGAATCGCCTGCTCCGGTTTCAGCTCAATGCAAATCGGTTGTAGCGCCAGTGAAACCGGGGTAGTGGATTGTCCTGGTTCAAGTCGGGTGTAGCCCTGGCTTATATTGAACACCTCACCTTGGGGGGTGACTACTGATAAAACTGCGCATAGATCAAAGCTGGGACGATCGGCTGAGCAATACAATTCAAGCTGAACTACGCCAGCCAGTCGCAAGGTTTGTTGCAGCGGCGGGCTGGTATAGGTCAAAACATCACTACGGCCATCAATGGCCGATCGGTCAAACACCCCAGCGGGAATCGCCCCATGACCGCCCTGGGAGGGAACGGGCCTCCAAGGGTCATGCACGATGACATCTATAAACTCTGGGGCAGGGATTTCCTGGAGTCTACCTTCGGCGTCAGACAGGCTGGCCAGACCGGAGGAATTAAGGTACCAGCGTTGCAGTTTTGGCTGGGGGAAGGTGGGAAACGATCGCCACTGGTTACAGCCGATCTCGAATAGCTGTACCGGGTTCTGTTGCAGCAAGCCAGTATCAATGCCCTTTAAAAACTGATCAAACCAACGAATTTGCAGGCGATCGATGGGGCTGGCGGCAGCAGGGCCAAAATCGATGGCACTCGCTCGACGGCTCCAGGGCAGGTGGGGCCAGGGGCCAATGATTAGATGTTGGGGCTGGGCGCTGCGATCGACCATGGCCTGATACAAGTTGAGATTACCGCGCAGATAGATGTCAAACCAGCCGCCAATGTGAAGCATCGGCAAATCAACTTGATCTATGCGGAAGTGGGGCGAGTAGGTCTGCCAGTATGGACTGTCAGGATCGGGATTGTCTAACCAGTCAAAATAAAAAGAATGGGGAGCATATTGCTCTAACACCTGAGGTCGAGTGGGAATTGGGTCGTAAACAGGTAGATTCCGCGAGGCCGCAAACAGGGCCTGATAAGCTGCTTGATCTGCTTTGAGTCGGGCAGTTTCAGCCTCCAGTTGAATCGCCCACCCTAGGGTAGCCTGCCAGTAAAAAGCCCCATTTTCGTAGGCCATATCCCGACACAGATCATAGGCCAGCATGGCTGGGCAGAGGGCAGCCAAGGCTGGAGGCTGGGCAATTGCCGCATAGAGTTGGGTCATACCCTGGTATGAAAAGCCATACATCCCAACCTTGCCGTTGCTACCCGGCAGCGTCGCGGCCCACTGCACCGTATCAAACCCATCTTCAATTTCATGGGCAAAGGGGTAAAACTCCCCTTCAGAGGTGCCCCGTCCCCGCACATCCTGAATCACAACCATATATCCGTGGGCGGCATACCAGGTGGGGTGGGCATAGACCACTGTTGAGGCGATCGCTCTACCGTAGGGTTGGCGCATTAACAAGACGGGGAATGGCCCCTCCCCTTGAGGGCAGTAAATATCTGCATCTAGACGAATGCCATCCCGGGTGGTCATGGCAAGGGTTTGTTTGGGGCTGAGAGACAAACAGCCCTTTGTCTTTGCTGAGATAGCCATTAAAGGGTTACCCTTGCCAGGTGGGTTTGCACAAAATGTCGCCAGGTTCGCTCTTGGGGCAGGGACTGGAGAAAACGCTGCCATTTCAGCTTTGCCCATATGCTTGGAATGCCGCTTGTTATGGAAGAGACTGTAAATAGTCTAAACGCAAATTTCACATGACTGGGGTTTGATGCCCCCGAAGCAGGCAAGTTCGCCAAGCTTTTGATATAGTCCCGCATTAGCTCTGCGCTTGATATGCCGAGCTCTTGCGCGTTGCGTTCCAACTTGTCCCATTCCTGCTGAGTCAACCGAACCCGAAACACTTT
>JBJTUO010000241.1:0-22234 GCA_046080785.1 Leptolyngbyaceae cyanobacterium | reverse complement strand
ACCTTTCTGGTATGCCCGCAGGGCTTTAGTGGGAGCTTGGTAACGAGTAGTCGCAGACCCACCAAGATCCCCGACTTTTTAGGGGAAACCCCAAGACTCCTGGCCAACCAATAAAAGTCGGGGATCTGGATGCAGGACGATCGCAACAACCAAGATCCCCGACTTTTTAGGGAAAACCCCAAGACTCCTGGCCAATCAATAAAAGTCGGGGATCTGGATGCAGGACGATTTCTTTTATTTAAAAATTTTTAAACGCGCTACGCGCGTAGGGAAAAGAATAAAAAGTGCAGAGAGAAAAAGTGCAAAAGAGTCACGGGCTAAGCAGTCCAGGAGAGAGAACAGGCAACCCGAAAACCGAGGTTGACGTCGCGGAAGCGCTGCCCCTGCCGCGGACGGCGGAGCGACAGACCCTCGGATTGCTGTTCCAGGAACCGCCCCGCACCAGCCAATACTTACTGTCACCTGTCATCCAGGCACTGCCATCCGTAGGAGCCCCTTGGTAGTTTTCATGCCAGCGATCGGCGCACCATTCCCAGACATTGCCATGCATGTCATACAGGCCAAAGGCGTTGGGCGGGAAGCTACCCACATCGGTTGTCTGTTCTCGAAAGCTCCCATACGGCCCTTTTCCATATTTTCCTGGATAGGTCGTTCCTTGATATTCCCAGTCTGTTCCCCGATAGTTAGCCAGGTCAGTGGTAATTGTCTCGCCAAAATGGAAGGGAGTGGTGGTTCCGGCACTCCGAACTTCCCCGATTCCTGGCGTTCCGCTTGTCTGAATCGGGGAAGCACGGCAGGCATACTCCCACTCTGCTTCGCTGGGTAAACGATACTGTTTTCCTGTTTTGCGTGACAGGCGTTCGCAAAACTCCACTACCTCCTCCCAGGAGACCTGCTCCACCGGACGGTTGGCCCCCTTAAAGTGAGAAGGATCTGGGTCTAAATCGCGATTGATTTTGGGCAGGCCAGCCACCGATCGCCACTGAGCTTGCGTCACCGCAAATTTGCCAATCAAGAAAGGTTGTATGGTGACCGGATGTTGTGGCCCTTCATCAGCCGATCGACTTTCTTCCCTCTGGTGCCCCCATCAAAAAACTGCCCCCAGGGATCTGAACCATCTCCAGGGCAACGCCGTTACCCAAATTTTCAACAAAGGCTTGTGCCCGCCCCGGTTGTCGGGTGATGTTTACGGTGGTTTCAGTTTCAGTTTTCTTACCCAGCCAGCCCGGCTTTTCAATCACCCTGGTAGAAATATTAACCATTGCAGTCTGAAAATCAAAGGGGGTCAGGGGGGGCTTGCGTTTTGCTTCTTCCTGCCTGCGGCGCTCCGCTTCCTGCAGTTGCTGCTCTATTTCTCGCTGCCGTTGCTGTTCTCTTTGGCGCTCCAGTTCTTGCACTCGCTGCCGTTGCTGTTGTTCAGCGATTTGCTGTTGATGGCGTTCCTGGGCTAATCGCTGCTGATAGTCTGCCTCCGCTGCCTCAAGAATCGGGTGAGCAATGGTAGTTACTTCCGGCTCGGTCAGTTCTAATTCTTGAGTGAGTTGTTGTAACTCACGTTGAGTTGTGTCATCAAACGGGTAGTAGCCTTCCTCAATCAGCCGAAGCAGCATCTCTTTGTACTCTGCTCGTGCTGCTTGAATGGGCTGCTGCTCTTGCGCCACAATCTGGTTGGCTTCTGTCACCGATAGCCCCAGTTTTTCCCGCAACTGTTCTAAACGAATTTCTTCAAACTTAGATAGGGTACGATCGGCTAAAAACTCCCTCACTTTGGCTCGATACTGGTCCGAGGCTGAGTCTTTTGCCAGGGATTGGGCCACCTCTAACTGAATCTCGGTGCGCCTCTCTTGGGTCAGGGTAGATGTAGGGAGAGAGGGTGTCAGGTTGACCTTCTTTTTCAAGATGGGTTTCAGATGTTCTGGAATAGCTATTTTCTGAATGGCATCAACCACCTCAGCTTTCCGCTCTGCCTCCGTTGCGGTCGATCGTACCTTTGAGCTACCCGTAATTTCTAACTGGATGGCGTTACAGCCAAACTCGTAGGCATCCTCAATCGGGCGATCGTACCCCAAGGCCCGGTAAAACCCTTTGGCAAAGGCGATCGCGGCATTATCTTGAATCGTCTGATTCATGCCAATCACGTAATCAATGTGGCTCACAATCGCATCAGCCTGCTCTTCTGAATAGCAGGCATTCAGTAGCACACATTTCACGTCCTGCTCAAATAGCCGGAACAGGTTAGACAGAGCATCGGTTCGAACCCATCGTTCACCTCCGCTTTCCCCTTCAAACACCAGACCTTGCTCACCGCTACCATGCCCACAAAAATGAACTATGTGGGGCCGATGTCTGAGCAGATGATCCTGCAAATTTTCCACTTGCACCGCCAGTTCATCCACCACCTCAAACTGATCGCGACTATTAGAGCGGGAGATCGCCGCTTTTAAGTCACGGATTTCACGATCGAGGTTCAAGTCCTTGCGGGGGTTAGAAGCCAGAATCAGAATTTTCTTCATGGCGGCGAGGGCTTAGCTGGTAGGGGCGGCGCAGCGAGTGTAATTCTATTTTTAAAGATCATACGCTCAGCTACAAAATAATCTGGCACGATTACGGAGCTTCAATCAGACTTGACAAGGATTGTACCCATAGCGAAAAAATGTGAAGGTGGGCTGAGTCGTTATTCTTTAAGTCAAACAAGCTGCCAGGGTCTCTACTACAGATTGGGCCAGAGCCTTCAGATCGTAACCGCCTTCCAGGCCAAACAGGATGCGATCGGTCAGTTGTAAACAATACCGGGTAAAAACACCAAAGTCTTGGGGGTGTAGGGCAATGTGAGACAGGGGGTCATCCTGATTTGCGTCATACCCGGCGCTGACAATCAGCAGGTCTAGCTGAAATTGCGTCAAGAAGGGCATCACCTGTTGTTGAAAAGCAAGCTCGTATTCCTTCAGGCTGCTGCCTGCGGGCATAGGAATATTCAGCACATTGTGATGCTGCCCATGCTCAGAGGCAGCACCCGTGCCGGGGTAATGGGGAAATTCATGTAGAGAGCAGTAGGCAATATGGGGATGGCTTTGCACCATCGCCTGGGTGCCATTGCCATGATGCACATCCCAATCGAGGATAGCGACTCGCTCTACGCCCGCTTGCCCCAGGGCATAGTAAGCCGCGATCGCCGCATTGCCAAAAATACAGAAGCCCATGCCAATTTCTGGCAGGGCATGGTGCCCTGGTGGGCGTGCCAGCACAAAGGCCGGTTCTCCGGTATGCAACACCCGATCGACCCCATCTAACCAGGCACTCACCGCCAGTAGGGCCACCTCAAAACTGCGGGGTGAGAGAATGGTATCCGCATCAATATTGCCTCCCCCCCGATCGGCCAATTGCCGGAGCGCCTCGATATAGCGATCGGAATGAATTGCCCGCACCATCGGTATCACATCCCGCTGCTCTACCGGGGTCGGGGGTTGCCAGTCGATTTGATCGGCCCAGGGAGTCGCCAACAACGCCTGCCGGATCGCAGTCACCCGACCGGGCTGTTCTGGATGGAAAGAGCCGGTGTCATGTAATAAAAAGTCATCGGAATAAATAACTGATAACATTATTTCTGTCCACCGCACTGAAAGGGGTCTATACGATCATAGGCCAGGGCTAGGGTGATGCAGGGGCGCTTACTTCAAAAAGACAAACCTGCCATTGGTGCCATCCGGATCCATTTTAATCTGAGCCACATAGAAATCTTTTTGAATGATCTCTCCTTCTGGGGTAAACGCAATTTCACCCAGGGGGGTGTCATATTTGCCTGCCAAGATTTGTTTATTTAAGGCAACTCGCAGATCCGGGAGGGATGTTTGAGCCACCTTACTCTGTTGATCTACAGCCGTCAAGGCATCAACAAACACTTGAACCCCAGTAAACGCCTGGGCACTAAACTGGGGTGGTTCTTTTTTGTACTGGTTTTTATAGGCAGCCCGAAATGCCTTATTAATCGCATTATTATGCTCAGGGCTGTAAGCCTGGGCAATTAAAATGCCATCACAAAAAGCTTTGCACACCGGCAACAGGTTAGAGGTATTCAGCCCATTCCCCCCAATAATTGTGCCTTTATAGCCCAACTCCCGCAGTTGACGCACCAGATTGCCGCCATCGGCAGCCAGCCCAGAAACGATCACCAGATCAGGCTTCAGATTAATTGCAGCCGTCGCCTGGGTTTGAAAGTCGGTGTCGGTGGTTTGAAACTTTTGTACCGTTACTAGATCCAGCTTTTGATCCTTGACGGTCTGCTGAAAAATCTCGGTTTCTGATTTACTGAAGGCATCATTTTGGGCATAGAAAACCGCCACTTTTTGAATCGATGGATTCAACTTTAAGGCTGCTTTGACCGAGTTGGGGGCCACCACTGAGACGGGGGCAGAAACCCGTGCTATAAAATCCCCAATTTGGGGAATCCCTTTTGCGGTGTTAGAGGGTGCCAGCACCGGCACTTTAGCCCGATCGGCGATCGGATCTGCCGCAAAGGCCTGTTGAGAAAGGGTTGGGCCCACAATCCCCACTACTTTATCTTTGGTAATCAGGGTTTGAAAGGCGTTAACGGCTCCCTGTTCATCGCCAGCGGTATCCTGAAACACCAACTTGATCGGTGTGCCATTTACCCCACCCTGGTCGTTAAAGTACTTCTCAGCCAGCCTGGCGCCAGCGACCTGCTCTTGCCCCAGCAAGGCCACGTTGCTGCTCTGAGCAACCCCAACCCCAATCGGGATCGATCCAACGGCAGTAGATTGAGCTTGAGGAGCAGGCGGCGCTGAAGTGGTTGGGCCTGAGGGGGCAGAACTACAGGCGGAGAGGCCAACAACGGTAGCCGTAAATAGACCCGCAAGGGGAATTGAACGATGCATATAAGCTTGCCTGATGTAGAAAGAGCACCCTTTATTTCACCACAAACCCTGGGGCTCGGCCCATCTCTCCGCAAAGTGTTACTTTGGGTCAGCCCTAGCCTCGCTGGGAAATATCCACATTATCTGCTTTGGCGGGTTCAAAGGCGGGGCAAAAGCCATCGGGAGTCACCTTAAATTCAAACAGAGGCGACGCCGCATTCCAACAACGCTGCCCACGAAAATGGCTGCAATTGGCGCAGTTTTGACGGGAGGCGGCCTTAGTATCGAGCCAATCCAGCCAGCGATCGCTGTTCTGTCGCAGCAACTCCCGTTGGGGCAGACCCCGTAGCACCAACTCTTCCCCCTGCCAGCGGGCTTCGATCAGCCCCGTATCCGCCAGGGTTTGCCAGCGGGGATCAGCAGCAATCGCACTGGGCAGGGTAATGGTGACGATGGCATTGAGTTCGGTCAGCTCGCCTTCATAGCTGGCTTCCGGCGGTGCGGGTTGTAAAAAGGTCTCCCCGATTGGCAGCTCCACTACAGAGTTGACCGTTGGGATATGGAGGTGATACCGGTTGTGCAGTTCTTCCAGGTTAGCTAGGTCACTCAGATAGGTGGGGGTGCCATGAAAGAACACCACATGCTGAGGCCGCAGATTGTGAATCAGTTGAGTGGTGCCTGGGCCGTCGCAATGTTGGGCCAATAAGTAGGTCTCCACCTCTGGCTGCAGCCGGTTATTGGCCGACTGACCTGGGGCTGTCTCAATCAGGCGGTGAGGTTCTTGGGGCTGCAAAACCAGCCAAGATTGGGGCTGACCACGATAATACTGAGTTAGATCCGCCGTTTCATCTGTCAGAACAATGCTGGGAGCATCCCCCAGATGGGGCCGTTGCTTGTCTGTCAGGCGACGCACCCGTGGGCGCACCCGTTCATCCCAAAATAGGGGTTGATGTCGGGCAAAGTTTTGCACCGTGGAGGGCAAATGGGGCAAGATCTCGAGATAGGCATCGCAACCGGTGGCAACAGCACCATCTACCCAAATCGTGACTTCTTGCCCGGTAAAAAGATGATGGCTGCGCAACAACATCAGCAATTCCTGGGCTAACCCCAGAGAGGCGGTGGGCAAAATGACCGAGCTTTTTGCCGCGATCGCTCGATTGATGCGCTCAGCCAACTGATTTTCTTGCTGACGGCGATGGGGGTGGCGGGCAGTGCCATAGCTGCCTTCCACAATCAGAACATCTGGCTTGAGGCCGCGTAAATCTTCTAACGGCAGACCTTCCACCAGTCGGGAATTAGAAAGAAAAAAATCTCCAGTATAAAACACTCGATAGGGGCGCGACGACTGATTGCCTCTAGCAGGAGGAGTGTAGGTTAATAAAACCGCTGCTGCTCCTGGCAAATGGCCAGCAGGATATAGCTCTGCCGTCAGGCCATCCAACAGTTCGATCGGAGTGCGCCAGGGGAGGGCCTGACACAGGTGCTGAATAGGATGGGTTACCAGTTCCGGCCAGTTGAGGGGTAATAACTGGGTGGTGACTTCACTGGCGTAAATGGGAAGCTGGGGAAAGGTACGCCGCAGAGACAAAAGGCCTCTGGCGTGATCGGCATGGGCATGGCTGCACAAGACAGCATCTGCCGGAGGAGCCTTTTTCTTGGCTAGAAGCGGCGTTAAATCGGCCAGTCCACAATCCAGTAAAATGCGATAGGGCCCTATACGGATTAAAAGGCAGACCCCATCTTCGGCCTGCCCAACACCATAGGCCAAATATTCCAGGTCACTCACGGCAATAGCGCGATTGTTAACGGATCAAATTTGAAGGTTTGAGATTGGGGCAACCCCTGCGATCGTTAATGGGCAGACCCATTACCGTGATAATTATCGGTGTCATAGAACCCATTGCGGGTGCCAAAAAACAAGCAGGAAACCGTAAACAGCCCGGTGAGAACGACCAAAATTAGTTTGATATCCATAAACCCTAACTCACAACATTATCATTCAGATTCATTCAGAGTGACTGATTAAACCAGCCTAAAGCAGATTTACTGTAACCGCCAGTTCAAGTCCCCGTAATTCTACAGTATGTTTTATTGCTATCCTAACAAGTCTCAGATTGTTCCAACAATTGCTCCCCATGGTGGATAGTTTCAGCAGTTCCGGGGATCCTATCAGGCTGGATCCGATCCCGATTGACTGGTATTCTCGTCCCGCAACGGAAGTAGCCCCCGACTTGATTGGCTGCACCCTAGTGCGTCAGATGCCAGATGGCGCTCAATTGCGTGGGCTAATTGTAGAAACTGAAGCCTACGGGCCGGATGATCCTGCCTGCCATGCCTATCGCCGTAAAACTGCCCGCAATCGTGTGATGTTTGGCCCTGCTGGCCGTACTTATGTCTATCTGATCTATGGCATTTATTATTGTCTAAATGTCATTACCGATTTGGATGGGCTACCCAGTGCCGTGCTGCTGCGCGCCCTGCATCTGGAAACGGCTCCAGATTGGATCGATCGAGACAAGCAATCTGCGCTACATCGCATAGCGGCTGGCCCTGGCAAGTTGTGTCGAGCTTTCAAAGTTGATACCGGCTTGAATGGTTACACCTTAGAGGCGGGCCAACCCCTCTGGTTAGAGCATCGCAGTCCCCAATTTACCCAGACTCTAGCGCAACAAAAAATAAAGCTGACTCAAACAACACGAATTGGTCTGACCCAGGGGGTTGATCTCCCCTGGCGCTGGTATTTGGCCGATTGCCTATCGGTCTCAAAGCCATGAATGGCCTGGGTTTCAAGAACAATGAGCAATATTTATAGCGACAGACGTAATTGCCATAGATTCCATTAAAACGGCTCAACTCAGGGGCGCAACTCAATTTCCCATTAGTAAAAACCGTTATTTAGTGCGATCGCGCACCAAATCAGGAAAAGGATTATTAGCGGTCATTACAATTGAATCCCATGTTCCGCACTTTAAGTGTCACGCTTAGATATTTAAGTTTGAAAGCCTCTTCTGATAAGGAATACACGTTTACCAATGGCACCTTGATAGCCGCTTTCGTAAAACCACCCCTAGGCAAGGAACGGATATGCGAGCGTTGGAAGCATGGACAAAGGGTGATCGGGCAAGGGCGTGGTTGTGGCAGTGATTGATAGCCTGATTGTGTCCCCGGACACCCAGATACGCGCCTCAACCCAGCAGAATTAGTTGCGTTAAAATTGGTATAAGGAAGTTCATAAAGTTGCCCTCTTGATCATGCTGGAAACTGTGCAGACCGAGCTCTATCACCTGAGTCAGCTGGCCAATACTCTGGTGGTCAATCAGTTGTCTCATTTAACCCTGGCTAGTGTGGGGATCATCCTTCTAGCGGGGCTATCCACCAGTCTGACGCCCTGCATGCTCTCCATGCTGCCCATCACCGTCGCTTATTTTGGGGGCTATGCCCAACAGAGCCGCACCCAATCTGTCCTAAATTCCCTCTGGTTTGCCTTGGGGTTAGCAACAACCCTGGCGGGCCTGGGGATCGGGGCCGCACTGTTGGGCAAAATCTATGGTCAAGTCGGGCAGGGGTTGCCGATTGTCATCAGCTTGGTTGCCATCCTGATGGGGTTAAACCTGTTGGAAATTTTGCCCCTGCGGCTGCCGGCCTGGGGTGGCATGGAATGGATTGGGAAAGAATGGCCTACTGGCGTGCGATCGTACCTGTTGGGCTTAACCTTTGGCCTGGTCGCCTCCCCCTGTAGTACACCGGTTCTGGCCACCCTGCTCGCCTGGATCTCTTCAACCCAAGATCCAATCTTAGGAAGTGCATTGCTACTCTCCTACACAGTCGGCTATGTAGCCCCCCTGGTTGTGGCTGGTAGTTTCACGGCCTCGATTAAACGCCTATTAGAACTGCGCCGCTGGTCTGGCTGGATCACTCCTACCAGTGGCGCAATTTTAATTGGGTTTGGTCTATTTTCTGTGTTGTCACGGGTGTTTGCCCCTGGTATTTAGTTCCCTCAAGTTTTGCTTAGGTTTCGTTCCTAAATAAATCCGCGATCGCCCATGACTCAATCTTCTTTATCAAAAAAGTACACTGGTTGGGCAATGGCCTATCTCCAGTTCCTCAGACGGGAGCTGCTGCCCCTCCTGGCCGATTTACGGCTAGCGATTATTTTGTTACTGACGATCGCCGTCTTCAGTATCTCTGGCACCGTGATCGAGCAGGGGCAGTCGATTGAGTTTTACCAGGCCAATTATCCAGAGCATCCCGCCCTGTTCGGCGTTCTCACCTGGAAGCTGATTCTGGCCCTGGGGTTAGATCATGTCTACCGTACCTGGTGGTTTCTGGCTCTGCTGATCCTGTTTGGTGCCAGTTTGACCGCCTGTACCTTTACCCGCCAGGTTCCTGCCTTAAAAGCGGCCCAACGGTGGCGGTTTTATGACCAGCCCCGCCAGTTTGAAAAGTTGGCCCTGAGTGCCACCTGCCCAACAGGTTCTTTAGAACGGCTGACGCCCCTGTTGCAGCAGCGCCGCTACCAAGTGTTTCAAGAGGGCGATCGGTTGTATGCCCGTAAAGGTATCGTGGGTCGGATTGGCCCGATTCTGGTGCATGCCAGTATGTTGATTATTCTGGCTGGCTCTATTTGGGGGGCGCTGACGGGCTTTGTGGCTCAGGAGTTAGTACCCAGTGGCGAGACTTTTCAAATTCAAAACATTATCGATGCTGGGCCTTTAGCAGCAAACCAAGTGCCGCAGGATTGGTCGGTCAAGGTCAACCGCTTTTGGATTGATTATCTGCCCTCCGGCACGATTGACCAGTTTTATTCTGACCTGTCGGTGGTAGGGCAGGACGGCCAGGAACTCGATCGCAAAACCATTCATGTCAATCAACCCCTGCGCTACAAAGGGGTTACCCTCTACCAGGCAGACTGGGCGATCGCGGCAGTCCGGGTCAAGTTAAATAACAGCCCGGTCTTTCAACTACCGATGGCCCCTCTAGAAACAGCCGGTAAAGCCCGGATCTGGGGCACCTGGATTCCGACCAAGCCCGACCTGAGTCAGGGGGTGTCTCTAGTCGCCAAAGATTTACAGGGCATGCTGCTGATCTATGACACCAAGGGCAAACTGCTTTCAACCCTGCGCTCTGGCATGTCAACCGGGGTCAATGGCGTTACGCTGACGGTTGTAGATTTAATTGGCAGTACCGGCCTACAGATTAAATCTGACCCCGGCATTCCCCTCGTTTACCTGGGGTTTGGCCTGCTGATGCTTGGGGTGATGATGAGCTATGTCTCCCATAGTCAGATCTGGGCTTTACAAAAAGATGACCAGTTTTATCTGGGAGGCCGCACTAACCGGGCCCAGGTGGGTTTTGAGCGAGAACTGCTGGGCCTACTCGATGACCTTAAGCCTGATCCTGTTGCTCCCGCCCTTGAACCCCTACAACGGTGAGTTGCCCTCTTTACGATGCTCTACCTTAATTACCGTGTGCACATTCCCCCTGGGATTAAAATCTCCGGTGAGGTCAACCTCTAGTGGATCGGAGGCCGCCACAAAGTCATCCAAAATCTGATTAATCGCTTCTTCATGGGAGATGTAGCGATCGCGATAGCCGTTGATGTAATGCTTTAATGCCTTGAGCTCGACCACCCGTTGATCGGGTACGTAGATGAGGCTGAGGGTGGCAAAATCGGGATAGCCAGAAAAGGGGCATTTACAGGTAAACTCTGGCAGGGAAATATGAATCTCGTACCGCCGCCCAGGGCGGGGATTTGGGAAGGTAATTAATTGCCCTTCAGTAATGAGCCGCTCTCCGTATTTGACTTCAGAGCTGGGTTGTTGCTCATCACAGGGGGCGGAAGGTTGAAGGGAGGGTTGATTCATTGAGATTGACCTAGTGGTAGAAGTAATTTTCTATGATATACGGAATTGTCAGCATCGCTTTCTGCAAGCTGAACCGAGTCCTCCTGAAACAAATGGAAGAAAGCACTTGACGATTTCAAATTCGGTTGCTCTAATTGCAGCAGCAAATTTTGTCCTTGTCTGTTAAACTAACCGTCTATGAAAACGAAACTACAGGGTCAGCCGGCGATGCAAAAGGCTAAACCAACGAGTCCACAGCCAATGCCCCCGGAACCACCACCGCCCCCTACGGCCACAACCTATGCCCCGTCAGTCCCGATCTCGGTATACCGGCAGGTGGTTCAAGAGTTACAACTGGCAAAAGAATCCTTAGAAGGTTTACAAACTCAATCACAAGCGGCGATCGCAGCCCTTAACCTCAAAAATCAGGAGCTTGCCCAGCAAAATCAAACCCTGCGGGTAGAAATTGAGCGAGTGGTGCAATCGGCCTTGCGGCTACGCCAACTGGCAGATCATCACCCTGCTTCAACCAGCCAGCCGTTATCAGAAGCGGTCTCTGCGGTAGAGGTTCATTTTGAATCAGCCTCCGTTCCACCCCCTGCGCCCAGTTCAGATCACTCGTCGCAGGAGCGCTTGATTGTTGAGCATCCAGTTCAACCTCCTCCTCTCTCTGAGTCAGGTAAAGCGTCAGAGGTCAAGGGGTGGTGGTTAGTCATCACAATTTTGTTGATTGTGACGACCGCCTTTGGCGTTGGGTTTGTCGTTGTGCGCCCCTTGCTACCTGGCCGTTGAGAAGTACAAGATCTCAGCTCTAAAAAGCAACTGCGTTTTTTTTTGTCCCGCCTTGCGGTGATGCCCTTTTTCAGTCAAAGTACTATTCGTATCTCTGACTACAAAGGCAATTGTGTGACAGTGATAAAAAATGACATGCTAAGGGTCAATCAAGCGTTAGAAGCTAGGAAGGAGTGTCAATTTTGAAAAAGGTTGAAGCAATCATCCGTCCATTTAAGTTGGATGAGGTTAAAATTGCTCTGGTTAATGCTGGAATTGTTGGCATGACTGTTTCGGAAGTGAGAGGGTTTGGTCGTCAAAAAGGACAAACTGAGCGCTATCGCGGCTCTGAGTATACCGTCGAGTTTCTACAAAAGCTAAAGATTGAAATCGTTGTTGAAGACAGCCAGGTCGATATGGTGGTTGACAAGGTCATTGTCGCTGCTAGAACGGGTGAAATTGGCGACGGCAAGATCTTTGTTCACCCCGTTGAAGGCATTGTTCGGATTCGGACAGGGGAAAAGAACCTGGAAGCTATCTAAGGGATTTGCAGGTAAATGATGTACCTGTCCTAGGATGTGTTAAGCAGTAGCCGTAACGCATTGTGGGGATTTTATCTTCACGCAGATCCAAAGTGTTGTGCTGAGTCAAAAGCTCTCCTTATTCTGCCAGGGGAGCTTTTTTTTACCACTCCTCAGACTGTTTAGCCTCCTGTTCCAGCAGTCTCGCCTTGAGGGCTGGCCACTGCACTTGGCTGACCGGCAGATCCTGTATCAGGCTGCCCTGCTCCAGATATAACACCCGTGTACAAAATTGTTGGGCGATTTCTAACTGGTGATTGGCCATCAAAATGGTGAGTTGCTGCCGATCGCTTAGGTCTTGCAAAACCGCCAGCAAGTTTTGGCTGCGCCCCAGGTCTAGGGCAGAAGTTGGCTCATCCAGGAGTAAAATGCGGGGCTGAGTCACCAGAGCACGGGCGATCGCCACCAGTTGCCGTTGCCCCAGGGAAAGTTGGAGTTCGGTTCGAGAACGCCACTCTTCGGGGATGTTTAAGCGGGCCATCCACTCCCCTACCCGTTGTCTTATCTGGTTAGCGGGTAATTTACGCAGCATTAGAGGATACTCCAGGGCTTGCTGCACCGTCATCCCCAACAACTTAGACTCCTGTAGCACCAGCATCACCTGTTGACGGAGAGAAACCGCTGGAATTTGACCATAGGGCCGCCCCTCCAGATAAACCTGGCCAGTGATCGGCTCACTCAGACGGTTTAAGACTCGCAACAGCGATGTTTTACCCGATCCAGAAGGCCCAATCAGGGCAACCCGATCGCCTACCCCTACTTGCAGATCAATATTTTGCAGCAGATAATTGGGGTTGATGGGCAGTGCCTTGCCAGAGGCCGTTGCCACCAGCCGTGAAACCACACTTACCCCTTCAGCCCTTAGTAATGCCATGGGTATGCCATTTTGTCCCATGAGTTCCAGATGCCTAGCCAGCTAGCTGGGTGGTGGCTGTCCAGATCACCCAAGCATCGATCGCTAGCAGTAACAAGGTCAACAATAACAGCAGCAGATACATCCAGGGTTGGGAAAGGGGCTTTACATCAGTGGTGTCAATCTCGGTTTCGGCCTGCACCCGGCGCACTAGACGGGCAAACCCGGCTACCCGCATGGGGAGTAAAAAAGCTTGCCCCGCCTGATTGGTTAAGTAGTACACCAGGCCACCCTGCCCCGTCGATCGCGGTTTTAGAGCCGTGACATCAGACCAGGCAAGCGACCAGCCCTTGCGCAAGAAACCAGGCACCCAGACAGGATAGGTCACCCGAATGCCTTCCTGGTTAAGCATCACTTTTTCACTTAAGGCCGCCAGCAGCACCCCAAAGCCCAGACCGATACCAAGCCATAAAAGCACCGCAGGAATTCTGACTTCGCTGGTTTGCGGCAAAAATGGCAGGGGCAGGGTCAACCCCAGGTATAGCCCCATCAAGGTCAGTCGAATCAGGGGAGAAATCCGAAACTGATCGACTTCAGGCACAGGGGCAGGGACAATTTCAGAGGGCAGATCTGACATTTAAGGATGGTTACGCATTAAACAGCTAACTCCACTCTACAGGCTGGCTGATCGAGCTGAAGGCAAGAGTCTGATCACTTTAAAGAATCTGTTGCGGTCAAATATTTTTGCACAACACTCCAGCCTGTAAGGGAGACTGCGACAAACAAGACCCCCAAAGCAACATTGATGCTGATATGAAAGGGTCTTGCCCAGGGGGTCTCCGGGCTGATTTGAGCGGCGCTCCAGGCAGACAGTAGGGCTAGGTGAACCGTCGCTACCCCTGCTAATAAATGGGGAGAATGCCCCAAACTGCCATAATGACCCAGGGTGCCGACAATGCCGATCGCCAGTAGCAGCAATACTAGAAAAACCATCACTCCCCCCGTTGCCAAATGCAGGGGCCGCACCCACCAGGGACGAGGCCGTTGCTGGTGGCGCAAAACCACCATCCAGAGACCCAGCCCAACTTGAATCAGATAGGCTGCTATAGCAAAGCCCATCGACCAGGCGGCAATGCGCCAGAGCCAGAGAAAGGAGGGTAAGTGCACAGTTGCGGATCCGTTACAGAACTATTTTGATTTTGCCCCAAAATGGCAGGGCTGATTCCAGGAATTAAAAGGAACTGAGTTCTTGATTAATTTTGGGCCGGTGCAGCAGGGGTAGTTGGGGTCGAAGAGGTTGGTTGAGACTGCAAGCGTTGTTGCTGTTTTTTTAAGAAATCTTGAGTGGCAGAGTTGAGAGAGTCTTCCTGACTGTCGGTAAAATCTTCGGGACTCTGGGAAGGGGCTTGCATGGAGCGATGAATCAGATCGAACATGCTAGACGGCCCACTACTGTTATTGTTAAAAATCCCAGTCGATTTATCGGAGCTTTGGAAGCCCTCTAAGGGTTGGGGAGGGGCCGTAGTTTGGGCGATCGCGGCCCTAAACGAGCTGGAGACGAAGGTGCCCATGCCGACCAGCACACCCAGAAAGATCAATTGGAAAGGATGAGCTTTGAAACGGGACTGCGATGTAGCGGTTGTCATAGATTTTTACCTATAGGCACTTTTTGATGTTGGCAAATCCAGTGCTATCAATGTCAGCACTATCAAAATCAGACGCAACTTCCAGGGCTGGAGTTCCAATATTGAGCATGATCCTAACATCGCTGCAGATTGCTAGCGTATTGCCCCCATCATATTCTTCCAAGATAGCTCTTTGCACAACAGTTGAATCGCCCGCAGATCGGCACCGTTAAACAGCTGGCGATCGATTAAGTCTAATAACACCTGCTCCATCAACTGGGGCGCAAAAGACCCCCCACACTTGAACAGGTGGGCATAGTAGCGAAATTGAGGTTTTTGTTGCAGGCTCAGGTGAAAGTGATACAGCTCATCCTGGCTCAGCTTACACACGGGCGTGTTCACAGGTACAACGATTTTAGGAATGCCATGTACTCCGTAGGTTCCGTTTTTGCTGTGCTCCAGGGTACCCACCAACACCGTCCACAACAGCGTACGGGTTTCACTGATCAGGTCAGGGGTAAACACCGGATCTGGCTCACTGGAGAGACGCGGCCCCATATTAAGAAACATGGGATTGACCAGTTGGGAATTATAGATCAGCCCCACCGCCCAGTGGCGATCGTCCTCCAGTTTGACAAAGCAACCAAAGCCATAGTCATCGGGTTGGGGGGCATTCTCCCGACTCATGGCATCGTCTAGCTCGACGATGTAGTCACAGTGAGAGTTAGACTTGACGACTTTGCCTAACCGCATGTCAGTTCATTTTAATCAACAACTTTTCAGCATACGCGGAAAACCCCAAGAGTGAACATCCGTACTGACTTGACCTGCATCATTTATGAGGTATATGAGGTAACTGACTTACTCGTCATTCCCGCGTAGGTGGGAATCCACCCTGGTAAAAGTTGCCCACCCTGGGTTCCCGTTC
Organism: Leptolyngbyaceae cyanobacterium; assembly: GCA_046080785.1. GTDB lineage: Bacteria > Cyanobacteriota > Cyanobacteriia > Leptolyngbyales > Leptolyngbyaceae > JBJTUO01. Next base: position 6,762 of record JBJTUO010000241.1, on the reverse strand, counting down.
CCCACTCGCAGGTCTACCGTGAACATTCCAAACATTCAGACTCCTCCCCATCCCTGCAATCCGCAAAGTAGCCCCCATTGTGAAGCAACATTACAAAGTTTGCAAAATCATTTAGAAACGCCTCTCTTGCCAAATCTCCCTTTACCGTTAGATTTACAGCAAATGATCTATAGAGGCAGAGACATGAATAACTTTTCTCGCTATCGCCTAGTCTGCACCCTTTCGTTTGGTGATATTTACGGTCAAATTATCGTCTGGCTAGTGGTGATCTTTATCGGTCTGGCAGCAGCGATGGCGTTGATGGGGGCCAGTCGCCCGATTTATGCACTGGCAACCGCTGGGTTAGTTCTTGTGGTCTCCCTACCCTTCTTGCTGTTTGCCTTTGTCACAACCCTATTAAACCATATCGAGTTTAGGGCGATCGACCCATCGCTACAGAGCGAGATTGCCCCCTCTACTGTTCCAAGTCAGCGGCCCGCTCAAGCTGCTGGCTAATTACTAACCCCGATGAGGCCCATGATTGATCATGATGTTTTGATAATTGGCGGTGGTCTGGCCGGTTCTCGTGCTGCCGTTGAGATTGCCCGTGTCAACCCATCGCTCAATGTCGCAGTCGTTGCCAAAACCCACCCCATTCGATCGCACTCGGTGGCAGCTCAGGGGGGCATTGCCGCAACCCTAAAGAATGTAGATGACACCGACGACTGGCAGGCCCATGCCTTTGATACCGTCAAAGGCTCAGACTACCTGGCTGATCAAGATGCAGTAGAAATCCTGACCAGGGAAGCCCCGGATGTGGTGATTGATCTGGAACACATGGGCGTCCTCTTCTCCCGTCTGCCAGATGGCCGTATCGCCCAACGGGCATTTGGTGGGCACTCCCACAACCGCACTTGTTATGCGGCTGATAAAACAGGCCATGCTATTTTGCACGAGTTGATCAGCAACTTGATGAAATATGGCGTCACCATCTATGACGAGTGCTATGTCATGCGCCTGGTTTTGGAAGAGGGAGAAGCGAAAGGGGTCGTGATGTATCGCCTGCTGGATGGGCACCTGGAGGTGGTGCGGGCCAAGGCAATAATGTTTGCCACCGGTGGCTATGGCCGGGTGTTTAATACTACCTCCAATGATTTTGCGTCCACTGGGGATGGTCTGGCCATGACTGCCCTGGCCGGGTTGCCCCTAGAGGATATGGAGTTTGTCCAATTCCATCCCACCGGGTTGTATCCAGTTGGTGTGTTAATTTCAGAAGCCGTGCGGGGGGAGGGCGCGTACCTGATTAACAGTGAAGGGCGGCGGTTTATGGAAGATTACGCCCCCAGCCGGATGGAGTTGGCCCCCCGGGATATTACTTCTCGTGCCATTACCCGTGAGATTCGGGCTGGGCGAGGCATCCATCCGGATGGCAGGGCTGGCGGGCCCTTTGTTTACCTGGATTTGCGCCACATGGGGCGGGAGAAGATCATGAATCGGATTCCGTTCTGCTGGGAGGAGGCTCATCGGTTACTAGGAATTGATGCCGTGCGCCAACCGATGCCAGTGCGACCGACGGTGCACTACTCAATGGGTGGGATCCCAGTAAATACGGATGGGCAGGTGCGCAGTAGTGTTGAAAGTTTGGTCGAGGGGCTGTTTGCAGCAGGAGAAGCAGCCTGTGTCTCGGTGCATGGGGCCAATCGCCTGGGCAGTAATTCTCTCCTGGAGTGCGTGGTATATGGTAAGCGCACCGGCGCTGCAATCGCTCAGTATGTCCAAACTCGCAAATTGCCTGAATTTGATCCAAATCCCTATTTAGCAGAGGCCCGCGGCCAAATCGAGTCCCTGTTAGAACAGCAAGGTGACTTGCGGATTGGGCAACTGCGTCAGGCCTATCAGGATGCCATGACTGAACATTGTGGCGTATTTCGGACTGAAGACCGGATGCGAGAAGGGCTTCAACAAATTAAGGCATTGCAGCAAAAATATAGTCAGATCCGACTGGATGATCAAGGGAAATGTTGGAATACCGAGCTGATTGAAGCTCTGGAGCTACGCAATCTCATGATTGTGGGAGAAGTAATTTTGGATGCTGCCTTAAACCGGCGAGAAAGTCGGGGTGCCCATGCCCGGGAAGATTACCCCGATCGGGATGACGCCAACTTCCTAAAACATACCCTGGCCTACTATTCCCCTGCTGGAGTAGACATTCAATACAAACCAGTCTCCATTACTCTGTTTCAACCCCAAGAACGTAAATATTAGATGGAAAAGCATCAATTTGTTACCAGTGCCTTTGCTACAGCAGTGTCGTTGTTTTTACCCCTGGCTGTTCTTCTGCCACCCTCCAATGCAGCCGAGACAACACTTGGTGTTTGTATGACAAAGAGCAATACAGTACAGGTTTATGATGTTAATGGTCAATTAAAGATGCGGCTCTTCGATCGCATTCGCAACGTGACTTGGCTGAATGCTCCCGCCAGCAAAAGTAAAACGGCTTCCTTTGTCGAATTCCGCAATCTTCAAGGAGAAACCAGAGTTGTGACCTCATTTAGTCGGGTTGCGATGACCTGTGCCGTCAATATTGGTGGTAAAAGCGAACCTGGCCAGGTTACGACGGGTAATCCTGGAGGCGTTTCTCCGCAAGCTGCAACTCCCGCTGAGGTTGAGCGCACTTGTTTGAATAAAGCTCAGCAATCGGGCTATCGGGTCTACAAACAGACTTCAGCTCAACAAGCTGCTTCATTCTACTTTATGGATCTAGAAGGAACCGCAGCTAATGGCAACCGTTACGCCATGAGATGCCGTTACAACACTGCCAGCCGCACTGCCACCCTGGAGGATATTCGCCTGGTTGCTAGCAACGACAACAACATCAAAATTAAGGCTGAAGCAACCTGCCTGGCAAAAGCACAACGGTCAGGCTACCAGGTTTTTAGTCAGACCGCAGCAGAAAAAGCAGGATCCTTCTACTTTGTGGAATTAAAAGCCACCAGTCGCAATGGCCTTCAGTACTCAATGACCTGTCGCTTTAATACCGCTAGTCAAACGGCTAATCTGGAGAACATCAGACCAATTACGGCTCCGCCTGTTCCCCAGTCCAGGTAGGGTTTTAGCTGTCTACTGGCATTAACGACCGCCCACGGTAATAGAGTCAACCTTGAGATGGGGTTGACCCACAGTGGTATAGACGCTGCCACTCACAGAACCGCAGAACCCAGGTGCCAGGGCTAAATCTTGAGAGCACATGGAGATTTTATTCATAATCTCCTTCGCTTCCCCAATTAGGGTCGCCCCTTTCAGGGGTTTAGTCGCCTGACCGTTTTCAATCAGGTAGGCTTCTTCCACTCCAAAGTTAAATTGGCCTGTGGCCCCCACACTACCACCGCCCATCTTCTTGCAGTAGATGCCTTTGTCGATGGAGGCAAATAGGTCATCCAGGGAATAGTCACCAGGGGCAATGTAGGTATTGCGCATACGGGAAGCAGCGGCGTAGGTATAATCTTGACGACGGCCGCTACCTGTGCGGGGATGCCCGGTTTTTACAGAACCGGCCCGATCGGCCAGGAAATTCTTTAACACCCCTTTTTCAATCAGGAGGGTGCGCTGCACGGGCATGCCTTCGTCATCCATTTCGATCGTCCCAAACGCATTGGGAGAAAGCCCCTCATCCCAAGCGGTCAGGCTTTCATGGGCGATGGTTTCGCCTTTCTTCTCCAAAAAGGGAGTGGTGCGTTTTTCAATTTGAGTGGTTTCTAATAGGTGACCGCAGGCTTCGTGGAAAATCACACCCCCAAACTCATTGGCCATGACAATCGGGTAAGTGCCCGACTCTACATAATCGGCATAGAGCATCTTGCTGGCCGATTCTGCAATGTCTTGCGCCAGGGCTTCGTAGTTCCACGATCGCAGAAAGTTGGGGTTGCTGGTATCTCCTAACCGCCGCCCCACAGAAGTGCGATGGGCCCCATCGGCGCACAGCAGCATAGAACCGACGGATTGGGTGAGGCGAATATCTCTGGCAAAGGTGCCGTCACTGGAGGCCACCAACACTTCCTGCCAGTCTCGGAAGTAGCTAGCCCTGCGAGATTGAATATGGCTGGCCTGCTTCTCTAGCTGGGCGTTAGCCGCGAGTAGCACCTCACCCATTTCTCGAATCGAGGTGGCCTCTGACAACCAAGTTTCCTTATCCCGCAGTGCCCCGTAATCCCGCAGGGGTTCCAGATTTATTTCAGGGATAAAGGCTCCCGGCCCCGGCAGGCGCAACCCTAAAATAGATAACCCTTTTTCTAGGGCAGCCTTGAGCCCAGAAAAGGACAGGTCGTTGGTGCTGACGTAACAATCTGTATGACCACGAAATACCCTGACCCCAGCCCCTGTCGTCAGGCGCGGCGAAATACTGGTGATGGCATCTTCTTCTGCGAGACAGCTAATGTAGTTAACCCGCTCCAGAAAAAACTCAACAAAGTCAGCCCCTGCTGCTCGCCCCAGGCCTAACAAAGTGGAGAGGGGTGACTCCCAGGTCGCATCAAACCGGTCAGGGGTAGAGGCGTAGGTGAGAGTGGGTAACTCTTTAGAACGAATCAACGGAAGAGGGGTTGCAAGCATGATGGTCTCGTCTGCGATCGTGACTGGGGCGGGCCACTGCCTAGAGCAGTGTGAACCAACCTTGAGCTTCTATTTTAAGGGGCTTTACCTCAATTTGTCAGGGGAAATCGGGGTAAAATGCCGGGAGTGCCCAATTTTAAGGCCGTAAACTCTGGGGCACGTTGGTGAATACGGTACGCAACCTGACTCGCCAAATCTGGATTGCGATCGCTGCCCCTGAGAAGGCAGATTATCACCAAAAAATAGAGGTGTTGCACTTGTTGGTCGCCTTTTGCGTCGCGACCAAATTACATTTACGGCAAGAGCCCCTCAATTCTGAGTTGGCGGCGATTATGCCACCTGAAAAATTTGACCAGCTACAGGGGATGAATCACCCCCCTCTGGAAATTGCTTTTTGGATTGGGGATTATCTACACCAGCAATATCAACAGGGCCGACTAGACAGCTACCAGCTCAATGCCCTGAATATGTTGTTGAACAGCATGGTGGATTGCCTGGGGGGATGTGAACGGATTCTGAAAACCCCCATGCCACTCGCCTATTCCATTCATTTGAAGCAATTGTTGTTGCTCTACTGTCTATCCTTGCCCTTTCAAATGGTGGGGCAACTGGGCTGGTGGACTGGCCCTGTGGTGGCCCTGATTAGCTTCACCCTGTTTGGGACTGAGGAAATTGGCATTGAAATTGAAAACCCCTTTGGGCGAGACAGCAATGACTTACCCCTAGATGCCATCTGTAAAACCATGCTGCGTAATGTTGAAGATTTGATTTCTCTAACTCCCTCAACAAAAATGGCCGATGTAGAGCCCTATTATGAGAGATTCAATCATCAATAAACTAGGGGAATAGCCCCCAGGTGGCCTACCAGGCTGCTTTAGGCTGGATTATTCACAAACCCCTCAATGATTGGCTGTCATTCCCTTGCAAACGGAAATCCAGGTTGGGCAACTTCTACCAGAGTGGATTCCCGCCTACGCGGGAATGACGAATAGTTTAGTTACCTCATGAATTATGCAGGCTAGACGATCGTCCGGAAGGTCAAATTAATTCGTGGCTCCACAGGCCGACGGGTTTTGGGAATTTGGTGCTGCCAGAACTGTTGAGTCGGACTTTTCATTAAAAGAAAACTGCCATCGGTCAGGTCAATGGCGGTGCGGAACTCCTTGCGATAGCGATGACGCAGGTGAAAGCGGCGGGTTCCACCCAGGCTGACAGAAGCAATCACCGGAGCAGGGCCAAGTTCCGGTTCATCATCACTATGCCAGCCCATGCTATCCTGTCCGTTACGATAAAGATTGAGCAGTACACTATTGAAAGCAGTTTGAGAAATGGCTTCTACCCTGTCTTTAATGGTGAGTAGGGTCTCTGTCCAGGGATGGGGCTGATGGGTGACGCCAGAATAGGTGTAGACTTTGCCGCGATCGCCGTACCAGGCTACAAGACGAGGGACGAGATGCGGTTTACCAAACAGGGTAATGGTTTCCTGGCTCCAGCAAATGGTTTGAGACAGGTCTTGAAAGAGTCGTTCTGCTTCTTCTAGGTCAAATAGATTGGAATAGAGAGTAACTTCCAAATCTGGCATGGAGAGAGCCTGCTCCACCACTTGCTGATTTAAGAACTGAAGCTGCATCGTATCAAACTGCTATTAACCACAAACTGCAATAGGACTGCCAGCTCAACATTATAAGAGTCAACCATGGTAGATGGCGGGTCGATATTTAGGGATAGAATAGACTCCATCTGCTTCACTGTAGAAAATATTGATGTGATAAGCCCTTCATACCTGATTCTTATGGAAAGAAAATCATGAACCCTTCTTGGACGAAGTGCTGATCATGAGTAAGTGCTTCAGTAACTTTCAATTGTCGCATTGTATTCATAGAAATGCAGTCAGTCAGGCTATATCCCTTATCCAGTCGATCGCGGTATAGCGCGAAACCAGTGAGAAACGACTTTTTCACGGTTTCGTTTTCAATTTCAGCAATCGCGCTAATTTCCAGGACGCACAACTCGAATCAGTTTACCGGGTAGAGGCTCCTCAAGCGCGATCGCTGCATCAATCCGAGTTGCCATCCGCGCTCTATCCGTGTCGTTGGTGCAGACGATAATTTCGCTCACTTCCCGTGGAAACTGCTCATCCGCATACAGACGTGCCATCCGCTAGGCAACCTCGTT
>JBJTUO010000240.1:0-4903 GCA_046080785.1 Leptolyngbyaceae cyanobacterium | reverse complement strand
TGACTTGTACAAGGAACAAAAGTTCTGCACAACCGACCAAATTGGTTTTACGCATCAGTGGTTTCATGCGATGCAATCCTTCCTGATGCAACCCCTTACCAATTGTCAAGGTTCAGCACCGTTCCCAGAGTTTGCGCTGTTTACCACGTTGCTAGGACGTGTTCGTTTGAGTCAATCTGGCCAGTGGTTAGCTGACACCATAATTATAGTACAGAAAGACTACAATTATGGCAAGAGACAAAGTGTTTCGAGTTCGGTTGACTCAGCAGGAATGGGACAAGTTGGAACGCAACGCGCAAGAGCTCGGCATATCAAGCGCAGATCTAATGCGGGACTTATAGCCCCTCAAACTCCCCATCAGTTAAAAGGATGTTTTAAAAGCCTGTTTCTCTGTCACCCTGGCAACTGAAGTCGCGGCTATATGATGGTTTTTTTTGAAACAAAAATTCATTTTTCACACGCTTCGCCTACAAGGGGTATATGCTCTTTCACAAAGGGGCTCGCCAAGTAGGTAGGAATTTAAGCAACGGATATTAAAAGAGGAGTCAGGATGCATAAGAAACTGTCGATCGCCCTGTTGGGAGTGCTCGCAGCGATCGCCTTGCCCACGGCAGTCAAAGCGGAGACCGTGATTGAGAAGGTGACTCGCACTGGAGAGTTAACGGTTGGCGGTCGTACTGATTTAGTCCCCTATTCTTACATGGATGACAAGCAGCAATGGGTCGGCTATTCTGCCGATATTCTAAACTTAGTCGCAGATGAGCTGGCAAAGCAGATTGGTAAACCGATTACGGTGCGGGTCGTTGAACAGCAGGGATTTGGAGATGAGCGCATTGCCCAACTGCAAAAGGGGGAGATCGACATCGCCTGCGAGAGTCAATTCACCTGGGATCGCGATCGGTTTGTGGATTTTACAACCAGCTATAGTCTTTCGGGGATTCGATTAGCCTCCAAAAAAGGCAGCCAGTTAGGCTCACCCGAATCTCTGGTAGGTAAACGTATCGCTGTACCTGAAGATTCCATCGCCGGTCAGGTGATTAAACTGGTGCAACCCAAAGCGATCTTGGTTCCAGTCAAAGGCCGTATAGAAGAGATCGTGACGACCTTAAGACAAGGTCAGGTTGATGCGGTAGCTGGTGACACAATCATCCTGGCCGGTTTAGTGGCAAAGCTGGGGCTGAAGGATGTTCAACTCAGTCCGATTGAGCCTTATGCCCGCTATGGGTTGGCCTGTATGGTGCCTCAGCATAACCCCGCCTTTTTGCGGCTGGTCAATCTCACGATGGCCAGAGTGATGCAGGGCTACCTCTTTGGTGACAAAAAGTATGTTGACATGGTGAACCAATGGTTTGGGCCTCAGGGTGTGGTTGAGATGAAGCCTGAAACTTTACGTAACTTTTTCCAAGTTATCACCATTACCCAAGAACAAATCCCCCCTGCCAAGCCCTAACAGCTACATTGGGGAGGGTTTCTAACTGACCATTTTTACTAAAGGAAAATACCTGTGAATATCACCACTCACACCGGACTAGTTGGCTTTTTTTTAGCGCTGTCAGCCCTGCAGGTTTCAGGTACCGCAGTCTTAGCAACAGACACATCTGCTGCCACCCACTCAACACCGGATACTGTCGAAACCGTTGAAAGTCGGCTAGCCCGGCTGACCGCAGCGATTCGACAGCGAGAGGCACTCCTGCCTGAAGGCACCGCTATGCCCGCAGAAATGTTGATTGCGGGAGGTTTTGCCAACCGGAGTGGCGGCGGTGGCGGTGGTTTTGCCAACCGGAGTGGCGGCGGTGGCTTTGTCAATGGTGGCGGTGGCGGCGGCTTTGTCAACGTCAACCCCTGGCGCAATGCTTGGGTGAATGGGGGGAGTTTTTATAACCGCTACTGAAGCCAATAGGGTGCTAAGTGCCTGAATACATAATAAACAGTCCCCTGCAATGGGGGAACTTTGGAATTGACATCCTCCCACCCCTAAAAGAGTGGGTTTCCCGGAGATTTTTATGAGCCATGACATTAACCCATACAACCCCTCTAATACAGCCAAATGCTCAGTTTGAATCAGAACCCCAGACCCATGATTTTGCGGGGTTTGGCCCGATTCATCTGGTGGTGATTCAGCCCACATCCTTTTGTAATCTGGATTGTAGCTATTGCTACCTGCCCGATCGCCAATTAAAAAATCAACTGTCCCTGGATCTAATTAATCCCATCTTTAAGGCTCTGTTCACCAGTCCATTTTTCAGACAAGACTTCACAGTCTGCTGGCATGCGGGGGAGCCTTTAGCCGTGCCGATTTCGTTTTACGAGGGTGCCTTTGCCCGAATTCAGGCGGCGGAGCAGCAGTATAAGTCCCAACCCTATGGCATCTGTCATTCGATTCAAACCAATGGCACGTTGATTAATCAAGCCTGGTGTGATTTGTTTCGGCAGCACTCGGTGCAGGTGGGGGTCAGCATTGATGGGCCAGCCTGGCTCCACGATCGCCACCGCAAAACCCGCAAAGGTTTGGGTACCCATGGGGCAACGATGCGGGGCATCTCCTTTCTGCAACGCAATCAAATTCCCACCAACGTGATTGCGGTTCTAACTCAAGATTCTCTAGACTATCCCGATGAGATTTTTCACTTCTTTTGGGATAACGGGATCACTGATATTGGCTTCAACATGGAAGAAACCGAAGGGGCCAATCCACAGTCATCGTTGGATCACTCCGATGTAGAAACCCGTTATCGCAGCTTTATGCAACGGTTTTGGGACTTAGTTGCTCAGACTAATGGAGCCATGCACGTCAGAGAATTTGAAGCAATTTGTAGCCTGATCTACAGTGACACCCGCCTGCAATACACCGATATGAATCGCCCCTTTGTGATTGTCAATGTCGATTACCAGGGCAACTTTTCTACCTTTGATCCGGAATTGTTGGGGGTTCACACCGACCGCTACGGCCAGTTTGTTTTGGGTAATGTGCAATACGACAGCTTGGAGTCCATTTGCCATACTCAAAAATTTCAGTACATGCATCAAGAAATGGCCGCTGGAGTGGAGCAATGCCGTCAGAGCTGCGCCTATTTTGGCCTCTGTGGGGGCGGGGCGGGTAGCAACAAATATTGGGAAAATGGCAGCCTTAACTCCAGTGAAACCTGGGCTTGTCGCTATCGCATCAAGGCGATCGCTGACATCGTGATCGATCGATTAGAAAGTTCTCTGGGACTGCGGGATGAATAAATACCTAAGCATAAACAATGCTCTTCAACCCTATTTGTCTGGGCCTGGTAGAAAGCATGTCGGCAGACATTGGATGTTTGCTGCCCTGGTAATCTGTACCCTATTCCTGACCATCGTGCTGACCTTGCCCAGCCTGGTTGGCACACCTGCTCAGTCAGTCCTGGCTCAGGCTCCCACCCAGGAGGCTCCCACTCCGGCCCGATCTCCCGCGCCAGAAGCAAGTTCTGCCGTGATTCCTACATCCGAGACCGCATTATTATTTGAAAATCAACAGTATGCCGTGCGGGTGTTTCAACAAAATGGGCAGGCCTTTGCGAACGTCTATGACAAGCAAAGCCAAACCCATAAAAAGCTGCCTGTTTCCATTACGCTGGCGAGTGATCCCCAAAAAGACCCGACTCGCTATGTGGCCACCATCGGCGATCAGCAATATACCATCACGGTTAATCCACGGGGCACATCCGATCTAACCATCCTCAAAAGAGGAATGATTGTCTATCGTCAGAGCAGTAACCAGATTACGATCGCCCGCGACATCCCAGAAGTCTCTGCCCAGCCGGCACTTGATGACCCTACCCGCGATTTGGTGAAAACCCTATTCTCCAACTTTGCCAAGCTGACGCTTTTTACCCTAATGCTTGCCATGGGGCTGCACTGGAAGTTGGGGGATGTGGTCTGGCTGTGGCAGCGGCCCTCGCTGCTGCTGCGATCGCTGTTTTCCGTGCTAGTTGCCGTTCCCCTATTCGGGGCGATTTTTACCTTAATCCCTGGTTTAACCGTGGCCGAAAAAATTGCCATCGGGGCAATGATTGCCTGCCCCGGTGCCCCTACGATTCCATTTAAGAGCCTGAAGGCCCACGGGCATGAGAAATATGTCGCTAGTCTGCAATTTACAGTCTGCATTTTAGCCATTATTAGCGTGCCCTTAGTGGTCACGATTCTGGCGCAGTTCTATCCCAATAAGGCCTGGATACCGCCCTTGACGATTGCCAAACAAATCTTTTTTGCTCAGGTATTACCGCTGGGGGTAGGGGTTTTACTGTCTCAGTATGTGCCCAAGCTGGCGGATGAATTAGTTGAGCCCATCAGTAAACTTGCCAACTTTTTGTTCTTGCTGGTGGCGATTGTCTTACTCGTGATCTCCCTGGAAAAGGTTTTGAATACACCCTTTGTGGCAATCCTGGTGATGGGCTTGCTTGCGATCGCATCCCTGGTCTGCGGTCATTTTTTGGGCGGCCCCCGGGCAGATACTCGAACGGTTTTAGCCTACGCCACCGCCACTCGCAATGCCGGCCTAGCCGTTTTACTCGTCAGTCTCAATTTCCCCAACTTGGATTACTTCAAAGGGGGGATCATCAACACCTTGATTACCTATGCCCTGATTGCGGCGATCGTGGCGATTCCCTACACCGTCTGGCGAAAACCAAAGTTGGTTGCGAGTTTGGAGTAAAATCTTTGGCATCGTGCCGGGGTCGGCTTGCCATGATGTTTGAGAGCGCCATTTCACTGACGACGCTGGTTGTGGTTGGTGCCCGCGCCATCAACATTCTTGGCAGTTAGAGCAGGGTGTGAAGTGAGTACCGTATCGCATTTGAGGGTTTCGGAAGGAGACTCCCCAAACATTGCTCTGTAGTCGCGAGAAAAGTGCCCCATGTGCCAGAACCCCCACTGCATC
>JBJTUO010000239.1:0-5859 GCA_046080785.1 Leptolyngbyaceae cyanobacterium | reverse complement strand
CTCCTGACTCCTTGATCTCCTGACTCCTACTGACAAACTACTAGAGGAGACGAAAGATCAGAGGGTAACGGAAGGGCTGGTCAGGGTTAGTTAGACAGGATACGATCGCCCAGATGGTCAAGCCCCAGTGCCAGACAAACCAGATGGGGCCCAAAATCAGGCCCAGTAGGCCAAAGGAGATCCAGGTTAAAAAGCCAACCACAGCACCCCAAAGCCAAACATTTAGATGAAAGTTAATCGCTTCTTGGGCGTTTTTTTTGACAACCGGGTCATCAGAGATGAATAGAATTCCACCGGGAATCGCAATAGAGACCAGGGTCGCACTGAAAAAGATGGCTGCATGGGCCAACACAGAGAGAAGTTTACGTTTGTCAGTTTTATCGGCATCGTACATAGGTCAACGCTCCTGCTCTATCTAACCAGGGTTGCTAAGTAGTTGGACGCTATTGAATACACCCCCTGTAGTCCCCCTTTGTTCTAGCGCAGCGGCGCGAAGCGCGGGGACGGCGACAGCCGGGGGTATGCCAGGTAATTCTCTATGTCCAACAAGTACTTATATCCAATTATTCTAGTAACGAAGCTATCATACTGGCTTTTTGATAAAGAGAGGGGATTGCCGTACCTTCTGAGCTAGCTCTCGTTATCCTAGTATTGATGAGGCAACCTATTGAGCTGCGCCCCATAACCTGTATGTCGATTGATCTGCAAACTGAACTTGAAACTGAAGTGAAACGGCGGCGAAATTTTGCGATTATCTCGCACCCCGACGCCGGGAAAACCACGCTGACCGAAAAATTGCTCCTGTACGGAGGGGCAATTCACGAAGCGGGAGCGGTAAAAGCGCGACGGGCCCAGCGCCATGCCACCTCCGATTGGATGGAAATGGAACAACAACGGGGGATTTCCATCACCTCAACGGTATTGCAGTTTGCCTACCAGGGTTGCCAGATTAACCTACTCGACACTCCTGGCCACCAAGACTTTAGCGAAGACACCTATCGCACCCTGGCGGCAGCAGATAATGCAGTCATGTTAATTGATGCGGCTAAAGGGCTGGAGCCGCAAACCCGTAAACTGTTTGAAGTTTGCCGTCTGCGGGGGTTACCAATCTTCACTTTTGTCAATAAGCTCGATCGTCCCGGTCGGGAACCCTTAGCATTATTGGATGAAATTGAACAGGAGTTAGGTTTACAGACCTACGCCGTAAACTGGCCGATCGGCATGGGCGATCGGTTCAAAGGGGTGTATGACCGTCGTCGGCAACAAATTCACCTGTTTGAGCGCAGCAAGCACGGGGGCCGGGAAGCGATCGACACCACTGTGGATTTGGGAGATTCTCAGATTGAATCCCTCTTGGAAGCGGATCTCTACTACCAGTTCAAAGACGACCTGGAACTGTTGGAGGGGTTGGGCCCAGAGATGGATCTGGATCGGATCCATCAGGGGCAAATGACCCCTGTATTTTTTGGCAGCGCCATGACCAACTTTGGAGTGGAGCTATTTCTCAAAGCCTTTTTAGACTATGGGCTAAAACCAGCTCCCCACGCCAGCACAAAGGGAGAGATTGGGCCGACCTATCCAGAATTTTCAGGCTTTGTGTTTAAGCTCCAGGCCAACATGGATCCAAAGCATCGCGATCGCATTGCTTTTGTACGGGTCTGTTCTGGCAAGTTTGAGAAAGACATGACCGTCAGCCATGCCCGCACTGGCAAGAACATTAGGCTGTCTCGGCCACAAAAATTATTTGCGCAAGACCGGGAAGTGATCGAGTCGGCTTACCCCGGGGATGTGATCGGGCTCAATAATCCTGGGATGTTTGCCATTGGTGACACCATCTATGTCGGCCAAAAACTGGAATATGAGGGAATCCCCAGTTTCTCGCCAGAGCTGTTTGCTTACTTGAGAAATCCCAACCCCTCAAAGTTCAAGCAATTTCAGAAGGGCGTGTCAGAACTGCGAGAAGAAGGCGCGGTTCAGATCATGTATTCCACGGATGAAGCCAAACGAGATCCGATTCTGGCAGCAGTAGGGCAACTGCAATTTGAAGTGGTGCAGTTTCGTCTGCAAAGTGAGTACGGCGTTGAAACCCGCTTAGAACTGCTGCCCTACAGTCTGGCGCGCTGGGTCGAGGGGGGCTGGTCGGCCCTGGAAAAAGCGGGTCGGCTGTTCAACACAATTACTGTGAAAGATAGCTGGAATCGGCCTGTACTTCTATTCCGCAATGAATGGAACCTGCATCAGGTGCAGGAAGACCAGCCAGATTTGGTGTTAAACGCGATTGCGCCCGTTGTTTCTGGCAAAGAGCCCGTCTCACTATAGTCAGCTATTCTAAAGGGGCATCTTAACAACAGCACGCCTATGCCGCCTCGCCCTCAAGCATCAGCGGGAGACAACCTCAACCAGTCTCCTAATCAGTCTCCTGGGGAACCCACCCGTCAAAAATTGGGGAGCGACAGTGAAGACCCCACGGGGTTTGTCCCCTTTCAGGAGGGGGTTGCCCCTGAAGTTGAGAGGGCGAACCAGGCAGGTGCGGGCCCGACTCAAGCCCAGGCTGGCTCGGCTGCTAGACCCGCAGTATCGTCACCGCCAAACGAAACTGCCTCCCCCCAACGGTCTGCACCCACTTCAAGGCTTCCCCGTCCAGCGGGCCAGTCACCCCGCCCCAACCCCTCAGGGCGGCCAGTCCAATCCCCTGCCTCCCCATCGCCTACTGCGGCTGCGGCTGCCTATCGCCCCCAGTGGCGACAAGCGGGGCGGGCCAAACAATGGCCTGGTCAAAGTCGCCCCCCTGGAGTGGAACTGCTCCTGGTTCAGGCGATAACAGCGGTCGCCCTGTTTTGGGGGCTACAGCAGAGCTTCTACTGGGGCCAGTATCAGTTGGTGATGGGACTGACCCAGGTCGGCTTTCGTCTGGCGCTGCCAAGCCCACCATTTTGGTCAATTCTGATTGGATTAGGTGCCCTTTTCCTGACCTCCCGCTGGTTACTGGATGCCCTACTTACCCACCTGGATGGGTTACATTCCTTTTCCCTCGAACAGCTCGCTACCCATAGTCCAGAGGCAGCCCGCTTACTGCAGCGCTATGGCCAGCAACGACGGGTAGCAGTTCCAAGATTGGGTTTATTGCCCACAACTGCACCGATCGCCCTTACCTATGGCTGCTTACCCCAGTTTTCGCGCCTGGTGATCAGTCAAGGCTTATTAAATCACCTATCCGATGATGAAATTGCAGCGATCATTGCTCGTGAGATTGGCAATCTGGATAACTGGACGGTACCCCTTCTGTCCTTAATCACGGCCCTGCTCCAGTTGCCCTTTGCCCTCTATCGAGGGGTTGCAGCTTGGGGGGATCGACAACCTGCCCTCCTGCGAGGGCTTGCCATTGCCGTGTCAGGCCTGAGTTACAGTCTTTTTTGGCTACTGCGCTGGTTTGGCCTCTGGCTATCCCGTCACCGGGTAGAAGAGAGCGATCAACGGGCTGTGACCTTAACTGGTAACCCTAATGGTTTAACACGAGGCTTGCTCAAGATCGCGATCGGCACTGCTCAAGATCTGGAGCAACAGGGGGCAACCGCCGAAGTGCTAGAAGGCTTTGAGTTACTCTCTCCCCTGGGCTATCGGATGGCCATCCCCTTAGGTAGCCTCTATCCCCACACTCCTCTAGAACCGCTGTTAGAGCAGGAGCAGAGTAATCCTTACCGGGTCTGGTTGTCTATCAACGGGACTCACCCCCCCACCAGCGATCGGTTGTCTGCTCTGGCCAAGCTGGCTAGACAGTGGCGTTTGGCTCCTGAATTGGATTTGGGTGAAACCACTGTTAAGAAAAACCGCGATCGTTCCCTTGCCCTGACCCCAACGGAGTGGCGTAGCCTGCTGTTACAAAGCGCTCCCCTGGTTGGTCTTCTAGCTGGCATACTACTGGCATTACTGCTGGCCCTGCTTGGCTGGGTGGCGTTGCAATTCAAGTTTGCCAACCTGGCCTGGATGCACAAAGATCCAGCCCTGATTCGCGGGCTGCCGCTGATTGGGTTTTGTTTGGGTACTTTTATCCGATTAAATCCATTCTTCCCGGATATACCAAAGCCGAGCAATGCTGTTGCCACGCATCAACCATTGGTGAGCCAGTTGCAAACTATCGGGCTCTTGCCCATCCAGGGGCAGCCGACCCATCTGCACGGGAGACTCTTGGGGCGGAGTGGCATGGGCAACCGGCTGCATCAGGATCTGTGGTTACGCACCCGATCGGGCATTTTGCGGCTCCATTGTATTTCTGCCTTTGGGCCCCTGGGTGACCTGTGGCCCCAGGCCAATCGCCCGGAATGCTTAAAGAATCAGGACCTCACTGTCAGTGGTTGGTTGCGTCGTGGTTTAACACCCTGGCTGGATGTGGAACAACTACGAACCTCAGGCGGACGCACCTTACAAAACCACCACCCTATCTGGTCAGTAGTTGGGGCAGTTTTGGCAGCTTTGTTGGGGCTATCCATTCTGGCAAGGTCGGGATGATAAAGCTTGCCGCTGCAAAAGTCCTTGATGAGCAAGCGGAACAGTAGATAGCTCTCCCTGGCACATTCAGAGTCCCCGATCTCAGTCCTCCCTGATGCCCACCGCCAAAGATCAGGGGCTCCAGGGATTAACCCTTGCGGACAATTAGGGTACCCACACCCTTTGGGCCATAGAGCTTGTGGGCTGAAATGGTTAAATTTGACGGGGGCTTCTGCCCGATCGCCCCACTGGTGATCAACTTTATCATCCAGCGTCTTTTTCATCCCTGGAATCAGCCATGCCCTACCAGAATATTGGTGAGGGTTAAGATCGTGACTATTGCAACCAATTGTAAGTTGACATTGCAAGAGTATTTAACCTATGAAGATGGGTCGGATACTCGTTACGAGTTGGTGGATGGAGATCTGGTACCAATGAGTCTGGGGACTGGTCAGCGCAGCATGCTGTAAAGAGCAGACAAGCTTGAGGTAGTCCCATGTCTTAAAGGGTGGAGAATAATGGCTCATTCTAGGCTGATCTACTGCTACTAGCACCCGATCCTCAGCTATTTTTCTCTGTCCTTTACGTAAGGGCACTACCAAGCTTGAATATCTACCAGTTCAAGATCAGGAAGGTCTTCATGGAGATGGATGATTTTTAGTGGATTGCCTTAAGGTAGCCATGGGTAGCTCACCAAAGTATTTTGAGTAGTCGCGGATAGAGTGACCATGGCTCCAACAGCCAAATCGTCACTTACGAAGAAGTTAGAACCTTACGAATAATCGGGGAAGACAGCCGAACACCCTCAACTGACGGGTGTGAAAATTCGTCTCTATAAAGAAACTGACCGTTTTTAGCATTGTAAGTGCATTGCTCTTCGGGACAAAAAACATCAAATATGTCTACTATGTATAGTTTCCCTTTTGCCTCTAGCGAGACAAGGACTTTATTCAAATCGTCACGGCGTAGAAGCGACTCACTTTTGCTGGGCAATCGGCAGGGACCGCCAAAAGGAGCGAACCATTGCTTTGCGGCGGCGGCGGGGTGACAACTTGCCTCACGTGCGAAAGGGAGACCATGTAGAATTGCCAATCGGATACCTCTTGCAGAGAGTTTATCTGAGAGTGCGTCCAAACCACTCTCTAATTGCTTCAAACCCTCACTTGATTCGGATGTCCTGTACTTTGGTGAAAACCCTGACATATCACTGATAAGAAATACCCAGTCATTAGATCTTAGGTGGTTGATGAGAGAAGGAACAACGCTGTCCCAGTAGTAATTATTCGACCTGTGCAATTAAAATTGACAGTTACATGGCAAATTTGAAATGAAGTTCCCCTGTCCTAAACCACTTTTGGTATTCGTTGTTCCGAG
>JBJTUO010000238.1:0-2690 GCA_046080785.1 Leptolyngbyaceae cyanobacterium | reverse complement strand
GGCAGAGGTGGTTTCTACCCTAAAGCAATGGATTGCCCAAGCTGTGGAGTGACAGCCGCCAGTCACCGCCCCTAACAAGAATTTTTTCCACGATTACTTGTTGTTGGGTATTCGTTAACATTTCAATCTGCTGAATCTGCTTAACCTGGATTATTCACGAACCCCTCAATTATTGGCTACCATTTATTGGCTGTCATTCCCGTGGCACTTGTCCTCACCTGCGAGTGGGGAACGGGAATCCAGGTTGGGCAACTTCTATCAGGGTGGATTCCCGCCTACGCGAGAATGACGGAAGTTCAGTTACCTCATGAATTATGCAGGTTAAAGACTCAACCAGCCAAACACTAACTTGGGCTTTCCAGCCTACTTCAGTGGACTTGCCTCTATTAGTCCGAACTTTTAGCTCAGGGCGGAGTAAGGAGATCGTCAGAAATGATGGAAATAGGTCTTCTTGAGAATGGTGCAAGATCTGAGTTACAATAAAATACCGTCTATGGGCGATCGCCCCCTGCTCTCATCGGGCGATCGCTGCTTGCCTAAAAGGCTAAATCGTTCATTGACTGATTCAGCCTGCCTTCGGCGTTCTGGCCAAGGCTGTTTTAAGCAAACGATGTAAGGTAGGAGTTATACGCTGGCCTTGAAAGCACATCAACCTGATAAGTAATATCAAGTGAAGCGGTTCCAGCACCTGTCAACAGCCCGGCGAGGTACTCTAGCGGCGTATCCCCTACACTACCGCTATAATCCCAATCCTGCACCACGATGTTGCCGTAATCGACTTGACCGGTAAAATGAATGGTGTTTTCTCCGAAGGGTAAATCATTTAGTGCTACCCAGATACCATCCTGCACACCTTTAGTGTAAGGAGGTTGAACCCACTCTGCCGGATAATTAGCCCTATAGCCTAAAATATCGTCTTCTGGAGGAAGAGTTAAGCTGTAAGGGCCAGCGGATGCCAGTCGATACTGATTTTGGTTAGCATCGGAAACCAGCAAAGCACCGTTAACTTTAAGGGATACACCAGACGCAGTATCGATAATTGCGCCAGCCAGAGTTTTGAGATCCTCAATTGAAAATTGGTAGGGAACAGGCAACCCCGGAAAACTGCCATCACCACTGTAAGCTGGCTGGTCAGGATCACTAAAGTTCCAGCCTACATTATCGGCACCTGAAGTCAAAATGGGGATGACTATGGTTTGATCATTGGCTACAGAAATATGACGTGTTACTGAACCGCTGCCAAACAGCCCCCCTAAGAAGTGAATATTTCCCGACTGCGGAATGTCATCCACTGTTGCGTCTTTTACCAACGGATTTTGACTTGCAGGAATCGCAGTAAAAGTTGTCCACCAATCATTGGTCAGATCTGCTGAAGGCTTGCTGACACTAAAGCTGTATCCAAATGTTTGGACAAACTGTGAAGCAGTATAGGTAACTCCATTTACCGCAAATTGTTCAACCCCTTTAATTGTTTGGCTCCAGGCATTAGAACTACCATTGGCATCAAAGAAATTATTCAGATTGTCTCTCTTGCCACTAATGAATATATCTCCATTACTACCGGCTCTGACGGTTATATCAGAGGGTTTCACTCCACCCAAAAAATAGTCAATTTGCAGAGTGTCAAAGCCCGATCCACCGTCTACAGTGCCCTGCCCTCTCCCGACATTGAAGCTATCATTGCCCTCGTCACCAGAAACTAGAGCATCTTTGATACCAAAGTTAGTGCCCGAAATGTTGATGCTGTCATTACCGCTCCCACCACTTACGGAGGCCTGATACACGCCATAGGCTATGGCAGTTGTAGTATCACCGCTGGCATCAGCGGTACCCGAAATGTTGATGGTATCATCGTCGGAGCCGCCATAAACGGAGGCTTGATAGACCCCGTAGGCAGTAGCAGTAGCAGTTCCTCCACTGGCATCAGCAGTGCCTGAAATGTTGATAACATCTTTGCCATCACCAGCGTCTACCGATGCTTGGTATACCCCATAGCCAATACCAGTTCCGTTTTCGATGAGGCGAGAACTACCTCCCTCACCAAAAATCGATAGGGTATCATCGCCCTTGCCTGTGGTTACTGATGCCTGGTATACGCCATAGCCAATACCGGTTCCGCTACCAAGACCAGACCCAAACCCAAACCCAGAAATCGATAGGGTATCATTGCCGCTTTCTGTGGCTACTGATGCTCTGCATTGATGCGAGGCGTTAACTTATGGGGGATTTGAGCTTTAATGCTCATCTTTTGTCAGTCAATCAGTTCACTCCCATCAGAAAGTCTGTCTTTCCATCCCTTTCTCACTACTTGCAGGGTGATTGACTTGCCCTACTTTAAACGGGCAACTCCCTTAAAAAATAAATGTGAGCGTCAGGTGCCAACTCCGCTGTTGCCGATGCACCTCAATTTTTTGAATAAACTCACGAAAATAAAACCGTCGTTCAACTTCCGATAAATCGAGCCAGAATTGAGGTAAAGAAACCGTTTGAGCGATCGCCCTTAAATTCACAGGGGGTAACTGAGCCACTTTATTTTGCAGAACCGCGATCTCCGTTCTCAATTTGTAGGCCCGTAAATCCGCTGTTTCCTGATCTAAGACACCGCTTTCAATAAGGGGCGGCAACTGATTAAGAATAGATTGCTTGGTTGCAATTTCTTGACCAATCCCCTGTTTCACCTGTTCCAGATC
>JBJTUO010000237.1:0-7547 GCA_046080785.1 Leptolyngbyaceae cyanobacterium | reverse complement strand
TTGTGCAGAACTTTTGTTCCTTGTACAAGTCAGCCGATGGACAGTCGGTAAAGCTGCCTGTGGACGTATCCATAACGGGGAATGACAACATTCTAGGGAGGACGGATGAAGCAGGAAACTCTCAGGAGCGATCTTGGGAAGTCAGCACTGTACCCGCTAGGGTCGGTGTCTGGAGGATGTCACGCAGCGTGGGTTTCAACAGCCAGGGCCATCGATCGCTTCGATCGTTGCCTCCGCCTGATGGACGATGGCCCGCAACTGATCCAGAGTTGCTGGCGTCACGGCCTGCCAGAGTTGACGCTGATGCGCCTCTAACAGACGTTCAGCCATTTCCCGTAGGGCCCAGGGGTTTTTCTCATGGATAAAGGCCTGCACGGTCTCGTCAAACAGGTAGGCATCCGCCACCCCCTGATACATAAAATCTTCGACGCAGTGGGCAGTGGCATCGTAAGCAAATAAATAATCCACGGTGGCCGCCAGTTCAAACGCCCCTTTGTAGCCATGGCGCATTACCCCCGCAATCCATTTGGGGTTGACCACCCGCGATCGATAAACCCGGGCAATTTCTGCTTGCAGGCGGTGCACTTTGGGATTTTCAATCTGGGAATGGTCACCAAAGTAGGTAAGGGGTTGCTCACCCCGCACCGATCGCACCGCTGCGGTCAGCCCCCCCTGAAACTGGTAGTAATCATCGGAGTCAAGCAGGTCATGCTCCCGGTTGTCCTGGTTATGGAGCACGATTTGCATTTGACTGAGCCGCTGGCTAAAGGCTTCTGGGGCAGAATGCCCGGCCCCGGCCCCGGTGTAGGCATAACTGCTCCAGTTCATGTAGGCATGGGCCAGATCGGTTTCATCGTTCCAATTGTGTGCTTCAATTAAGCCCTGCAAGCCCGCACCATAAGCACCGGGTTTAGAACCAAAGATCCGGTATTGCGATCGGGCTTGAGCCGCGCTCCCATCTAACCCCTGACTCTGCCAGTAGGTGGTTTCTTGCCGTACCTGTGCAGCTAAGGGATTCATTTCAGTTGGTTCATCCAGGGCGGCGACGGCCCTGACGGCCTGATCAAATAAGTCAATCAGATTGGGAAAGGCATCGCGGAAAAAGCCAGAAATGCGGAGGGTCACATCTACCCGGGGCCGCCCCAAGACAGAGAGGGGCAAAATTTCAAAATCTATCACCCGCCGGGCCACCCCATCCCACACCGGCTGGACTCCCACTAAAGCCAGCGCTTCAGCCAAGTCGTCACCCCCCGTTCGCATACAGGAGGTGCCCCAGATCGATAGCCCCAGGGTTTTGGGATATTCGCCCTGCTCTTGGGTATATCGCTCAATCAGGGCTTCAGCCGCTTTGCGCCCTACACTCCAAGCTGTTTCAGTCGGAATGGCGCGAATGTCTACTGAGTAAAAGTTGCGCCCTGTTGGTAAGACATCGGGACGCCCCCGGGTGGGGGCACCAGCCGCCCCTGGTGGAACATACCCCCCCTCTAAGCCCCTGAGCAGGTGAGTACATTCTTCTTGGGTGCGTTGGAGCGCCGGCAGGAGGTGAGCAGAGATCCATCTGAGTTCGGTTTGGGTGGCGGGGAGAGGGGGAGCGTCGGGGAGCGGGAGAGCCTCGGGGAGAAGCGCTTGCACCAGGTTAGCAGCTTGCAGTTCCAAATCTGCGACCGCGTCGCCTGCGGTGCGGTACGACCCATGACAAATCCCCTGGGTCGGGTTTACCAGCAGGGGGTCGATCTCTAGGCCTAAATCTTGGGCCAGGGCGCGGGTCAGCCCTAGTCGCCCAGGGCCAGGTTGACGGGCGATCGCCACGATTAAATCCCGCAGTTGCCGCCCCTGGGGGCATTGCCCAAAAATATGCAACCCATCTCGAATCTGGGCTTCCTTGAGCTCACAGAGGTAACCGTCGATTTGGGTCAAAAGATTTGGGAAGTCATGGGTCATTTGTTTTACCGCCCCTACCCCAGCATCAGTGGTTGTGGGTTCTTGGTTGCGGGTTCCTGGCTGCCCTCCCTGCCGATTTCTGCAGCGTAAATCGGTTGCCAGTTGGGTTTCCTGGATTAATTCAACAATCCGGTCGCGCAGCAAGCCTAACCGGGACGGATTCAGACTTTCAGCTTCATAATACTCATCCACTAGCGCTTCTAGCTGATGCAGGGGGCCATACAACTCGGCGCGGGTCAGGGGGGGAGTCAGGTGATCGAGAATCACGGCCTGCGATCGCCGCTTTGCCTGAGAGCCCTCGCCTGGGTCATTCACAATGAAGGGGTAGAAGTGGGGCAGGGCTCCAAGCGCGACTTCGGGGTAGCAGGTTTCGCTGAGGGCAATCCCCTTACCCGGTAGCCATTCCAGGTTGCCGTGTTTGCCGAGATGGACGATCGCCTGCACCCCAAACTGTTGCCGCAGCCAGCAATAAAAGGCCAGATAATCGTGGGTCGGTTCCAGATCAGGCGCGTGGTAGTTCAACGCGGGCTCTTTGTCATAGCCACGGGCGGGTTGAATGCCAACAAAAATATGGCCCAGTTGCAAGCCCGCGATCGCAAAAGCCCGGTCTGGCAGTCCCCACCGCCGTTGTATGCCCTGCCGCACCGCCTCTGGCAATTGCTGAAACCAGTGCTGGTAGTCTTCGAGGGCTAACTGTTGCTGCACCGGTCGCAGTTCCCGTCCTTCCAGACTGTTGGTCACCCCCCTGGTCAGCCGCTGCATGAGCGCATCACTGCAACCGGGTAAATTTTCAACCCGGTAGCCCGCCTGGTGAAGGGCCTGCAAAATCTCAACACAACTGGCAGGGGTATCCAGACCGACCCCATTCGCCAGACGCCCATCGTTGCTGGGGTAATTTGCCAAAATTAAAGCAATTTTTCGCTCACTGACGGGGGTCTGGCCCAGGCGCACCCAATTAGCAGCCAGATCTGCCACAAATTGGATGCGATCGCTGACCGGTTGGTAGGTCACCACATCGGTTTCAATCTGGGCCTCATGGGTCTGCACCGCCTTAAAGGACACGGCACGGGTGATGACTCGTCCATCCACTTCTGGCAGCGCCACATTCATGGCGATATCCCGTGGAGATAGCCCCTGGTATTGGGCCTGCCACTGTTCAACCGTGCCCCCACTCAAAATGACTTGCAGCACTGGCACATTTAGCTGTTCCCATAGTGTGCAGGTTTTAGCCTGAGCAAAATCCCAGTCTGGTGTGTGTGGTTTAAACCCTGAGGGTTGGTCAAGTTGAGCAATGGCAAAACTGGTGGTGTTGAGAACCAGATCAACGGCTGGCTCGCCCTGGGGTTGAAACAGGGTGACAATCTCAGCCTGCCCATCCAAATCTCGCAACGACGCCACAAAAACCGGGACAACCTCCAGCCCCCGATCGTTGAGGGCCTGACATAATGCGGCGATCGGCTGGGTATTGCCTGCCAGATAATGAGCCCGGTAAAACAAAATTCCAACCTTGCCTTTGCCAGGCCCACCCGCCTTGGTTGAGCCAGGCTTTGTCGGAATCTCGTCAGAAGTGGAAGAACGGCCTGATCCTATCGCCCGGCTGCTTCCGCTTGTCCATTTCCCTACCTGGGCCACAACTTGGGGTGCAGGTGGCTGATAGGGCCGACCCAAACAGGTATGGGCCACAAACAGCAACCCATGGCAGAAGTTCTCAAGGCCGCCTTCGGTCAGGTAGCGCCAGAGTTGGTGAACGGTACCGAGAGAAACCGTGGAATGGCTGATCAAATCAGGGTCAGGCCGATCGTCCCCCGGTAAAACAAACAGCGCCGATCCGGTTTGCCGGGCAGTCTCGCCCACGACTTCCAAACCATAGGGCCAGTAAGCCCGCCCACCCAACAAGCGCACAATGATCACTTGAGCTTTTTCCAGAATGTCTTCGGCGTAGGTGTCGATCGTCAGTTGTTGCTGCAAACTCAATAAATTGGCAACTCGTAATCCTGGAAAATCTGGAGGCAGGAGGGAAATTGCAGCAGCCAGGGTTTGAATTTCGGTATCAGCAGCAGTGAGAAACACAATGGGTGCCGGGGTTTGATCAATCAAAACAACCCCTTCTTGATCAGGATCCCACCCCCCTGGCATAGCAGCAATGCGATGCATAAGCTCTCCAACGCTGTGATTGACTATAGACCACCCCGCCGTCTAGACGAGGATTTGTTAAGACAACGGATAGAATAAACAACTAACGTTTATTCTGGTCATGGGTCTAGATCAGGGCCGGGTTCCCTTTGGGTTTGAATGAGTTACGAATTGCCGATTCGACTGCTCCACAGTTTACCGCGTCAGCTTTCTGCCCGCTGGAAAAAGGTACTGGAGAGCGTACGTCAGCAATTGGGGGTCTGGCTTTTGGCTCTGCCCTCCTGTGATCAAGCTGTAGCCGACGCCCTGCGTCAACAATACGAGCAGGAACGGCTGGTCAATCAGGTCGCGACTCAAATTCGTCAGAGTTTTGATCTGCCGGTCATTTTGGAAACGGCAATCCAGGAAATTCAGCGGATTTTGCAGGCCGATCGCTTGCTCATCTTCCAGTTTTTTCCAGCTTTGGCTGAGCTGCCCCAGACAGAGCCATCAGGGTTACCCCCAACAGATGGCCCCCCCCTGAGTTGGGGGCGGGTGATTCATGAAGCCAAAAGCAGCGATCTCATTGCCACCATTTTGACCTGGAGCCCAGAAGACGCCTGCTTTGCCCAAGTCCCTGATTGCCTGGAAAAGTACCGGAAGGGATTTGTTCAAGCAGTAGATGATATCACGGTGACCTATGCCGATCGCCCTTGTATGCAAGACCTGATGCGTCGGGCCGACGTCCGGTCTAAGCTGGTGGTGCCGATTGTGGTGCAAGACCGGCTCTGGGGGTTACTGATTGCCCACCACTGCACCGAAGTGCGCCACTGGCAGGAAGCAGAAAGCACATTCATAGGCCGGGTGAGTGAGCTGTTGGCCATCGCAATTCAGCAAACCCAACTCTACACCCAACTCCAGGAACAGGCCTGTACCTTGGAAGAACGGGTGATTGATCGCACTCAGGAACTGCGAGACGCCTTAGTTGCGGCCCAGTCTGCCAATCAGGTAAAAACAGAGTTCCTAGCTATGATGAGCCATGAGTTGCGCACGCCCCTGACCTGCATTATTGGCATGGCGAATACGCTACAACGCCTCCCTGCAGGAGAAGAGGGCGAACGATTTTTGCCGAAAGAGCGGCAGCAGGAGTATCTCAAAACCATTCAACAGAGTGGGGAACATTTATTGGAGGTGATTAATGACATTCTGGATCTGACTCAACTGGAAGCGGGGCGCATGGGGCTAGATATTTCTGAGTTCTCCCTGCTGCAGGTCGCCAGTGAAAGCCTGCGGATGTTGAGGAGTCAGGCGATGCGTAAAAAGATTCAACTGGTGTTTGATTGTCCCGAATCTGTCTACAGCCTGGCTACAGCCTATCAAAATGACAGTTTCTTAGCCGATTCGCGCCGGGTGCGACAAATCTTACTGAATCTGCTCAGTAATGCAATTAAATTTACCCCAGAGGGGGGGCGGGTCACCCTGAGTGTCTGGAAAGAAGACGGTCAGGCAGTTTTGCAGGTTCAAGATACGGGGATTGGCATTCCTCCCGATCAACGCCCCTTACTGTTTCAAAAGTTTCAGCAGTTAGATATGTCGCGGCAACGGGGCTACGAAGGCACTGGTTTAGGTCTAGCCCTCACTAAACATCTGGTCGATTTGCATGGCGGTTGGATTGAGGTAGAGTCTACGGTGGGTAAGGGGTCTACCTTTAGGGTCTGGTTGCCACCCCAGACTTTGGTCAGTGATAGGTTGGTAGAAGTTCATAGCCCGGAGGGCACAACCGCTCAAGGGCAGGGGCAGATTGTCTTAGTTGAAGATGAAGACGCAACGGCGACCCTGATTTGTGAGCTGCTGACCGCTGCAGGCTATCAAGTGGTCTGGTTGATTAAAGGCTCCACCATTCTACAGCAGATTGAAATTTTACAACCTCTGGCCGTGCTGCTTAATATTGATCTCAGCTGGGTCAATCCCGATCAAGTGTTAACCAGCTTAAAGCAAAATCCCCTCACTCAACAGATTGCGGTGCTGGCCTTAACCTCTGACCCCCAAGCCCAAGCCAACCAGACAGGTGAATCGGTTGGGGCTGATGATACTTTAACCCTGCCGATCGCAAACCCAGAAAACCTACTCAATAAAGTTGCGACTCTGGTAAATCTGCAAAGAGTCAGTAGTTAGATTACGGATCCAGATCCAAAGGGCTGTTTAAGGGCTTAAAGTCGG
The DNA here is from genome assembly GCA_046080785.1 of Leptolyngbyaceae cyanobacterium. Taxonomy (GTDB): domain Bacteria; phylum Cyanobacteriota; class Cyanobacteriia; order Leptolyngbyales; family Leptolyngbyaceae; genus JBJTUO01. The sequence continues at coordinate 1,274 of JBJTUO010000237.1, read as the reverse complement.
ACTTGAGCCTGTGGGTGTAGGCCATTGTGGTGACGCAAACTACATCCATAAAGGATCATTCATCCCCATCAACAGTCGCCTTCACCAATGGTTCGACTAACGACAGTGGCAATCATCCCGTGTTGTATGAACGTCTGTTGCCTATGAATTGGTCAAATACTCGAATTAAAGAGGTACTGACTGACACAGTGCCGCCTTTTATTGTCTGACTTATCCCATATCAAGGGGACTCCGTACCCCTCGCCCTCCTCGATTCAATACGTGAGTGTAGATCATGGTTGTCTTGACATCCTTGTGGCCTAGCAGTTCTTGGATCGTGCGGATGTCGTAGCCATCCTCCAGCAAGTGAGTCGCAAAACTATGGCGAAACGTATGACACCCGCCATGTTTCGTAATACCAGCACGCTGTATAGACTGTTTTACAGCCCGTTGTACAGATTGCTCATAAACATGGTGCCGTCGCACAACTTTTGTTCGGGGATCCAGCGATCGCTTCCAGGAGGGAAAGACAAACTGCCAATTCCACTGTCGATCTGCGTTTGGATACTTGCGTTCCAATGCATAGGGCAAGGCAACTGAGCCATATCCTAAAGCGAGATCCTGCTGGTGCCAACTCTTAGCCCGCTGGAGTTGCGCCTTGAGTGGCTCTATCGTTGAATCAGGCAGCATTGTGATGCGATCTTTGTTGCCTTTGCCATCCCGCACAATAATCTGGCGATACTCAAAATCGATGTCTTTAATTCGTAGCCTCAAGCATTCCATGAGCCTCATGCCACTGCCATACAGCAAACTCACGATTAGGTAATTGACACCATCTAGATGGAGCAAAATTTGCTTGACCTCCGATCGGGTAAAGACGACGGGCAATCTTTCAGGTCGTTTAGCCCGCTCAATCTCATCAATGTATGGCAGGTCAATTTGCAAAACATGACGATAGAGAAATAGCAAAGCACTCAACGCTACTGTTTGGGTTGATGCCGCAACTGTTCGCTCGATCGCCAGATGAGATAGATAAGTTCTGATCTCATCTGCCCCCATGTCTCTGGGGTGGCGCTTGTTATGAAACAGTATGAAATCTCGAATGTAGTGAACGTAGGATTTTTCGGTCTTGAGACTAAAGTGCCTGAGTCGAAGAGCTTAGTGGTGCAGAAAACTTTTGTCAGTCTCATTATGAGAATACCACCACCTTAGAGAACTCAATCTGACAGTCGAGGGTGTTTTGTTTACGGCGAGAAGCAGAGGCTGGGGGCGGACTGTTCTTGGTCAGAGGCTTG
>JBJTUO010000236.1:0-10617 GCA_046080785.1 Leptolyngbyaceae cyanobacterium | reverse complement strand
TCAAGATGATCTTGACTGACATCAATGCCAACCCATGTTTTTTCTGAACTCATCGTTTATGCTGAGAGTAAGTGTTTTTGTCCCTTTGACAACTCGTCCTTGCGAATCCGAGGTTGAACCTCCAGCGATTGTTCGAGCTTGTATCATTGGGCTGACAGCGTGGCTCCGGTGGCTACCAAACGGTGTCAAGCACCTGGGATGAACTGGCTCGCCACGCTCTTTTTAACAATACAGGCACCCAGGCTACAAAGCGGTGTTTGACTCACCGAGGATGGGACGGGTTGCCTTATCTCTGAAGATACAAGGATATGTCACGAGAGTTTGGCTCAGTACCCGACTAAAGGTCTGGGCTACGGTGCGCAGATTGGTGGCCCAATTCGGTGATAAGGGGTCAATTAGCAAAACTTCGCCCCCGATTTCTCTGGCAATAGTGTCAGCGGTTTTTTGGCTAAACTGGGGCTCGGCAAACACCACTTTGATTTGATCTTGTTTGGCCCTGACAATCAAAGCCGCCAGTTCTGCAGCGCTGGGCTCTTGCCCGCCTACTTCAATTGGGATTTGTTCCAGTTGATAATCTCGGGCAAAGTAACCCCAGCTGGGATGAAACACGATAAACTTGCGGTTCTTTACCCCCTTTAAAGTTGTCCGAATCTCCTGATCCAGAGCATCAATATCTGCCAGGAATTGTCGCAAGTTGGCCTGATAAGCCGCTTTATGGGGGGGGTCTAATTGGGCCAGTGCAGTCTGGATGGTCTGGGCCTGTACCTTAACCAGGCGGGGAGACAGCCAGATGTGGGGATCCAGGTTTTCACCGGGATGGGCAGTGCTGGTTTTCTCTTGCCCATGGAGACCGCCAGCAAGTGGCAACCGTTGAATGCCCTGGGTGGTATCCACAATGAGCATTTTGGGGTTGGCGGCAATAAATTTATCCATCCAGGCCTGCTCAAAATCCATCTGGATGCGCAAATAGGCACTAGAACGGCTGAGAGCCTTGAGCTGCTCAGGTTTGGGCTCAAAGGTATGGGGCTCTGCTCCAGGGGGCACCATCACATTCACCGTGACGTAACCATTGCCAATCCGTTCGACAAAATACTTTTGAGGGGGGATGCTGACGGTGACCTGCAACTTTTGTGGTTTAGGGGTAACTGTTGAACGTTGAGTGCACCCAACCGCAGACAACAGACCAACCAGCAACAGCATTGGAATGACGCAAGTACGACACTGCATGAAAAACTCCTGCCTTTAGACATGGGGCTGCGTCGCGGGTCTACTTCGATTTTACCGTTTCATCGAATTTAAGTGGTCTTGATCAACCAAGAATCCCATGCCTTCAGGCATGAAGAGTGTTAACAACTTGAAATGTTCCAGAAGACCACCCAGTAAAATAAAGGTAGATCACTGAGGGGATTGCTCCTCTGAGCGCGGGGAAGGGGGATCTATGGAATTTGGTCTTCAAACTCAAATTATTGCACTGTGGGCAGTTTTTTTATTTGGCATGGTGTTTCACAGCCAGCTAGCAATGATGCCTCTTCTCTACGGTGAGAGCATCGCCATGCCCGAAACAAAAGGAAAGATGCCGGTTTCTCACCTATGGCTGATGCTAGGCTTCTTTGCCATCCCAATGGTGGCGATCGTGTTGACGGTGATCAATGCCTCCCCCACCTACCGGATATTGCACTTCGGGCTGACTCTTGTTTACACCGTGATGAATTTCCTCCATGCTGCCATGGATTTACAGGTGCGGCCGATTGAGTGGTATCAAATTGTCTTAATGGTGCTAGTCTTTGCCAATGGCCTGGTGCTGAATCTGGTTGCCTTCCAGTGGATGCAAGCACAGGTCACTGTGTGGTGATCTGGCCAACAAAGGGTTGTCCATCGTTAAGGAGTGCCTATCGGTCTTGCACTCATGCGTAGCATGGAATACATTTCATCCTGCCTTCTCAGGTCATGGTTTAAATCATCAAGATTACAGCAACATTAATTTCCAACGGTTTCCTACTTCTCTCTAGGAAAATAGCAACAGTCCATCAAGGAACATCAGTTATGCAAACTTTGCCCAACCTGCAACCTAGCGCCAACCAGGAAGACGAACGTACAGGCTTGAGTATCGAGGCGTTTAAGCGGGCCTTTGTTGACAACCTGTTTTACGTCCAGGGGAAGTTTCCAGCGATCGCCACCCAGTATGACTACTATATGGCCCTGGCCTATGCTGTTCGGGATCGTTTGTTGCAGCGATGGATCAATACCGCAGAGACCTATACCAGGGAGCGGGCTCGCACTGTCTGTTACCTATCGGCTGAGTTTCTCATGGGGCCTCACCTGGGCAATAACCTGATCAACATGGGGATCTACGACCAGGTGAAGCAGGCCATGACCGAGTTGGGCCTTGATCTGGATCAATTACTGGAGCAAGAAGAAGAGCCCGGTTTAGGGAATGGGGGGCTGGGACGCCTCGCCGCTTGCTACCTCGACTCTATGGCGACGCTGCAAATTCCCAGCCTCGGCTATGGTATCCGCTATGAATACGGTATTTTTGACCAGGATATCAAGGATGGTTGGCAAGTTGAAATGACCGATAAGTGGTTGCTCAACGGCAATCCCTGGGAAATTCCCCGGCCAGAGTGGTCTGTAGAAGTCAAGTTGGGGGGGCATACAGAATCTTATGTTGATGAAGACACCGGCCGCTTCCGGGTGCGCTGGGTTCCCTTTAAGGTGGTGAAGGGGGTGCCCTATGACACGCCGATCCTGGGGTATCGGGTCAATACCGCTAATACCCTGAGGCTCTGGTCAGCAGAGGCTCCAGAGTCCTTTGACTTTGAGGCGTTTAACTCGGGGGATTATCTGGGCGCTGTCCAGGAAAAAATGGATTCAGAAAATCTCTCAAAAGTCCTGTATCCCAACGACAACGTGTCTCAGGGCAAGCAATTGCGACTGGCGCAGCAGATCTTCTTTGTCTCTTGCTCGTTGCAAGACATGATCCGGGTTATGCAACAGCAAAATATTCCTCTCAGTCAATTCCATGAAAAATTCACGGTGCAACTGAATGATACTCACCCCTCGATCGCAGTGGTTGAGTTGATGCGGTTACTGGTAGACGAGCATGGCATGGAGTGGAGTCAAGCCTGGTCAATTACTGAGAAGACCTTTGCTTACACCAATCACACCCTACTGCCAGAAGCTCTAGAACGCTGGCCATTGAACATGTTTGGGGCCTTTCTCCCTCGTCATCTGGAGATCATCTACGAAATCAATACCCGCTTTCTAGACGATGTTCGGATTAAATTTCCAGATGATCTAGACCGGCTCAGCCGCATGTCCCTGATTGATGAAAGCGGTGAGCGTTATGTTCGGATGGCAAATTTAGCCTGTGTTGGCAGTTTTGCGATCAATGGAGTCGCAGCCCTCCATACAGAGCTGCTCCAGAGGGATGTGCTGCGAGACTTTTATGAAATGTATCCGCAAAAGTTCATTAACAAGACCAATGGGGTTACACCCCGTCGGTTCATGGTACTCAGTAATCCTCGTTTGACCGATCTGATTACTGCCAAGATTGGGGATGGTTGGATTCGGCACCTAGATGAGCTGCGCAAGTTAGAAGCCTACGTCGATGATCCGGGGTTTCGCCACGAGTTTCGTCAAATAAAACAGGCGATTAAAGCCAATTATGCTAACTACGTCAAGGCTTACACGGGCATTGAAATTGATCCCAGCAGCATGTTTGATATTCAGGCCAAACGTTTCCATGAATACAAGCGGCAACACCTGAATGCGCTGCACATCGTTACGCTCTATAACCGGCTCAAGGCCAACCCTGATCTCCATATCACACCCCGCACTTTCCTATTTGCTGGCAAGGCGGCCCCTGGTTATTACATGGCCAAGTTGATTATCAAGCTGCTGAATTCCATCGGTGATGTGGTCAATCGGGATCCCGATGTTGGGGGGCGGCTAAAGGTGGTCTTTCTCAAAGATTTTAGTGTTAAGACGGCTCAACATTTGTACCCTGCGGCAGACCTGTCTGAGCAGATTTCTACAGCAGGTAAGGAAGCTTCTGGCACTGGAAATATGAAGTTTGCTCTGAATGGGGCTTTAACCATTGGGACTCTGGATGGTGCCAATATTGAAATTCGGGAAGAAGTTGGTGCCGATCACTTCTTCTTGTTTGGGTTAACGACAGAAGAAGTCTATGCTTTAAGATCCAGGGGCTATTACCCTCATGATTATTATGAGAGTAATGCAGAGTTGAAGCTGGCCATCGATCGCATTGCCTCTGGTTTCTTCTCCCACGGCGATCCCCACTTGTTTAAGCCGCTAGTAGATCATCTCTTATATCACGACGAGTATCTGCTACTGGCAGATTATCAGGCCTACATAGAATGTCAAGACCGGGTAAGTCAGGCCTATGAGGATGTGGACGATTGGACTCGCATGGCAATTCTAAATATTGCTCGCATGGGCAAGTTCTCTTCCGATCGGTCTATCCGGGAATATTGCGATCAAATTTGGAAAGTGAAGGCCGTCCCTGTGGAGCTGACAGACTATGTTCACACCCATCTCACCTGTAATTTAGAGGGGGGATGTGAAATAACTTGAGCCCCAAATAACACCAGCCGTTGCTAGTAATAATCCAATCCCCAGGACGCCCGCTAAAGGCTGACCGCCTAACCCGGTTAACCAAAGCGGGCGCTGTTCTGAGTAATGCAACATCTGAGAGACATCTAGGCTGGCCAGCCCCCAGACCCAGCCACCATGGAGGCCGATCGCTAGCCCCAAGCTACCATCATTTGTCAAGCGAGCCAGCACTAACAGCATCCCCAGGAGCCATAACCCCGGTAATTGGAGTACAACCGAGGGGCCATCCCAAATGCCATGCAGGAGGGCAAATAGGAGACTGGCTCCGATCGCCGCAACCCATGGGGAGTGAATTTGTAGGAATTGATTCACCAAAAAGCCACGAAATACCAATTCTTCAACAGCGCTAATCAGGAGTGCCAGGAGCAAAAGTGGCCCCAGGCAGCTTAACAATGCTTGCTTTTTGTCAGATTGCCAGACGACCCAGCCATGGCGGGTTTCCAGGGCAAAAACAAGGGCCAAGCCAATTAAACTCATGCCTAACCCTAGGAGAATGGATAGACCTGTCTTTGCTGTCAGAGCCAAGCCATAGCTTGAAAATGGCTGATCTTCTAGCCGACTCACCCCCCAAAGCAAGAGTGGAGCCAGTAAATAGAGGGAAATAATCAACGGCAATTTTTGCTGTGGTGTTGGGACTCGAAAAAATTGCCAGTTGACAGCGATCGCCAGGGGAACCGCCAAGGGAAACCACATCCATACCCAAACTACAAAAAAGAGGCCGATCTTTGTGTAAGAAGACCATCCTTGCCAGAGAAGCACCCATTGATTTAAGAATAACTCACAATCCATTGCTGCCCCCTAAAGAAGTGACCATTAAATGCCAATAATTCTAGCGGGAACTGCGTTGAACAAAAATCATTGACCTGGAAAATTGATCCAATTCACTTTAAATGTGAAATTCTTTACAGCATTGAGCCTAGAATTTCACTGCTTTAAATGTGGATGTGGGTTAATCATCTTCATCTTCATCTTCATCTTCATCTTCGACAAAGTGGTCTCTCCTTTCTTTTTTATCCCCATCAAGGTGGATGAGATGGATGTGCTTATAACCCAGTTTAATCTCAAATTCATCACCGGGCTTTAACCCCATTGCCTGAGTATAAGCAGCACCAATGACTATTTGACCATTCTTATGCACGCTCACCCGGTAGGTTGGTTCACGCCCCCGACCATCTTTTACCCCTTCCGGGCTGAGGGGAATCCCCCTAGCAGCTAGAACGGCGTCATAAAAGTCAGTTAAATTAACCCGTACCTGATTGCTTTTTGTCAGTGTATAGTATCCGCAAGACTTTGCCGTTTCTCGACGCGGCAAATGAGATAACTCTTTAACTTTTTGAAGTAGTGCCTTTCCAGTCAAAGGGGTGTTTGGATTCTCTGCCATTTCTTTCAAAATCCTGCAATGCTGAAGACAATTAATAGACCAACTACCAACAGTAAATATTATAAATGCTTTATAGAAAAAATATCCTAAAGTTCTTTTGTTGGGGTACTTTTTATTGAAAAACAGCGCAATCAAGGGTAGAAGATTTCGGCGATTCAAAAGTATTGAAAGGATAGGCAAATTGCTGGATTCTGGCTCCTGCCTCCTGGATTTTATTGCAGGGATAACTTGTCGCCTTGAAGACTAGGCCAAAAGAATTACAGAAGTGAGCGTAAAGCCCACTCCTTAAACGGTATTACCGGATGTGGGGAAAGCATTTGAACTGTGCCAAACTTCAGGCTCATATTGCCAAGCTGAAACAAGAAAATTCACTCTGACAGATAGTCGGCTCTCAAACGGTGCAAGATAGTTGAACAACCCGCCATCGTTTAACCTGCATAATTCATGAGCTAACTGAACTTCCGTCATTCCCGCGTAGGCGGGAATCCACCCTGATGCCACGGGAATGACAGCCAATAATTGAGGGCTTCGTGAATAATCCAGGCTAAGCCGTGAACCGTCCAGAAAGGTCAACGGTTCGCACAAGCGAGAACAGTCTTAGTTAAACCTGGCCCGGAAACATAAGGATATCACCAACTGCAGTTGCAATTGGTTCTGGAAATTGGCTCACCAACGAACCAACCAGTTTGATACGCTGTGTTTTGAGACGCTGAACCTCAAGGGGATGCAGCGTCTTTGGAGGCGCAAGGTGAATGATTTGGTATTGAGAGAATTCGTCTTATCGCCACCGTCGTAGTGACTAATCTATCCCGCTTTAAGCGAATACCCCAATACAGGGGTGTTTACACAGGTCGGTACTCCCGAACAGCACCAGGGGTCTCGAACTCACGATTGGCCGAGCGGGATGGATCAAAGCCCTCGTTGCGTACGCGGCGACGCAAATCACCTGGATCGGGGGAAACTTTCACTGCTTCATCCGGGCTAATTTTACCCAGTAGCACCAAATCACAGAGTACCTGGTTCATCACCTGCATGCCCTCGTTAGAACCCATCTCCATCAACTCAAAGGCCTCTGTTTCATTGCCTTTCAAGAGATAGTCTTGCATGGCAGGGGTATTAATTAAAATTTCATGGGCAGCGGTGCGACGACCATCTGTGGTGGGAATGAGCATCTGAGAAATGACCGAAATTAGCGACTCGGTAATCTGGACTCGCATGGCGGGTTGCTCGTCGGGATTATAGATAGTGAGGAGGCGGCTCAGAGAGCCGATCGCACTGCGAGTATGCAATGTTCCTAAAACCAGGTGGCCAGTTTGGGCGGCCTTCAGGGCAGTATCTACCGTAATCCGATCCCGCATTTCCCCAATCAAAATGACATCCGGGTCTTCCCGCAAAACGGAGCGCAGCGCCTGCTCAAACTCCAGGGTATGGAGCCCCACCTCCCGCTGACTAATCAGGCATTTGTTAGAGGAATGGACGTACTCAATCGGGTCTTCGATCGTCACCACATGGCGCTTAGACGTTTCATTCATATGGCGGATCATGGCAGCTAGGGTGGTTGATTTGCCAGACCCAGTTGGCCCGGTTACCAGAATCAGCCCCTGCCCCTGGGTGGATAAATACTTCAACACCTCTGGCAAACCCAACCCATCAATGGTGGGCACTTCCAAAGAGATTAACCGCAGCACAATTGCTCCACCGGTCAGACTGTCAAATACGTTAACCCGGCAGCGTACCAGACCTGGGTAGAAGATAGCGGTATCCATTTCCCTAGTCTGCTCAAATCGCTGCCGCTGGGCTGGCGTCAAAATTTCTTCTAAATACTGCTGAAATAGTTCCTGAGTTGTTGCGGGCTGATCCTTCGTCACAAGCATTTCACCCCGAATCCGAAACCGGGGAACTTCACCAACTCGAATATGAATGTCAGAAGCTTGACGAGAATAGGCAGCTTGAACCATCTGCTCAATCGAATCGGTAGATCCTGACTTTACCTGCGCCATGACAGGAGCAGGCGGGGGTGGCGGTACTGGTGCGGCGTGATGTTCCTGAGGTTTTGGGGCAAACGAACCAGTCATTGTATTTCTCTCGCTCGTATCAGTAAATTATCGATAAAATCACCAGCAAATTATTACTATGTAGAGGCGTCGATCATTCCCGATCGCTTGATGCACTATACTTCATAACCGTAAGCTAGGTTGTTCTTTCTGAAGTATTCCCCCATTTTATCGACTAGTAATCAGTTCAGATCGAGTTTTTAGATTATTGTAACGAGATCCAAAGTTTTTGATGATTTTCTTGCCTTGCTAAATTTTTATTCTCCAGCATCAAACGAGTGAAACTGAAGCAGACACACCTGAAGCTCGCTGATTGGCTAGAAACCCACTGGGTAGCCCCAGCTTACAGTGGCTGGTTGTTGGGTAGCCTCTCGGTTTTCTTTTTTTTGGCTGCCACCAACACAATGGCCGGCTGGCTCTACGTAATGAGTGGGATTAGCTTTGCCCTACTGCTAATCGCGGCCTGGCTCTCAGAACGAATGCTGCACGATTTAATAATCCTGCGGCAACCGATCGCCCCAGTGAGTGCGGGTGATGCGCTGACGTTTGAACTGGTCATTCAAAATCGGGGGCACCAGTCCAAGACCCTGCTGCAAATTTGGGATCAACTCCCTTCGACGCTGGGAAAGCCCGCTGTCTTGACGATCGAATCAATCGCCCCCCATGGGCAATATCACTGGGTTTACTATCAATTGGCATTGCAACGAGGGGTATACCGCTGGCGAACGGTTGATATCAGAACCGGGGCCCCGCTGGGGCTGTTTTGGTGCCGACGATCGCAGACTGCCAGCGCTGTAGCTGTTGTTTATCCCACAGTGCTGCCTCTGGTCGCCTGTCCCCTGGTTGATGATTTGGGACGGGATACCAGTTTTCAAGTTCTGAGTGATCGTCGCACTCAAGCGGCGACCGAAGGGTTAACCCGATCGCTGCGCCCCTATCGTTGGGGTGACCCCACTCGTCTGATTCACTGGCGCACCAGTGCCCGCTATCGGGAGTTGCGAGTGCGAGAGTTAGAGATATTCACAGGCGGGCAAGAGGTGATTATTTGTCTAGATAGTGGTTTGAACTGGAGAACAACGGCTGAAACAGACACAGCACAGCCCCAGGAGTTTGAGCAGGCGGTAATCGCTGCGGCCTCTCTCTACTTTTATGCCTGTCACCAAAGTCTTCAGGTTAAACTGTGGACGGCGGGTACGGGTTTAATCCACGGGCACCAGGTTGTTTTGCAGGCGCTGGCAGCAATACAGTCACAGGAACCAATCCATGCCACTGATTTACCAACTTTACCCCTGGTCTGGCTGACCCAAAATTCTGACAGTCTGAGGGCTCTGCCAACCGGTAGCCGTTGGCTACTGTGGCTAGGCGATCGCGCTCCTGCCCAATGGCAGGCCCAGGCCAGAGGAGCATTGAGTGATTGTAACTGTCCAGGAATTGTGATTAATTCTCAGGAAACGCTGCAAACGCAGCTTCAGAAACCATTGACCCAGTTTTAAGGGGAAACTATGACTGATCAACCAGCAGAGCTTTGGCTGGCAATGACTCAATTTAATCAGGGGCACTTCTATGACTGCCATGATACTTTAGAGGCGCTTTGGATCGAAGCAATGGAGCCTGATAAAACCTTTTATCAAGGAATTTTACAACTGGCTGTTGCCTTCTATCACTTGGGTAATGACAACTGGCGAGGGGCTGTCACCCTGTTGGGAGAAGGACTGGGTCGGTTAAGTCGTTATCCTGAGGTCTATGCTGAAATTCAGGTTGACCAGTTAATCCAGGATGCAGGCGCTGTATTAAAGCATTTACAACAGAGTGGCCCGGAGCAAGTGACCCAAGTTCGACGGGGGTTGGGCTACGATCTAGAAGTAGAGAGCCCGTTAGGGGGTGGGCCCAAAACGCCCCGACTGCCAAAAATTTTCTTATCGGTTGCCATTTACCCGACCACCAGTTTCAGCACAAACCTGTGACTGAATTAGTTATGCCTTTAACCGTTGCCGCTCACTGCGGTAGCGAATATATTCTGCCGACGCAAAAACCAGCCCTGAAGCCAAAATTAGCACCACACTGAGAGCATTAATATCGGGCTTGACCCCTGTGCGAATTCGACTAAAAATCTCCATGGGTAAGGTTTTTGCGCCCCCCCCTGCCGTAAAACTCGCAATTAAGAAGTCATCTATACTTAGCACAAAGGCCAACAGGCAACCAGCAATAATGGCTGGCATCAACTCTGGTAGCAACACCTTGAGAAAAGCCTGGGTAGGCGTTGCCCCTAGATCGAGAGCTGCTTCTTCCAGGTTAGGATTCAGGGTTGTTAGCCGAGTTGACACCACCAGAGCCACGTAGGCCAGACAAAAGACAACATGGGCAGCGATAATTGTACCCAAGCTCAGTTGAATCAGCCCTCTGCTGAGTGGAATCACCACCGCAGCCAGAAATACCAGGGTTGCCACCGCGATCGCAATGTCGGGAATAATCAACGGCAGGTAAGAAACCCCACGGTACAGCCCCTTACCAGGGAAATGGTAACGGGTCAGCCCAACGGCCATCAGGGTT
>JBJTUO010000235.1:0-3887 GCA_046080785.1 Leptolyngbyaceae cyanobacterium | reverse complement strand
CTACGGTTTTGAGGCCCAGTTTGCCCAGTTGGAGGATCTGTAGTCAGAGTAACTTGGCTATTAAAAGGTGCAAACCCCATCTGCCGTGAATCGGGGTCAGGGTTTTGCCGAATAATTAACCCCTCGGTTTGAATCACTCGACGGCACAGGTTACCAGTCGGGGTAGAGCAGTTTGTCAGGTTGACTGTCTGCACAAAGCCCCCCCCCTGGATTGCAATAAATCCATTGGTCGATTGATTGGCATTGAGGGTAACCCGAGCCCCTTGAGGCAGTAAGCGGGAAGCTCCACTGTTACAATTTGCTGCGGTAAAAACCGCAATCTGACGATTGACCTGACGGCACTGACCCGTTAATTGAGCCAGTAGCACAGGTTGCTTTGCAGTCTGTAGGCCAGTGGGTACAGTTTCAGCGAAAGCAGGAAGCCCAATCCCAACAGCCGCGATCGCCCCCGCCACCACCATGGGATTTAATGTTCTCAGAGCTAGATTGACGTAATACATCGAGGTGACTCCTCACTTTAACTAATTAGATGGAATTTAATTCAGTCTGCGTGAACCAAATCAGCATCGGACAAGCAGCACCCACAGGGTTGGGATAGAAGCCACTTCCATGGGGTTGACAAATCGGTCAGTCTGGCTTTGCATCATACTCTGAGTTGAAACAGTTGAAACAGTCTATTCACAAGAATTTGCAGGATTACCCAGGGAGCCAATTAAACTCGTGATCCCTTAATTACTATTAAATTTTTCCAATTTCCTTGACTGACCAGTCCTATACTAGGGGCACGTTACTCACTAGGGATCAATGAAGGATTGCGGTTGTCTATATAGAGGCGAGTGTTCCGTTGACTACCAATTTTTCCAGGCCTTTCTTTATAAAATTAAGCAAATAGAAGAGTAACCCATTCCTTGATCAATTAAAAATTATTTCAATTTATGACTTCAGCATTTGAAGCAGGTTCATTAGAGCGATCGCTGGCTGGTTTGGTCAGTCGGGTGGTAACCCCTTACCCAGATGCTCAGGTAATTTCCAGAGAAACCCGCTATAACCCACCAGGGTTTGATCCCATCGCTCCGGCAAAGGGAATCTTCATCACAGTTCACGGTCATTTTTATCAACCTCCTCGGGAAAATCCCTACCTGGATGCGATCGAGCGACAACCCAGTGCGGCCCCCTTCCACAACTGGAATGAACGGATTCACCATGAGTGCTACCGCCCTAATGCCTTTGCCAGGATCCTGGATGATCAGGGGAGGGTGCTCCAGGTCGTTAATAACTTTGAGTACATGAGCTTTAACATCGGGCCAACCCTGATGAGCTGGCTAGAGCGCTACGATGTGGAAGTTTATCAGCGTATTCTGGAGGCCGATCGCAGGAGTTGTGAGCGGTTGAATGGGCATGGTAACGCGATCGCCCAGGCTTACAACCACATGATTCTGCCCCTAGCCAATGAGCGAGATAAGCGCACCCAGATTCGCTGGGGCAAGGCCGATTTTCGTTCTCGGTTTTGCCGGGAGCCGGAGGGGATGTGGCTGGCCGAAACCGCAGTGGACTATGGCACTCTGGAGGTACTGATCCAGGAGGGGATCAAGTTCATCGTTCTGGCTCCTTCCCAGGCTCGTCGATGCCGGCCCCTACCGTCCTCTGAAAATCCCAATCCGGAGTGGTTTGAGGTAGGCGGTAGTCAAATTGATCCCACCCGGCCCTACCGCTGCTACCTGCGACCTCAATCTGACTTAAGTAGCCATGATCCCAATGGCTTTACCAGTCCCCCATCCCTGGAGCCTCGACCCTACATTGATATTTTCTTTTACGACGGCCCCATTTCGCGAGATATGGGCTTTGATGATGGCACCCTCAGCAGTTCCTACCATTTCTCCAGCCGTTTAGGCCAGGCCATCCGGGGAGACCATCGGGCCGCTCAATTGATTGCTGTGGCCACCGATGGAGAAACCTTTGGTCATCACAAGGGCGCTACTGAAAAATGTCTGGCCTATGCTTTTATCGAAGAATTTCCTCAACGGGGGTGGGCTGTTACCAACTTTGCCCATTACCTTGCCATCTCTCCCCCAGAGTGGGAAGTCGATCTAAAGCCAGTGACCGCCTGGAGTTGTGCCCATGGGGTTGATCGCTGGCAAGATGATTGTGGCTGTGGCGGCGGTGGTGAGTGGCATCAAAAGTGGCGACGCCCCCTGCGTGATGCCTTAGATTGGCTCCGCGATCAGCTGGCGGACATTTACCTAGAAAAGGCCCAACCCCTGTTTCAGTCGCCCTGGGTGGTGCGGGATGGGTATGTGCAGGTGATTCGCGATCGGTCGCCAGCAACAATTGAACGGTTCCTCTCCTGGCACCAGTCCCATCCCTTGAGTCAGGCAGAACAAATGACTGCCCTGCGTCTGTTAGAAATGCAACGCCATGCCCTGTTGATGTATACCAGTTGTGGTTGGTTTTTTGAAGAACTCTCTCGCCCAGAAGGGGTACAAATTCTTCGTTACGCCGCTCGCGCCATGGAACTGGCTGAGACCTTAACCGGTCTACATCTGGAAACAGAATTTGTCCAACGGTTATCCCTGGCACCCAGTAACATCGAGGCCTTTCACCATGGTGGCGAAGTCTATCGACAACTGGTCGCTCCTGCCCAGGTGAGCCTGGAGCAAGTGACTGCTCACTATGCCATCAGTTCTCTGTTCACTCCCTACTCACGGGAGCAGTCAATCTACTGTTACACGGCTCAACAAGTGGATTACCAGTTGCAGCGCCTGGGGCCACTCACTCTCGCAGTCGGTCAATTAGATCTCACTTCCGAAATTACCTGGGAGCAAGCATCCCACACGTTTGCGGTACTGCATTTGGGCGGTTGGGACTTTCATTGCTGTGTGGCACCATTTCCAGGAAACCTGCCCTATACGGAACTCAAATCTGCTTTGTTTGAGGCCCTGAAACAAGCCAGTGCAGCTCAGGTGATTGTGGCGATGAACGGTTTCTTTGGCGATAGCAGCTTTAGCCTGCAAAATCTGTTTGCTGAAGAGCGCCATCGGATTATGCGCCTGCTTACCCAAGAAACCCTGACTCGCCTGGATCAGCTCTACACCCAGGTCTACCGCGATAATTACGGTGTGCTGATGGCCTTCCATCGGGATCAATTACCCGTCCCCCAAGAGCTTCAAGTGGCGGCGGAGATTGCGCTGAGTCAACGGGTGTTACAAACCCTACGAACCCTGGAGCAGGAAACCGATGAGGCATCTCTGGGGACGGAGCGGGTCGTCAATCTGCTGAATGACCTGGATACGATCGCCACGGAAGCGGTCTATCTTCACTGCCAGTTCACCCTGCCAGAAGCGAAGCAAATTTTAGAGCGATTAATTGTGCGATCGCTAGGGGGCATTTTGCATCAAACCGATCTGGGAATCTTGCAAACTGATGTTTCTGGTTTCAAGCGCTTAATCCAATTGGGCGATCGGCTCAACTTGGGGGTCTCCTTAGCAAGCGCCCAGGAACTCTACTTGCAATACCTGGAGCGTTACGACATTCCAACGCTGATGCCTCAAATTCTCCGATCGGAAGAAGCGTCGCAAGCCTTTGTCCAAACCCTGCTAGAGATTCTATACCAACTTGGAGACGAAATCGGGGTCAAGGTTTGATGATCAGGCTGTTTAGCTAAGTCGGCGGGAAGCCCCGCACCGAAAACGTGAATTGTGTTTACTCAAGAGTGATTCGGTGACGGGATGAAAGCCGCTCTTGTTGAGTGTGGCTTGATGCCAACGAAACAAGCAAAATGATACAATCGATCTATTGGTGAAGCCGCCAACCGGAATGCCTGCAACCATCAGAACCAGCATAATCCGGGAATGTCTAAACCCAAGAGTACAAGACTCATTCAATTGGGC
>JBJTUO010000234.1:0-3181 GCA_046080785.1 Leptolyngbyaceae cyanobacterium | reverse complement strand
GCCGCATCAAACCAAAAATTAATACTCTGCGGTGGGTCATCACGCGGAGTCTAAACAACGCATAGGGAGGCGATGGGGTTGCCCAGCCTGTGAACTGTGTAGCCGAAGGCTTGGAAGCCCGCGCTGTATTGCTTGCAATCAACGTCGGATAGGCAAGCTAGTAGGATATGTCACCCAAGATTTATTTGCAGTAACAAGACAAAAGGGAGGGTTTATTTCCCCTCCCTTTTGTCTTAACTAATTAACTTAAAAGGACATATCCCTCAAGGTAAAAAATTACCCCTCCAGAGAGGGCAGTAGCCAGAATTCAGAACCTAGCAGCTTGACCAACCCCTGACTCGTAATTTCTTTAGCTGTCAGTGCGTCTCAGCTTAATCTGACTTCTGGCTCCTAGCCTATCCAGGGCTATCCTGGCTTAAATTATATGCCGTTAAAAGGGATCTACTCTAGAGACCCGAACCAACTCCAGCATAAGAACCGTAGAAAAACAGACCCAAAACGACTAACACACCAGTACCTGCTATGGTGGCAACGATCCATAATGGAATTCGTCCAGAACTTAGCACCTTATTCACCTCCTAACCCCAGTACAATCATGACGAAACAATGAACATGCAAACTGCTGTTTCCTAAGACTGACTTCCTTAGTGAACCCAAAGGCTTTAATTGAAGAAGTAGCTAGAAAACAAAATACCGAGAACAAACACAAGCAGCAATCCCAGATAAAGGGATGTGCGATTTAATTCAACTGGCTGCTTATTGGGGTTTGAAGAACGTTCCATTGCCATGGGTTTCTCTTCCTACTTTTGGATAAACTGCATTGCGGCGATCGCGCCTAAGAAAAACACTGATGGCACTGCCAGGGCATGAACAGACAGCCAGCGCACGGTGAAAATGGGATAAGAGATTGGTTGATCGGGATTATTGAATGTCATAGTCCTACACGCATGGAAACTAGGGGTTACTTATTCAGCAACTGATCAATTTGCTGCTTCGCTTCAAAGCGATTGTTCAAAATTGGCAACTCTTGTTGAGCGGTTGGGTAGTACTCGTTAGGGCGAGGCGTACCAAAAACATCGTAGGCCAAGCCTGTACTCACAAACAGCCAACCCGCAATAAATAAAGCAGGAATGGTGATGCTGTGAATAATCCAATAGCGAATGCTTGTAATAATATCCCCAAACGGGCGCTCACCGGTTGTACCAGCCATTCAGATTCCTCCAAAACACTGAAAAATCATGTAAACTCATTCCCTACTTAACCAACATATCTCAGAATTGTCCCTTGCTGACCGAGAATAAACCCGGTTTCTGGACCCAGGAATACAATCCTGTATAAGTTGGATGGCACACTCTCCACTGATCGATCCTTCTCCCAGCTCTTCCCGCCATCTAAGCTGCGCAGCAGGTTACCACTACCGCCTGCAACCCAAACTTCATCTGGTGTCCGATAGGCCAAGTCTAACAAGCCCCAACTGGTCGAAAATTCAGGACTAAAAGCTTCATCCCAGGCATCAAGATCGGTCTCATCAGTAAACTGCACCTGCCCACCCCGGGCCAGCATCCACAACCCGCCCTTGGCAGTAAAGCCCATACTCTGGACACGACGCGAACTATTACGATTGTGGGGTTGCCATGCATTTTGTCCAGGTTCCCAGGTGGAGTAGAAGTTGCCTCTAGAAGAAACAGCGACGTATTTACCGTCACTTGAACGGGTCATGGTGCGTACGACCCCAACCGCTTCTTCTACCATCGCTTTCCAATTTCTTCCCCCATCTGTCGTGCGGTAAATGGCCCCAACATTGGTGGTCATCTCCGCCGATTTGGGCCCCAGCGCTGTCACGATATTGGGAGAGCCTGGTAGCTTTTCACTGAGGGGCACCCGATCCCAAGATTCACCACCATTTGTGGTGTGCAGCAAGATACCCGGTTCCCCAGCGACCCAGCCTTCATCTCCAGCAAAGCTAACGGAGGTAAATCGGTAAGATTGGTCATCGAGTTGCAGCGATCGGGTCTCCCAGGTCTTGCCGCCATCAGTACTCTCTAACAGGGCAGAATCAGCACCAACCAGCCAGCCGTGGGAAAGGTCATCGGTGAAACTAATATCCGATAAATTGGCATTTGTTGGCACCGTAACTAATTGCCAGGGGCTAGAGCCAATGCTGGGCAAATATCCGGCGCAGCCTACACAAACCAGGGCGACGGCCACCAGCCCTGCTATCTGTCGAACCAGCCTTGTGATTAACGTCATATCTGGAAACCTATACCTAAACCTATCTCAGCCCATACAGGCTAACTAAAAGCAAAAAACCCAAGGCTAAACCGCCAAAAATAAGCAGATTTTTTTGACCAGGCGTCAGAGTGTTAACCCCCAGGCCATACCCCAGATTTTGTTTAAATCCAGATGCGGTGCCTGCCATCCCGATATTCTGAAACTGGCTCTTTTTGGCAGAACAGACCGGACAACGCCAACTGTCTGCCAGTTCAACAAAGGGAGTACCGGCAGCTACCTGACGACGATCGTCCCCTTTAGTGGGCTCATATACATAGCCGCAGGCTCTACACTCGTAGCGGTCTAGCGCCTCAGACTCAACTGCTGGATAACTCATGGTTGCACCTGAGATTCTTAGTATTGACCCTATTTCTTAGAAAGATAGGTCGAATTCTGAGATTTCTGTAAATGATTATGACATAAGTGGTGACAATTATAACTTTTGGCCAAAACGCTTAAGATAACCTGAGCTCGACGGACTAGAAAAATTTGCCAAAAAGGCTGGGATTGGATTTGACCGAAAAATAGGGGAGTGTGAGGGTTGAGACGCAAGCCCCTACGCTTTAGATATGGGGTTAGTCTCACCCCTTACATGAACAAATTGAGCAACGCGGATCCTTGTCGAAAAACTACCAACCCAGCTATAATTGATTTACGCCAACAAAGTCAGCGTCAGATGATTGTTTTAGAGTTCAAGCTCAAAGGAAAGCTCAACCAGTACCAAGCCATTGATGAAGCGATTCAAACTGCACAGTTTGTTCGTAACAAGTGCTTGCGCTACTGGATGGACAACCAGAACGTCAGCAGGGCTGAGTTGTATCGTTACAACACCCAGCTACGGGCTGAGTTTCCTTTTGTCGAAGCTCTCAACTCTCATGCTTGTCAAGCCTCAGTAGAGCGGTGCTGGTCT
>JBJTUO010000233.1:0-3452 GCA_046080785.1 Leptolyngbyaceae cyanobacterium | reverse complement strand
CAATTGGTAACTACTCAGTCCGTCCACTCTTACGGGAAGCAAACTACACACTTTCCCGGTATGCTGTAGGCTTTAAGCCCTTTCCGATGCTCTTGCAACTTTTGAGGAATTTGCCCAAAGGGAACATCTGCCCCAAAGTCTACAATCACTCGTTGTAATGGCAATGAACAACCACGACAATGGACTTCTGCTGCTGTACTAAAGGGCCGAGCAATCCCATTGCCCTTACCAAAGCTAAACAGTTGCTCTACAACTACGATTGGGCCAAAGCGACTATACCAATAGAGGTTTTTTTTCGCGTTCGCTGAGCTTCAGGGTTGCCTTGAATGAACTGATCTTGTTGCTTTTGATTTTGTTGACTCGCCTAGCTTTGTAAGGCGGATTGCCCTAGTTGTCGGATTTCTTCAATTACCCGCTGCTCGGCTTCACTGGCTTTAATCAGGTTTCCTTAGGCATTTTCTACTACAGACACCAGAGATTCAATTTTGGCTTTTAGCTCAGGGTGGCGGTTTAACCGATCCTCAAGACTTTCAAAAACAGGCGTCGTATGGGTAAGACAAGGGTCTGATGACTGGAGCATGGGTATTCATTCTCATCGCTGACAATACTTTGAATTTTAGCTCTTCTGACCCTTCGATGCCTGACTGCCACTTTTAATTACATCCATATCTGTAATGCTTATACAGTAAGGCTTCTGCTGTACCTCGTTCGATCAGGAACCGCTATAGAGTGCGATCGCTGTTTCAATTTTGACTGACACCACCTTTTCACGCTACACTTGTACAGTCAATTGAACAGGTTAGCAAATGAGAGTCGTCACCTTCAGCGAAGCTAGAAATAAGCTCAAGGCCATACTAGAACAGGTTGTCAACGATGCGGACTATACTGTTATCACCCGGCGCGATGCCGAAGATGCCGTCGTCATGTCACTGGATTACTTTAATAGCCTGCTCGAAACGGTTCACCTATTGAAGTCACCTGCAAATGTCGCTCATCTTGAACGCTCCATTGCCCAATACAGGCAAGGGCAGACGATCGAGCGAGATTTGTTAGATGAGTAATCGAAAACTAGCCTGGACTGATGAGGCATGGAAAGACTACATCTACTGGCAAAACCAAGATAAAAAGACCCTCAAAAGGATTAACAAACTCATTCAAGAAACTAAAAAGCAACCCTTTGAAGGCATTGGCAAGCCAGAACCCTTGAAAGAGAATCTGTCCGGCTTTTGGTCTCGTCGAATCGATGAAACTAATCGTCTAGTTTATGCTGTTGATAATGATTATTTAACGATTATTTCTTGTCGCTATCATTATTGAATAATATAAATTCGGAATTCGGAAGTCGGAAAGGGACAAGAATTCGGAATTTGGAAAAGAAGAAAATGCGGAATGCGGAAGTTGGATGTTTGTAAGCTGTCATACATTTAAATTGCATTAACGGCTTCACCCTTGCCTTTCAGCTTTCGCCCCCACTTTATGATCAAATTTCCTTCATTTTAGGGCTCTATCGGCTAAGCTATGCCTGATTAATAGCTAAGTGCCAACAAATTAAGCAACGTAGCTGAAAATTTTCAAAATTTCTGAAACCGTATCCAGAACGCTTAATTAGCTTTAACTTGTTGTTAATTCCCTCGACTGCACCGCTAGTAGTTCGGTTTTCAAAGTACCCGGTCACTTCTCCAAACCATCGACAGATTGTGCCCACACTTTCCTTAAATGCTTCTTGCGCCTCAGCCAACCAGTCCAGCAATTTAAATGCTCCATCTCCCCAGTCTTCCGATTGTTCAAAGATCGCTCTAAAAGACTCTTTTTGCTGATGCAATTGAGCCAGTTCTGGCACCACTTCTCTGATCTCTTCTAGTTTGATTTTTTGCTTCTCAGTCAATTTATCTTCTGGCTTTAGTAATGCATATTTGCTCTGTTTAAGAGCTGCTTCAATTCGACTCTTTTCGTCTTCATCTGGATTCTCTTCGTTGGCTTTGCGTATCGTTTTTCGAGCGGTATCTAAATCCTGATTAACGATTTTCATAACATGAAATCGATCTGCCACAACACTGGCGTTGGGCAGCACTTTCTTCACCAGACCTTTATAATTTCCAGACAAGTCAATACTCACTTCAATAATCTGGCTCAATACTCCTTCTCCCCACCCCTCAAGCACTTTCCTGATATCTTCTTGTTTTCGAGAAGGGGCAAAACCAATCGGTACTCTATAATCTAAATCGACTAAAACGACAATATAATCTCCTTGGCCTTTCCGCAATGTTATCTCGTCAATCCCTAACCGCTTCAGGGAACTCAAATCAACCTGAAGTTTTTTTTACTAATGTACTGCACCATCGACCAGACTTCTTCATCCGTTAAGTCATTCTGAAGGACTACATTATGAATATCGCTATGGAGAACTTGTCCCACTATTAACTCAGTAAATCGGTCAGTCTGTTTGCGACGATGACCAATAAAATCGAGTGTTTCACTAAAAGGCTTACCGCAGGTCGCACACTTGAATTGGCGACGATTAACTTTCAAGAATACAGCCTTTCCACTGATACTTAGATCTCGTGCTAAATACCTATGATTTTGATGTAAATGACAACTGATTTGTTCGCAACGAGGGCAAGTTGCTTGCGTTGTCATCGCTTCTACCTCTAAAATCAATTCATTGCCACAATCGGTATAGTTCTCGACTTCAATTCCGGGCAAATTCAGTAAGTCAGTTAGAAGTGGCTGCATAATTCTTGTTTTGTATTATTTGTTACATTAGCATAACAGGGCCGATAGAGCCTCATTTAGCAATCTATTCAGTAGCTCTTCCAACTCTTCGATCGATTTAAATAGACGATTTGCAATAAATTCTTTCGCTGAATGCCACACAAGTTCAATCAAATTGTAATCCGGACTATACTCTGGCAGAAACTCCAGTTTGATATTAAGCATTTCTTTCTCTATCTTGTCTAAAATATCTTTTTTCTTGTGAATACTGGCATTATCCAAAATAATCACTATCTTCGGACTATCCTTCTCAAAATCCTCTATATTTTTCACGTAGATCTAAAATTGGTGCCTGGTGACAAAGTCCCTGCATCGGCATAGACTTCAACTACCCCGACAAGGATTAAAAGCTATGCCTCAAAAGCGTCACAATCAAAACCGAACCGCTATCGTCTACTTTGGTTCCACCCGTCAGGACTATTTGGACCTGGTACAGGCCGATGATTGCCATCAAGCTTACATCGAGTATGTCCAAAAGCCTCTCCAGGAGCAACTGTCAAGCGATAAGCATAAGCCAGATTGTCACGACTCGAGCCGTTATACCGTCCACAGTCAACGGGAGCGGCAGCTGAAAGGCTGGCAGGGAGAAGCAGAGATTTTACCCATTTGTCGGGTCAAGTGCTGTGATTGCAAAGCTGTGTTCACAGTGCTACCGAGCTTTATCCCTCGCTATCGTCGTC
>JBJTUO010000232.1:0-11847 GCA_046080785.1 Leptolyngbyaceae cyanobacterium | reverse complement strand
TGGTGGCATCTCGCTGCAACTGGAGCCCCGCCGCTTTCAACCGATCGAGGAGTTGATGATTGGCAGGATTTTGTAACCACTGATACACCGACTGGGCAATTTCAGGGCCGATACCGTACACCGATGCCACTTCTTCTACTGTGGCGCTGCTGAGAACATCAATATTGGGAAACTGTTGACTCAGGGTTTGGGCATTCACACTTCCCACATGACGAATGCCCAGGCCATACAAAACTCTGGCCCAGGGTTGTTGACGGGATTGGTCGATCGCCGCCGCCAGTTTTTCTGCTGATTTTTTTCCCATGCGCTCTAGCTCCATTAAATTCTGAGGCGTCAGGTCGTACAGGTCAGCAACGGAGTGAACCAGGCCCCTATCTACCAGTTGCAAGACTAACTTTTCTCCCAGGCCATTGATATCTAAAGCATCGCGGCAAGCCCAGTGCATCAGGGATCCCCGCACGATCGCAGGGCAGGAGGAGTTGATGCAACGGGTAACCGCTTCATCAGCTGGTTTCACCAAGGGTTGCCCGCATTCAGGGCAGTGGGTAGGCATGGAGTAGGGCTGGGTTTGAGGGGGCCGCAGGTCGTAGAGAACCCGCACCACTTCGGGAATAATTTCTCCCGCTTTCCGCACAATCACCGTATCCCCAACCCGGATATCCAGTTCGGCAATGCGATCGCTGTTGTGCAGCGTGGCCCGTGATACGGTAGTGCCCGCCAGTTGAACGGGATACATTGTAGCGACGGGAGTCACCGCTCCGGTACGGCCTACCTGCACCATAATCTGTTCTACCAGGGTGGGTGCCTCTTCTGCCGGATACTTGAGGGCGATCGCCCAGCGGGGAAATTTTTGGGTAAAGCCCAACTCTGCCTGTAGAGCCAGATCATTGAGTTTAATCACAACCCCATCGGTCAGGTAGGGCAGGCGAACTCGCTCCGTTTCCCAGCGATCGCAGTATTGCTGCACGGCCTCCAGAGAGGGGCAGAGTTGCCGCTCTGGGTTGACTTTAAAGCCCAACTGTTGAAGCTGCTCCAGGCACTGCCATTGGGTGGTAGGGGCAGGCAGGCAAGCCGCGGTACTCTCGCCAACCCAGTGCAGGGTATAGGCAAAAAAGTCTAGTTTACGGCGGGCCACGATCCGAGAATCCAGTTGGCGCAGGGTACCAGCTGCCGCATTGCGGGGGTTAGCAAATAGGGGTTCTCCCGACTGCTGCCGTTCTTGATTAATTTGCTCAAAGGAATCAAGGGGTAAAAAGGCTTCTCCCCGGATTTCTAATCGAGCTGGTGGATCATCCAGATGCAGTCGTAGAGGAATAGAGCCAATGGTTTTGACATTTTGGGTGATGTCTTCTCCCGCAATCCCATCTCCCCTCGTTGCCCCCCGCACCAGCAGGCCATGGTCATAGGTGAGGGCGAGAGCAGAGCCATCGATCTTCAGTTCGCAAACGTAGGCAAAATCTGACACGGTGAGAGCAACCCGTTGCCAGCGTTCTTGCCAGCGCACCAGTTCGGCCTGATTAAAGGCATTTTCCAGGCTGTAGAGCGGGACATGATGGCGGACTGGGTAAAATTGGCTGGCGGGCCGCTCACCCACCCGTTGCGTGGGGCTATCGGGGGTGACTAACTCTGGATGCAACTGCTCCAGTTGCTGTAATTCCCGGTAAAGCTGGTCGTAGACCGGGTCTTCCATGATGGGGGCATCCAGGACGTAGTAGGCGTAGCTAGCCTGTTGCAAAAGTTGCCTAAGCTCTTTGACTCGCTGGGAATGATCTGGTGTCAGAGGCCCTAAAGAAAGTTGATCAACCAATTCCATGACTGCGGGCGAGTCCTAAATGGGTCACCCCCTAGTCTAACGGCAAAAAGTCTGAGGGTTGACGTCTCAATCAGCTTCACCCACTAACTTGGTGAGATAGCGTTCAATGAGCAGGATCGCCACAATATCATCTATGGGGCGGGGAATGCTGCGGAGAGATTGGGGTAAAAGGCGAGACAAGCCCTGCGGGGGGTACATCTGCCAGTACCGATCGCGAGCCTCCAGACTGCTATAACGCTCGTCTACCAGAATAATGCTGGGAGGGTCGGGCCAGGCCTGGGTCAGTTGTTGCTTCCATGAGCGGGCAGTGGTTTGATCACCCAGGACAATCAGAGAAATCGGAAACCGCTGCCGCAATGACTGAATCGTCGCGATCGCAGATTCTGTTGGCACAACTGCCTGGTAATGCACCAGGCGATCGACCCCCATGATTGCCAGACCGCACTTTTGCCGACCGGGGTCAAATCCCAAAATGACGGGTTGATCAGAGGCTGAGATTGGATCAATGGGCATCGTAGTTCCACAAGGATGAGACAACCTGACAGGACAATCGGGTAAACGACCATTAGGACTGGCTGCGAAGCACAACATTGCCATCCTGGGTGGCTACAAATTCAAGCCGGAGGGGGCCAGAAACGGGGGTGACATCTGCTGCAATCACCTTGACTTCTAGAGGTTTGTTATATTGCCGGAGCTGCTCCACAAAAGCAATGAGATTTTGAATCCGGCCAATTTCAATCGAGTCTGCCTGGATCCCTAAACTACGGGCACGAAAGTTAGCAGCAGCCAGCAGTAATTGAATCCGTTTTTGTAACTGGTCATAGTCCATAGTTGAAGGGTCAATGCTGGTTGCTGCCACCACATCTCCTGCTAAAAGTACGACTCGATTACGGGTTGCATCAGCAAATACCTGAATTGCAGGTTCCCCCGTTAAATAGTTTTCAGCCGAGATCATGCGAACTAGATACTCTTGCCCATCATCGATCTGATTGATTAACTGGTCGACTGCTGGTTTAGTAATTTGAATTAACTGACCGTCTGAGCCGGGACGCACCAGTTGGATGGCCATGCGATTGGCTTCTCGCAGGAGTTGATCCACAACAGGACGAGCATTGGTTGGATCTACATTGCGAATCACCGCTGAAGCCAGAACCTGGCCTCGTTGAACCGCCACATTACCCCGTCGCAACCCCTGCGCTTCTAACTCAAGTTTTTGGACTTCCCTGGCTAAAAATTCCTGTTGGGCTTCCAGATCCTTCAATCGCAGTTCCCGTTGTTGAATCACCCGATCCCTGGCCTGAATTTCTTGATCTCGCTTTGAAATCACCTGATTGCGCTCGGCAATCACCTGGTCTCGTTCGGTCTGCAACTGGTTAATATCTATGCGCAGCTTGGAGATTTGTTGGGATACAGTAGCCAGTAAACCTTGGGTTTGAAGCAGTTGGGTCTGGATCCGTTGAGTTTGGGATTGCGCTCTGGATCGCTCAGCGATCGCGACTTGTAGCGATCGATTCGTGTCACCTAAACGCTTTTGAGCCTGACCCAGTTGCTTTTGAGCTTGCCCCCGATCTCTGCGGGTCTGCTTGAGTTCTGTCTCGATTGTGTCTTTTTCCTGATTGGCTTGCTTCAAGTCGGCACGGGTACGCCGCAACCGTCGTTGAATCGAGTTGAGCTCAAACACCCCAGTACGCAGAGAGTCACTGACCGCAAACAGAATGCCTAAGGTGGATGCTGCCACTATCACCCCCGTTAGAATCGTAACCAGTGTTGCCGTACGGCGGGGCCGCAAATTAAACAGGCTGAGACGGGCCTTGCCAACACGGGTACCCAGACGATCGCCCAATGTCGCGATGACGCCACCCAAAATTAACACTGCCAGAATTAGAATAACCCCGCTGGACATTACGCTCCGTGGCTCTCAACCCACATGACATAGCGAAGAAGGCTGTCAGGCAAACCTTACCTAGAGCCTACCGCATGGATATTCAGGTTGCCTTGTGTAACCGAATCTGCAACCGCTAGAGGAGCGAAGATGGGTGAAAGGGTAAGCAAAAGTGTCGGCCAGGACTCAAACCATTCCAACCAGCAAAAGTTTTATTTTAGCGAATTTACTGTCAAAATTTGGGCGTTTTTGAAAAGCAGAGTGAATTAGACCTGGTTGAGAATAAACCGCATGGTGCAGTTACCGGGTGCCGAAATGGATCCCCCCATGGATCAGGTAAATTGCTGACTGAGAGTGACCGGATTATGCACGGTAATTTTTTTCTTGTGAATTGAAATCATATCGTCTTGGCGCAGATCACCAAGCAAGCGAGTGACAGTCACCCGGGTAGAGCCGATGGCTTCTGCGATCGCCTGGTGCGATAACTTCAAGTCAATCATAATGCCGTCGTTGGTTGGAACCCCAAAGTCTCGACAAAGAATCAAAAGAAAGCTGACAAGGCGAGACCCCATATCGCGGTGAGCCAGGGTTTCAATCATCATTTCAGTTTGTAAGATGCGGGAAGACAGCCCCCTGAGCATCAACATAGAAAGTTCTGGATTTTCTTTGAGTGACTTTTCTACCTGCTCAATCGGGACAGACAGGAGCTCTACGGGGGTAAAGGCGACCGCGTGATAAAAGCGGTCAGAGCGATGCCCGGTAATTAAAGACAGAACCCCGAATACGCTATTTTCGCGGAGCAGGGCAACGGTAATCTCTTCACCTGCTTCGTAAACACGGGAAAGCTTGACCGCACCCTTGACTAAAAAATAGACACGCTCAGCCGGATCACCAGGAAAAAAAATGGTTTTTCCACGCTCAAACGTTTCAACAACTGGGGGAAACCCACCAGTACCCAGTTGTCGAAACACAGTTGCCAATGGCTTATCTTGCGTCACTACCATAATGTCCTACTGATGCCAGAAGTCTACTCCATAAAACGATCTGATTGCGACAATCTGTAACTTAAAACACTTAACCCTACAATGGAGCGATTTTTTGTGCTTGATATTACATTTATGACCCATTTGGCTTCCCTGCTGGGGGTTTATTAGCGTCAATCAAGCAGACGCATCAGGAGAGCGTGAACTAACCATATATTAACCGCCCCTTGCTCAATCCGATCAGTTGTGTCTGCCCCATCCTCTATCGGTGCGTCCCCATCTTTGAGTATCCTCATAGTTGCCCTTGACCAAGTAAGAGAGTGATATGCTGAACCTGACTGGAAAAAATGCCCTGGTGACTGGCATCGCCAACAACCGTTCGATCGCCTGGGGCATTGCCCAACAGCTTCATAGCGCCGGGGCCAATATTGGCGTGACCTATTTACCGGATGACAAGGGGCGATCGGAAAAAAAAGTGGCAGAACTGGTCGAGCCGCTTAACCCCACTTTATTTGTGGCTTGCAACGTGCAGGATGAGGCTCAGGTTGAGCACACGTTTGCAACAGTTAAGCAGAAATGGGGCCAGTTGGATATTTTGATCCACTGTCTGGCCTTTGCTCACAAGGAAGACCTGACTGGCAGTTTTACCCACACCTCCCGCTCAGGGTTTCAGACAGCCCTGGATGTTAGTGCCTATTCTTTAATCCAACTGTGTGCTGGGGCGGAGCCACTGATGACTGAGGGGGGCAGTGTCGTCACTCTCAGTTATCTGGGCGGAGTACGGGTGATCCCCAATTACAATGTCATGGGCATTGCTAAGGCCGCCCTGGAAATGAATGTGCGCTACCTGGCATCGGATCTGGGCCCCAAGCATATTCGGGTGAATGGGATTTCTGCTGGTCCCATTCGTACCCTGGCCTCCTCCGCCGTTGGTGGTATTTTAGACATGATTCACCATGTAGAGCAGGTTGCCCCCTTGCGCCGCACTGTCACTCAAATCGAAGTGGGTAACACCGCCGCATTCCTGTGCAGTGACCTGGCCAGCGGCATCACAGGTCAAGTAATTTATGTTGATGCCGGCTACGAAATTATGGGCATGGGTTAAAAGCCCATCGCTTTTGCGACGGAGGTTTGGTCTGGGGCAATGCCCTGCTTAAACTGACTTTGGCTATGCTTAATTGCCGTATCCGGGTCTTTCAGACCATTGCCCGTTAGTACGCATACAACGGTGGCTGCAGCGGGCACCTGATCTTTAACTTTCAACAGGCCAGCCACGGATGCAGCACTGGCAGGTTCACAAAAAATGCCTTCCTGGCTAGCCAACAGGCGATAGGCATCCAAAATTTCATCATCTGTAACTGGATTAAAGCAGCCTTGACTAGCCTCTTTGGCGGCGATCGCTCGGTGCCAGTTGGCCGGGTTGCCAATCCGAATTGCAGTGGCCAGAGTCTCAGGATGGGCGATCGGGTGTCCTGCAATGAAGGGGGCTGCTCCCGCTGCCTGAAACCCCATCATGCGGGGCAATTTTGTCGTGCGTTGCTCCTGGTGATACTGGCAGAAGCCCATCCAGTAGGCAGTAATATTCCCTGCATTACCAACCGGGATGCAGAGCCAGTCTGGCGCATCCCCTAAGACATCCACAATTTCAAAGGCGGCGGTTTTCTGCCCTTCCAGCCGGTAGGGGTTGACAGAATTTACCAGGGTGACGGGATAGTTGATAGACATCTCCCGCACAATTTCTAAGGCCTGATCAAAGTTGCCTGCGATCGCTAAAACTTCAGCCCCATACAACAATGCCTGAGCCAGTTTGCCCAAAGCGACATAGCCATCGGGAATCAGCACAAAAGCTCGCATACCACCCCGGCGGGCATAGGCTGCGGCTGCGGCTGAAGTATTGCCTGTACTGGCACAAATGACCGCTTCTGCCCCGGCTTCTCTGGCTTTTGAGATGGCCATGGTCATACCCCGGTCTTTAAAGCTGCCAGTGGGGTTGAGACCATCGTATTTCACAAAAACCCTAACCTGGCGACCAATTAAAGCCGCGATCGCGGGAACTGGAATTAAGGGCGTATTCCCCTCATTTAAAGTCACTACGGGGGTTTGCTCTGTCACGGGCAGGTAAGACCGATAGGCATCAATCAACCCGCGCCAGCCCTGAACGCTGTCAGGCTCTAGCCGCAGGTGGGAGGTCGTATAACCACCGGGGAAACGATCACTCGGGGAACTAATCGATAAACTCACAGTCAGTACTTATCTATTAAGTTACTTAGAAGAGGGATTTGCAATTCAATAATGTACCTACCGTAGAGTGTGTTAGGCGGTAAGCGTAACGCATCGTGCGGATTTTATTTTCACGCAAGCCCCTAAAGTCGATCGCACCGTTTGAAATAGTGCAGACTACTAGTGTACCTGACCCGTCTTCCTGGCTGATCAAATAAATGAGGTTGCCCATGGTTAGAATTTTGTAACGGGTAACCACTTTTTTGTAAAGCATAGGTTAAGATATACAACGTGATCTTTGATCACAGATATATGTCATTTAAGTCGTCTCATTTCTAAATAGTATGGATGAGTTTGATAGAGTAGTCGCTGTCCCCTCGTCTCAAGGTGCTTCTAGTCAAATGTCGATTGAACGTTCAAAAGCTGCCGTTGCAACAAAACCGTCGCCATTGACGGTTGATCAGCAGTTAAAGTTTCTTCATCTCCAGGCTGAGGCAGAATCTTTTTTGCAGCAATTAAAGTTAATCAAGCAGCAGCGCGAACAACGGCAGCGTGGTAGCTCTAAGGAAGCTTAACTCAATCAAATCCGATTGAATCCCCTGGTCAGGCTTTATACTGGGCATAAGTTGTACCTTTAAATGGGCTCACTATGCGTTCGTTTTGGTCTGACCCCTACTTATGGATTCATTTGGCTGGGTTAGCAGTTATTCCCGCTTTACTCGAGCTTTGCCTGCTTGGTTTGGCAATAGGTATTCCCATTCTGCCACCCTGGCTAGAACTTTGCCTTATCGCTGCGATCGGGGTCGGGCCAGTCTTGTGGATGCAATTGCAGAAGCCTTTCTTTATTTTTAGTCTGATTGCAGTTGCTCTCAAGCCTTCTGCCCTGACTGAAGATCAGCGAAGGTTGCTGACCTTATTTAAGTCTCAGCGCAATCAGATTCTCGCTCTTTCCACAGCATCGGGGCTCTTGGTCATTTTAACCAAGCTCTACAGCATTGCTCCCATTGCTACAGATCGGGTTACTTTCTTGAGTGATTCTCGCCTATTGGGCCTGCTGCTTGCAGCGATCGCTTTTTTACTCGCTAATTTATTTACCCAGGTACCCGTCAGCGTCTTAGGAGTGTTGTTTCATTCAGATCAGGTCTTTGCCTGCACAACGCCCTATCTGAGCGAGCAGATTAGTAGAGATTTTTCTTTACTCGGCCTGTGGGTCAACAAAATTTTGCCGCCCTTGGTCAGCCTACCAACTCCTGGAGTTACCCCTGTTGCCGCAATCACTACCCCGACTGTTAATCTGGTTAAACCTGTCGTTGAGCCAGAAGAGTTGGTGAATGAAGCAACGAACGAGTTTGCTGCCACAGCGACGTTTAGTGAGGCCCAATCAGGTGAGCCCCCACCTGCTGATGAGCCAACCGAAACTACAGAACCCGATCCCTGGATTGAGTGATCACTGGCTCTACAATAGGGGTTGACCTTTTTACCTGCTCGTAAATCTGCAATGACTCACCCTACAGATCTAGCCACGCTGGCCCGCTGGATGGCTGCTGACTTTAGTAATCAGCAACAAGCGTTTGACAATCCCCCTCTGTATGCCTATATCCGCGTTTGTATGCGGCCCTTACCTGCCGATTTTCTTTCAGGGGTGAGTTTGTTTGTCGAGCAAGCCTACGATTTTATGTTGCATGACCCTTATCGCGTCAGGGTGCTCAACCTGATTCTGAATCAGGGACAGATTGAGATTGAAAACTACCGGGTGATTGGAGAAGCATCCTTTTATGGTGCTGCCCGTGACTTGAAACAATTAGCTGCGCTCCAGGTCGAACAACTGGAACGGCTGCCAGGCTGCAATATGGTGGTGGAGTGGACAGGGCACAGCTTTAAAGGCGCGGTGGAACCGGGAAAGGCCTGCATGGTGATGCGCAAAGGCCGTACAACTTATCTCAATAGCACCTTTGAAATTGATGGCGATCGCTTTCTCAGCCATGATTTAGGGCTTGATCCCGAAACGGATGAATATGTCTGGGGGTCTCTCGCAGGGCCGTTTCACTTTGTCCGATGGGCCAGTTTTGCAGATGAGGTCACTGGGTAATCCCCATTCAACCTTGAGTTAGCTGTTGAGCGCCATGTATGATTTACTGCTGCGTCAATGTCGGTTATTACAGGCAGATGGAACGATCTCAAATGTCGACATTGCCATCCAGTCTGGCAAAATTGAGGCAATTTTTGATTGCAAAGCTTCCGCTGACTCTCCCCCCTTTTCAGGAAACGCTAGGTTATCTCTGGATATTGATCATCAACTGGTCAGCCCTCCCTTCGTAGAGTCCCACATTCATCTCGACTCTGCCCTGACCGCTGGTCAACCCCGCTGGAACCAGAGTGGCACTCTGTTTGAAGGCATTGAGATCTGGCGAGACCGGAAGCAGGCCCTATCCCTAGAAGATGTCAAAGCGCGGGCTCTGCACACCTTAAAACTCCAGGCCACCCTGGGTGTCCTGTTTGTCCGCAGTCACGCTGATGCCAGTGAAGCAACCCTGACCGCCCTGCAAGCTCTCCTGGAAGTGCGAGAGCAGGTGAAGGATTGGATGACGCTGCAAGTGGTTGCCTTCCCCCAAGACGGGGTGTATGGGCAGCTTCAAAATGAGGCCCTACTGGAAACTGCCCTGAGTATGGGGGCCGATGCGGTGGGGGGCATTCCTCACTACGAGCTGACCCGGGAAGATGGGGTGAGATCGCTGCACAAAATTTTTGAATTGGCCCAGACCTACGATCGCTTAATTGACATTCACTGCGATGAGATTGACGACGAGCAGTCTCGCTTTCTAGAAGTTGTTGCCGCCTGTACCATTCGCAGTGGGATGGGGGCACGGGTGACAGCCAGCCACACGACCGCCTTTGGCTCCTACAACAATGCCTACGCCACCAAATTGTTGAGCTTTTTGCAGCGATCGGGTTTGAATATGGTGGCCAACCCGCTGGTCAACATCACCCTCCAGGGGCGGGCAGACACCTATCCTAAACGGCGGGGCATGACGCGGGTTAAAGAGCTTTGGCAGCGGGGCATTAATGTCAGCTTTGGCCACGATGATATCCAGGATCCCTGGTATACCCTGGGCACTGCTGACATGCTCGATGTGGCTCACATGGGGTTACATGTTGCCCAAATGACTGGGTTGGCAGAGATTGACGCTTGCTACAACATGGTCACCTGGAATGGCGCTAAAACGCTACATCTGGAAGACCAGTATGGTGTCAAAGTGGGTAAACCCGCTAATCTCATTGTTCTCAATGCTCGCGATCGCTACGATGCCATTCGTTGCCGCCCCACGGTTCTCTATGTCATTTCCCGTGGCAAACTCCTGGCCCAGACAGAACCTCCCCACACAACATGGCATGGGGAAAAGAGTTGGGGATACGATATGATCTCTCTCACTTGAGCGCATTCAACAGGTTGATCAGCTTGCGTTTCCGAGAATGCTTTTGCAACAATTCAGCATAATAGGTTTGCCATTCCTGCTGTCGGCCAGCCTGTCGATAGGCATCACGAGCCTTCATCAGCCACTCCACGGCAGCCTGATAATACTTGGCTTTGCCCTGATCCATAATCGACTCAGCCCGGCGACGGGCATTGTCAACCACCCACTCCGGGTGCTGCTCCATCGCCGCATCCATTACCCGCTGAATCAAATCTGCCTGGAAAGAACTGAGTTGCTCAACTGACTGGATTGCATCCTCCAGTAACCCTTCTCGGAGAAAAATGTCAACCTTGACTTCACTGGCGAAGACATCATCCTGTTGTCTCAGGCTTTTCAACAGCGATCGCTGGAGTTTGGGCCATTCAGAAGTATCAGCCAGTTCCTCAATTTTCAGGTAATTCGCCAGGGTCGGTGTGTCCTTAAAGGCGATAATCCTCGCCTGCAAGCCTTTTTCCTGCTGTCCCATTCTTTCTGCCAGTTCACTGATCCACAGCGCCAGTTGAGCCTTGAGTATGCCTGGTAAGTCCAAACCAGCTTCGGCAATCTCCAAGGCCTGGGCCAACTCCCCCCGCTCTCGCAAAGCCTGGGCCACAGCCAGAGCCGCATCAGCGGAGTGGAGTTGCTGTTTAGCCTCGGTCATGACTTCTTCGATCCGGCCCAGTCGCACCAGCATGGTCAGGTAAGCCTGAGTCTGTCCTGCGGCTCGAGCCAGATTGAGGTAGGCGTTGTAGTTATTCTGCCGTTCTAGGATAGCCAACCGGATCTGGATTAGGGTTTTGACGCTGTAGGACTCTTGCTCTTCTGGCACAGGGAAATGGGTCACCTTTCCTTGCAGGATAGTTTGCAATTGAGGATCATCCCAGCCCTGATCAAGGGCAGTTTTACTTTTGGCAAAGGCATCATCAATGCCATACTGATCGACCTCATCTTCCCAAACAGGGAGTTGCCGCTGCCAGTCTTGCCGGTCAGCGGCGCTCAAGTCTGCACTGAGAATGGCTTCTGCCAGGGCTGCATCCAACTCTTCAAAGAACATACCGCTTTCCCCGCTGGAGCCATCCAGGTTCATCCAGCTTTCTACATAAGCATCGGTAATTGCCCTGAGAATCACCAGGGCGTTGTTCCCATCCCCATGAACCGTAAAGTCATCCGCTTTGTCCACCAGGGCGCTAATTTCTTCCAGGGCCGGGGCGTCATCCCAATACCCTCCTGCACTATTAAGGATTTGCTGCACCTGCCGTCGAAACGGCTGGGGATCAACCATTGTGCGGCGTATCGTGTTTTTAGGGGCTGGTTGAGCGACAGGTTGGGCAAACAGATGTTGAATCTGCCTCTCAATCTTAGGACTTACGCATTGACAGAAGTAGTGTGATGTGGTCAAGAGCCTTAAATCGGTTTTGGGAGATTTTCTTGGATGAACTGACGGATCACCGGGATAAATAACTGTCTTGACACCTGATAGAAGTTGTCAATCAAGCC
>JBJTUO010000231.1:0-3737 GCA_046080785.1 Leptolyngbyaceae cyanobacterium | reverse complement strand
GTAATCGTCGCTAAATGCTTTTTTCAAATACTGTAGAAATCTTTGCAAACCCCTAACCGCTACTCAACTTCTAGACGACTTGAGCATACTCAATTCCATGGTGCCTGCGCAAATAGTTTGTGCTGCTCAACAATACTTAAGAGAGTCTATAGCAAACCTAAAGGATTTCCTGGGGAAACCTTTCACAATCCTGATTGGATCCCTAATGATTCGTGAAGGCCTGGATAGTGAAAGGGCTTTGTGAGAAGGATTTCCTACGGAAGCCTCTCACAATCCTGAACGGATTACTCTATAATCCTTAATATTGTCTTTAGGCTTACAAGCTAGTCTGCTCTAACTCCTTACCCCTAACCTACCGATGGAATCAATTGCTGATACGCTAACTAATCAACTAGAACCGATCGCCGCCTGGTTCCGCAGCTTCAACCTACCTGAGCCGGTCACCCATTGGGGGCACCCCCTGATGATGGGGATTGTGGCGGTGGTCATGGGTAGTTATGTCGCCTATGCCGGCTGGCAGGGGCGCTTAGCTCAAGATAAGGAAATTGCGCTTAAAAGTCGGGCTGCCCACCGCAAGTTAGCTCCCTGGATGGCCTTATTTTTAGGACTAGGCTATACAGGGGGTGTGTTATCTCTGGTCATGCAGCAAAAACCAATTCTGGCCAGCCCCCATTTTTGGACTGGGACTGTTGTACTGGGGTTGTTGGCCCTCAATGGTAGCCTATCTCTGACGGGGTTTTGGGGAGATAAACCTGCTTTTCGGATTGCCCATGCCTACCTTGGTACGGTACTGATGGGGCTGTTGCTAGTGCATGGCATTTTGGGGCTCAAGCTTGGTCTCTCAATCTAGTGCTACGATGCCTTCAGTCATCTCATGATCTCTCCCACCTATCGTGCGCCCCTTCAACCGGATGCGCTTGAAGACGATATAGACCTGATTGAGTATCCCGAGTCTGATGGACAACCGATGACTGAAAGTGACCCCACTCGGGATTACCTGATTTACAGTGTTGAAGTTTTGAGACAGTTCTTCCAATCTCGGTCAGATGTTTATGTTTCTGGCAACCTTTTTATCTACTATCAACAGGGCAGTCGTCAGGCCGTTGTTTCCCCCGACGTGTTTGTTATTTTTGGTGTCGCCAATCGGCAGCGCCGTAGCTATAAGCTATGGGAAGAAAACTACCGGGTTCGTTCCTTTATTCTAGAAATCACCTCCAGAACAACCTGGGAAATTGACGAGGTAGAAAAGCCTGCCCGTTATGCCCAGTTGGGTGTGCAGGAATATTTTCAGTACGACCCAACAGGAGACTATTTAACGCCACCGTTAAAGGGGCGAACTCTGGTCGAAGGCCAGTATCGGTCGCTCACTCCAGAGATTTTTTCGGATGGGCAACTCTGTTTCCACAGCCAGACGCTCAAGTTAGATCTGCGTTTAACGGCAGGTGTGCTGCGGTTTTATATTCCAGCAACATGGGAACGGCTGCTCACCTATCAGGAAGCAGAACAGGCCAGACAGCAAGCAGAACAGGCCAGGCAGGAAGCAGAACAGGCCAGGCAGGAAGCAGAACAGGCCAGGCAGGAAGCAGAACAGGCTAGACTTGATGCCGTCCCCCGGTTGGCGGTAATGGGGTTAAGTGCTGAACAGATTGCAGAAGTCCTTGGTTTACCGATCGCAACTATCCTCAGCCTGTTAGGTCAATAAGGATGCAGCCAATTGCCTGGGTACTGTTGATTGGGCTGGGCATCTTTACAGGATCCGTAGCAGGTCTACTGGGGATCGGCGGCGGCCTTTTAATTGTGCCGGTCTTGACCCTTGCTGGATTGAGCTTGGTGCAGGCAACCGCCACCAGCCTGGTGGGAGTTTTTCTCAGCGCGGTTTCTGGCAGCATACACAACTGGCGGGCGGGGCAGCTCAACCTGTCCTACGCCTTAGGGCTCGCCCTGTTCGGGATGCCTACTGCCCAACTGGGAGCCTGGTTAGCCGATCGGCTGCCAGAAGCCTGGTTAGCCTTTGGCTTTGCTGGCTTGATGCTGCTCACTATCTACTTTATGAATCTCAAGCAAACCTTACAGCAGACAACGGCAATCAACCCGGTCGCCATTCCTCCCCGCCAAATCTTACCTGTCATCGGTATTGGCTTACTGGCAGGTCTACTCTCTGGTTTATTTGGCATTGGCGGTGGGGCAGTGATGGTGCCCCTGCAAATGTTGTTTCTGGGAGAATCAATCAAGGCAGCGGTGCGCACCAGCCTGGGGGCGATCGTTCTCATTTCTGCTTCTGGATTAGCCCAACACGCCTGGAATCATAATGTGTTATGGGTTGCCGGTCTTTGTTTAGGTCTGGGGGGAATGCTGGGGGCCCAGTTTGGGACGCGATTGCTGCCTCGCCTTCCCGATCGCACAGTGAATCGCTTGTTTCGTTTATTACTGATTGGGTTATCGCTCTACATGATGTTAAAAGGGATTTATGCCTGGCGATAGGCGGGGTGATTGACTCAACAACCATTAACTAAGGGGATTCAAGATGCTGACGTAATTCTGACTGAGACCTCCCCTAACTCGTAAATACGCCCGCCTCCAACTACTTACTGGAAGAAGAGTAGATCGTAAGCCGGGTTCTGTTTTCTCAACTAGGGACACTAGCTAGAAGGCAGTTATCTATCTGGGATGTTTGTTACCAAACACCTCGAGCGGACGGGCAGGGGATTGCGCCCCTACAACGGAACAGGAAAAAGACCAACCTTTGCTCCATCGGCCTTGCTTCCAACCGGGGTTTACCGAGCCAGCACCTCTCGATGCTGCTGGTGCGCTCTTACCGCACCTTTGCACCCTTGCCGGGAGTAAAATCACTCCCTAGGCGGTATGTTTCTGTGGCACTCTCCTCACGGTCACCCGCACTGGGCGTTACCCAGCAAGTTTGGTCTTTTGGAAGCCCGGACTTTCCTCAGGATATGGGATAAAATCCTGCAACCGCCAACCTCTACTCTTCTTCACCTCCAGTTTATCCCGATTTCGGGTTCCAGGGCAGACCTACTTTCCAGGAGAGTTTTTTAAGCATGAATTGGCAGGGAATACGATAGGATTTTCCACCTTCAGGCGTATCGGGCCCAACTACCCGCAAGGCCAGATCCAATGAAAAGGAGAGATCACTGTCAGGCTTACGACTCTTGAAGGATTTAAGTTTTTGTTTAAGAGAATCTGAAGGCTTTTCAGGAGTCAGATCAATCATGGGTTTGGTAATTTCAACCACCAGGTTCATGGGAGATTCCGTTGGCAATTTATCATCTTTGCGTTCTCCCTTGCGAGTCAGGGTGTCTTCTGCTGTAATTGTTTCCTTCAAGAAGGTACCGGCGGCGATCGTGCTGGATGTCTGCCCCTGGGAAAGGTCGATTGATTTGCCGGGGCTGCATCGGATGACTCGCCGGGACCGATTTTCTAAATCAGTTAACGTGCAGCGGTCCCAATCCACATAAATTGCATATCTTTGCGGTTGTTCTGAACCGGACTTATTCGTAATATTAATGGTAAAGTTTTTTAAGATATTTTTTTTGGCAAATTCATAGCGTTTTTCAAATTCAAACCCAATCTCGACCAACTGTTGTAATTTTTGTTGTTCTAAATTAGCTCTAACCTTATCTTCTGCTGTCTTCTTGTCAATCAAATATTCATCATTAAATGCCTGCACAATTCTAAATAAGAAAAGCGCAAGAACAGCTAAATAAATAGTCAGGAATAGG
>JBJTUO010000230.1:0-23292 GCA_046080785.1 Leptolyngbyaceae cyanobacterium | reverse complement strand
GCAAACGCTGCCGTCCCGTGGAACCCGATATTTTGTCGTTGCCGTTGTTTTCAGATGTTTTATGACCCACCCTGTTACACCCTTATCCCTGAAAGATGCTCCTGCCTTGATTGAGCGGCTCCTGCCCGTGCAGAAACTTTCAGCAGAGGCTTACAAGGAGCAGATGGCAGGTTCAGGAAAAATGCTAACTTCTTTAGGAAGCTTTTGGAAAGGACGTAAACCGCTAATTCTCAACAGAGCTTGCATTTTAGGTTGTCTCCTGCCTGCAACTGAAAACCCCACCCGCGACTTAGAGATTTTTGAGAAGCTAATGGCAATGGATAACGAATCCTTTGTGATTCGTTGGAAACATCGTTTCAAACCTCTAGAAATTCTATCAAAACTTTCCATCACCAATATCACAGACTATTTTACGGTTGAGCCGGAGGGAATCTTACCCAAGTCTGCCCCAGTCGATTGGTCAAAGCCTGAGTACGCCAAAGTTAAAATTAAATGGCGGGATGATTTAACGCCCCTGGAACAGCGACGTTTAGAAGCACAGATGTTGCCTAGAGCAACTTATAGAGAGTGGGTAGACCAAGCATACCGACCAGAGGAGGTAATCAACACAGTTCACAATCATGTTTGGGACTCAGTAAATGAGCATCTTGGCACGGATGCCTATTCCTTCCCTGAACTGGTTGAGCAACTGGGTATTATGCGGTTTGGGCATCGTCCTCGTGTAGCCGATACCTTTTGTGGGTCAGGGCAAATTCCCTTTGAAGCGGCACGACTGGGTTGTAATGTCTATGCTTCCGATCTCAACCCTGTAGCCTGTATGCTCACCTGGGGAGCCTTTAACATTGTGGGTGGCGCGGAAGAGCAACGTCAGCAACTCGCCGATGAACAAAAACAGTTGGTTGAAAAGGTTCAGGCAGAAATTGATGCGCTGGGGGTAGAAACGGATGGTCACGGGTGGCGAGCGAAGGTATTTCTTTACTGTGTAGAAACTCGGTGTCCCCAGAGTGGCTGGATGGTGCCGCTCCTGCCAAGTCTGGTTATTAGCGCTGGTTACAAAGTTGTTGCCAAGTTAGTACCAGACCCAATACAACAGCGGTACGACATCCAGATTTGTAGTGATGTAAGTGCTGCCGAAATAGAATCGGCTCAAGTTGGTACAGTGGGCAGAGATGGTAAGTACGGTGAAGCATTTCTGATGCATCAGATTGATGGCGTAACCTACAAGACCAAGTTATCCACTCTTCGAGGCGATTATCAGAAACCGGATGGCAGTGTGGACAACCAGTTGCGGAAATGGGAAAAACATGACTTCATGCCCCGTCCTGATGACTTGTTACAGGAGAGACTTTACTGTATCCAATGGATGCGCCCTAAATTAAAGGGAAATGTGGATGAGTATGAGTTTCGGTCAGTAACAGAAGCCGATCTTAAGCGGGAAAAAATCGTTCAGGATTACATCGCTCAACGTCTATGTGAGTGGCAGGCAGAGGGATGGATTCCTGATATGCGAATTGAAGTAGGTGGCCCACCTCGTTATCAAGGCTTGGATTTAATTAGGGCACGAGGTTGGACATACTGGCACCATTTATTCAATCCTCGCCAATTACTTCTGGCAGGTTTGATAAACCAGTCATGCTCAGCAACACCTAAGTTTTCAACACTTGCTTTGACTGATCAGTCAAGTCGTCTTTCAAGGTGGAATGGTAGTGCAAGTAAGGGTGCTGGTGGAAATGCTTCAAATACTTTTGATAATCAGGCCCTTAACACTTTATTTAGTTATGCTACTAGGGCGTTCGCAAACTGTTCTTCATTCTTACAACCTAAGTGGAAGTCTTATCCACTTCCCAGCGATAGAACTTTTGAAATCATTTCAATCCCTGTTTCCCAAATCAAAACCCAATCCGATGTATGGATAACCGACCCACCCTATGGGGACGCAGTGAAGTATGAAGAAATTCTCGACTTCTTCATCGCTTGGCTTCGCAAGAACCCACCGCCTGAATTTGCCGATTGGG
This sequence comes from Leptolyngbyaceae cyanobacterium, assembly GCA_046080785.1. Lineage (GTDB taxonomy): Bacteria > Cyanobacteriota > Cyanobacteriia > Leptolyngbyales > Leptolyngbyaceae > JBJTUO01. The sequence continues at coordinate 21,277 of JBJTUO010000230.1, read as the reverse complement.
TGTGGGATAGTCGTCGCTCTCTCGCCATTCGCGGTGAGGATGAAAACTTTCGGCGGGATATGGTGGCAGCTTACAAACGCATGACGGAGTGTATGCCGGATAACGGCATTCAGGTGATCATGTTTACCCATCAATCTGGTGCAATCTGGGCAGATATGGCAAACATCGTCTGGGCTTCCGGGTTGCAGGTTACCGCAGCCTGGTATGTGGTCACAGAAACCGATAGTGCCCTGCGAGAAGGGAGTCACGTCAAAGGGACTGTGTTGCTGGTCTGTCGCAAACGCAGTGGGAGCCATAAGACCACTCGTGATGATTTGGCATGGGAAATTCAGGAGGAAGTGGAAGCTCAAGTAGAAGAATTAACTGGACTGAACCAGCAGGCCAAAGGGCTCTACCGGGATGAGAATGTATTTGAAGACGCAGACATTCAAATGGCAGGATTTGCGGCAGCGCTGCGGGTTTTAACTCGCTACTCCATGATTGACGGGCGCGAAATGGCAGTAGAAGCAATCCGTCCCAGAGTCAAAGGAGAAACCACCTTTGTCGATAACCTGATTGGCTTTGCCGTAGACACCGCTAACCAATGCCTCGTGCCGCAGGGTATCATCAAAGCCCATTGGGATCGGCTTAAAGGGGCAGAACGGTTTTATCTCAAGATGCTGGATATGGAAGCACGGGGCACCAAGAAGCTGGATAACTACCAAAACTTTGCCAAAGTCTTCAAGGTCCGCAACTTTAAGGTGCTGATGGGCGACCAACGGGCAAACAAGGCACGACTGCGGAGTGCAGTCGAGTTTGGACGGGCAGAGATGGGCGAAGGCTCGGAATTACACCAATCGGTTTTGCGATCCGTGTTGTACGCCATGATGGAACTCGTCACCGATTTAGACAGCGATGCTGTGTTAGCTCACCTCTCCCTCAATATCCCGAATTACTACGGCGATATGACCCAACGCCAGTTAGCAGTGGAACTCACTGACTATTTAGCCAAACGTTTAGATAGCATTCGCCCGGAAGAAGCCAGAGCTGCACGGGTGTTGTGCGAACTTGTCCGGAATCAACGGTTGGGGTGAGGTCACACCAATGAACCAAATCAATCGCTTCTCGTCTCGTCGCAATCAAACACTTGACCAAACCTTCCTGCGCGATCGCCTCAAGACGGCAAAATCCTATAAGCGCATTGCAGGTTACTTCCGAAGCTCCATCTTTGAACTGGTCGGGGAAGAAATTGCTGGGATTCCGTCCGTTCAGATCATCTGCAACAGTGAGTTAGACGTGGGTGATATCACCATCTCCAAACACGTCCGCGAAATGGCCTTGAAAGAACGCTGGAACGAGAATACGTCTGAAATAGAAGCGTTGCTGTACCGCGATCGCTACCGCTATCTGTACAAATTACTGACCAACGGCAATGTTGAAATTCGGGTGGTGCCCAAGAATTGCGTTTTTATTCATGGCAAAGCAGGCGTTATTGAGGTAGTGGATGGAACAAAAACCTGTTTTTTAGGATCAACCAACGAAACCAAAAGTGCCTTTGTCCACAACTACGAGATCCTCTGGGAAGATACCTCCCCTGAAGGAGTGGCCTGGGTTGAGGAAGAATTTGATGCTCTCTGGCCCGATGCTTATCCACTGCCCGATGCGATCGTCGAAGAAGTTAAACGCATTGCAGATCGAGTTGAAATTCGTTTCCCGGATGTCACTCCTGCTGATTTGCCTGCCGCTGCCCTGGCAGAAAGCCCAATTTATCGGGGTGGAGAACAACTTCAACCCTGGCAGAGATCGTTCGTCACCCTCTTTCTCCAGCACCGCGAGATCTATGGAAAAGCCCGTTTGTTATTGGCTGATGAAGTAGGAGTTGGAAAAACCCTTTCTCTGGCTGCAAGTGCCATGATGTCGGCCCTGCTGGATGATGGTCCCGTGTTGATTCTATGTCCTTCCACGTTAACCCAGCAGTGGCAGGTTGAGCTGACAGATAAACTGGGTATTCCCAGTGCAGTCTGGTTATCGACTAAGAAAGTCTGGTGTGATTCCAGAGGATACATCATCAAAACTCAGGGCGCGGCAGATGTGGCCCGTTGCCCGTTTCGGATTGCGATCGTCTCCACAGGCTTGATTACCCAGGAGTCTGAGGAATGCCAGCATTTACTCAATCTCAAATATGGCACTGTGGTTTTGGACGAAGCTCACAAGGCACGACGTAAAGGCAAATTGGGAGCTGGGAAAGAAAAGTACAACAATCTCCTGGATTTCATGATTCGGATTGCCCCCTCTACTCGAAACCTGCTCTTGAGTACCGCGACTCCAATTCAAACTGAAGTGTGTGAATTATGGGATTTGTTGCAGATCTTAAGTACAGGAGCAGACTTTGTACTGGGTCGTGAATTTGTGAGTCAGTGGATTGATTGCCAAAAAGCAGTCCCCATCGTCAAAGGAGAAAAGAGACCAGCCAATGCACGAGAATCCTGGGAGTGGCTGCGGAACCCCCTGCCGCCTGCCAGCGAGGATGGGCTATTTATGGGTCTGCGATTTCAACTGGGAATACCGGATCAAGTCTTCTTTACCGATCAGGGATTTGGCTCACTTAGTTTTCTAGATCAACAGGCGATCGAGCAGTCGCTTGAACCTGATTTCTTCAAAACTCATAACCCTATCCTGCGTCATACCGTCCTCCGTCGTCGCACAACGTTAGAAGAAGCAGGGCTATTAGAAAAAATTGGGGTAGAGATTCATCCCAACCCGGATGTCCCAAGCACAACTTACTCCGGCGTTGGATTCCAGGGGCTGGGCTTGCTGACGAATCGCCCCTTTGATCTGGCCTATCAGGCGGCTGAAGATTTCACAACCGCTCTGAAAAAACATTCCAGGGCGGCTGGATTCATGAAAACATTGCTACTTCAACGCATCTGCTCTAGTTTTGCTTCTGGTCGGATCACAGCAGAGAAAATGCTGCGGCAAGAAGCCCTTGAAGATGAGGAACAAACACGATTGCTGGCAGAGACGATAAGTGACCTCAAGGCTGAAGAAATACAACATCTACAAACAATTGTGGCAGAACTCTCCCGCGCTGAAGCCCGTGATCCCAAACTTGGGGCTATTCGCTACTTCCTGACTCAACACCATACTGAGGGCAAAACGTGGTTAGAGCATGGCTGCATCATCTTCAGCCAGTATTACGACACCGCCTATTTCGTCGGAACTGAACTGGCTCGCCTTTTACCCAACGAACCGATCGCAGTCTACGCTGGGGCAGGCAAAAGTGGATTGTTTCGGGGAGAGGACTTTGCTTCCATCGAACGTGAACAAATTAAGCAAAAAGTTAAAGACCGAGAAATTCGTCTGGTGATTGCTACAGATGCTGCCTGTGAAGGGCTGAACCTACAAACCCTGGGTACGCTAATTAACGTTGATCTGCCCTGGAACCCCTCACGTCTGGAGCAACGACTCGGACGCATTAAGCGCTTTGGGCAAGCACGGCGTACCGTCGATATGTTGAATTTGGTATATCACGAAACCCAGGATGAAGAGGTTTACCAGGCTTTATCCCGTCGTATGAAAGACCGTTACGATCTGTTTGGCGGTTTACCAGACACCATTGACGACGACTGGATTGAAACGGTTGAAGAATTGGAGCAGCGGATGGATGAGTACATTCACCTGCGTCAAAAAGCTCGTGATGTGTTCGAGATCCGGTATCAAGAAACGATTCACTCCGACTGTAACCGCTGGGAACTGTGTTCCAGAGTTTTGTCTCGTAAGGATGTCATTGATAAACTTTCTAAACCGTGGTGAAGCTCCTCGCCTATACTCGGATGCGAGTGAAGCAGTGGTTCCGACCTGCTTGCATGACAGAAGTAGGTGAAACCCAATAAACACAAGGGAATTGGCGAAGAGGGTAGAGAACCATGAGAGGCTAGAGTTACCACACAACAGCCAAAACCATGACAACCTCTACCCATCTGTATCGTCAACTATTCGACCAATTGAGTCAATCACAGTTCGATGTGATCCAGCCAGTAGCACCGCCTTTAATCGCTTTCAAATGCAGTTGCTAGATGGGTATGATTTGCTCCTTCTAAAAACCATGCAGCAGCAAGCTGTCTTTGCCATTACAATCACCTCCTTTAGCGCATGGTACGATGTTAGATATATATAACATCCATGCCTAAAAACCGCTAAAAACGCATGAACTCTGTTAACCTGATCCGTGCCTTTCGGGAGCAAGCAGGACTCTCTCAAGAACAACTGGGAGAGGCGATTGGCGTTACTCGACAAACGATCGCCGCCTGGGAAACGGGCGATCGAGAGCCTTCCCTTGCCCAACTCACCAAGATTGCGAAGCGGTTGGGTGTATCAACGGATCTGTTGCTGGCAACGAATTCTGATGGAGCAGCCTACTCATCAGAGATTGGGTTATTGTTTCGCGCAGACGAACCCGCTGCTCTCACCCCAACGTTGCGGAGCCTGTTGACCCAAAAGGCTATCGATTATGCCGCGATCGAGCAATTATTGGGTGAGTTACCAGCCCTGCCAGAGCAACGTCCCCTCAAGGAGTACAAAGAATATGCGGTTGAAGAAGTCGCCAAAGAAATTCGCCAATGGTTAGGTTTAAGCGAATCAACGCCGATCGGGGATGTGTTTGCACTCTTAGAAGCCAAGGGATTGAAGATCCTGCTACATCCTCTGCCTAACGATATCTCCGGTTTCTCTGCCTATACGGATGAACTGGGAGCCGTGATTTTTGTGAACTCGATTCATCCCACCGAGAGACAATTCTTTACGGTTCTTCACGAGCTTGCCCACCTCATCTTTCATCGTCAGGAATACAAAGCTTCATCCGAACCACTAACCCAAACCGCAGGCAAAGATCCACGGGAAAAATCTGCCGACCATTTAGCAGGAGCGGTTTTACTCTCAGAAGATATCCTTCGTAAAGAGCTACACGCCTATCGCGATCGCTGGATTCCAGAACCCCTCTTAGCAGACCTTAAATGTCGATACAATGTCAGCCTCATCACGATTCTGATGCGTGCTGGTCAACTCAGTTTTATCAGCAAAAAGCAAGTTGGGCAGCAGATAGGGGTGCTCAAAAAGAAATATCCCGATCGTGAGCAGCCTACCCTACCCGAACCTTCTTGTCTGAATCGGCTACAGCGTCTCACTTACCTAGCATTGTTAGAAGAGGAGATCACCACCTCTAGAGCCGCAGAAGTCCTTGGAGAAAGTCTTACTGAGGTACGCCAAGAATTGCGACGGTGGACGGAGGAGAACGGGAATTGACCTTTTTAGTCGATGCTAATGTTCTGATTGATCTAGGCTTTGTAGAGGGGCTAGACGTATTACCAGCGTTGGGAACAGCCCAAGTTCTGGATGTTGTCCTATTAGAGTGCGAGGAGCCTCCCAACTTGGCAGACAATATTCGACAAGCTGGCATTCAGGAAATTGAAGCTAAGCAAGAGTGGGTAAAGGCTGCTCTACCTTATAAGACAGGACGCTTGAGTTTGCCCGATGTCTTAAACTTCTACTACGCGAAAAACGTTGGATGCACATTGCTAACCAACGAAAAGCCCCTACGAAAACTGTGCCAGCAGGAGCAAGTGCCCTTTCATGGTCTACTCTGGATCATCGACCAAGCCTACCAGCTAAAACTGAGAACTGCCGACCAACTGTGTACCTGGCTCATCACGCTTGAGCAAGTGGGCAGTCGTCTACCAACAGCGGAACTAGCTCAGTTGCGTCAACACTTAGGTTGCTAGAACCGACAGCTAGACAAGCACCTCTGGTTTGGTTGCTTGATTACCTATTAGGCACACAGTTAAAGCATCTGTTTCAAACTGTCCTGCATCGCTCCTTCCGGGGTGAACTTTGAGTAGGCTCAATTACCAGCCGGATTGCCTGAGTAAAGTTGGTGCTCTGCATCCAGCCACACCACGAAGAAAATATTCTCGATAAAAAATCCATGTACTCTGCCATGCTCATTAGAGGTTAGAGAAAACTGATAGGGCGTGTCTACCAACTGCTCTTCACCCGGAATCCCAAAGCAAGCTTCACTCACCCCCTTACTGCTCCAATCAATGGGATGGCATCGCAAGGTTTTATTATTACCCTGCCGCAGTTCTATAGCCGTCAGCCCTGACAAATCCCGTAGGCGGGTAATCAAGGTGATCCAATAGCTGCCTTCTCTTTCAGTACAGGAAAACTTTTCATGGGTGTCATTGAAATACTTAAACGAAAAGCTGATGCCTTGAGGGGGCTTCAGCTTTGTTGGTTGAATGCCGAATGAGCTATCTTTCGGGACTTCAGTCTTCCTAATCTTCTTCTTCGACACGCGCCGCGTAATACTCCTGCATCCATTCCTTCAAAATGACCTGGTTAGAGGGTACGTCAGGTGGCAAACCACCCCTTGCCCGATTCCAGGGATCTTCAAGATGAGTCATTTGCTCCAATTCATAGGCATCGCAAGCGAAATACTCTTCTACAACCTCGCTCAGAAAATCCCGAATTTCATCAGGTAGTTGCGGGTCAGCAGCCTCATCAATTGGTCGCCAACCAAACTTTTTATAGTAGTGGTAAAGCTCAGGAACTACAGGACCATGAATCCACGCTTCAAAGTCCTCGTTAAACAGCGGCTGCTCAAAAAGTGCCAAGTGCCATGCCTGAGCGTAGTACACAAGCTTTTGGAGTTTCAGGTTGCTAATGAAAGACCCTGTTTCATGCGCTAGTCGGATGAAATACTTTGCTACCTCAAAGCATGTCAACAACACAACCACCTCCTGAAAGCTTGCTAGAGTTATACACTCCTTAACTCAAGTTAAGCGGTTTTCATCCCAGTCGCAACTAGAGATCTCCGTATCTATTATTAGTTTACACGTACTAGCCAAATACCAAACAGCCTGTGTACTCTACATCTAGGAGTTGTACAGTCAAGTTAAGAAAATACTACTCAAAATATAGGGATAGATTTATTTTGACTACTAGAAATCAAGATAAATTAAGGATAAAGATTAAGAGAACTTAAGGGGCCATTTTGCAGTTTGAGACTTGGGTATCCTAATGAAGAGTATATTTCCTCCGAAAGAATGAAAAAAGCCCAGTCAAGTTCCTGGGCTAATAAGAAAAGGTAGGGTTTTCTTGGGCCTTTGTAAGTTACTCCATCAAACTTACCCGCTTCGTGAGTATCTGCATCACCTCACCTTCATTTACCGTTGGAAGCTGAGAAGACCATTCATCAGGACGGGCATAGCCATACTTGAATTGAGCCATGACATACTGATGCACCACTTGGGGGCTACCGATCGCTAGAACTCGCAGAATGTCAGGAGAAGGGCGATCGCGAAGGTCGATAAAGGGTTGTTCAGGTAGACCTGAATGATCAGAAGTATTTTCTGGCATGATGATTTAACTCCGTAAAGGGGTGCCAGCCCTTGAAGCCTGCAAAACTACTGGGGCTGGCTTTGCATTTTTTTGAGCGGTAACACTCTAAATGGTGAGAGTACCACAACTATAACGTCATAGTGATGTCACTTTTGTAATGGTTGTGTAGTGAAGTGGCAGAATTAATGAGTTATTGACGTTGGTTGTCTGATGCCAGCCAAAAATCCGAGAATTAATGTGGTCATGCCAACGGGCCTTAAGAGTGACTTCGAGAGATTATGTCAGCTTGAAAACCGTTCAATGTCGAATATGCTTGTTACCCTGGCTCAAAAGGCTATCGATGAGGCAAAAGCGAAGGGATTACTGAAGGATGACCCGAAAAAAAGCGACTTGTAGAACTTCAGTCCTAAAGTAAAGAAAGTGTAAAGCAAATGATTTTGGGTCGAAAATGGGTCGTAAATTTATTGGAAATTCTCAAAACCCCTTGTCGGATGCGCTTTTAATAGCGATACCTCTACGTTGACATCGTGGGGGTCACTGGTTCGAGTCCAGTTGCGTCCATTAATTGAGGCTCCCCTCAGCATGAAGGGAAACTCTACACTCTTGCTCTAAGGAATCTATCGAGAGGAGACCACTGATGTCGGGAGTTTTCCGCCCAATGCCTTTGGTCTATGCGATATGCAAGGCAATGTCTGGAAATGGTGCGTTGATTATTGGCATGACAGCTATCAAGGTGCCCCCACCGCATTGCAAAACGAATTAACCAGTTACAATGCGCTTAATCTGGTTGAGCCGCCCGATCGTGTAGGGGGCATAGCGCCAACCCAAATCGATCCAGAACGATCGCTGCAACACACTCTTAAAGTGAGAAAAGGTATCAAAGCTGGCCTTACCGTGATAACGACCCATGCCGCTTTGCCCAACTCCGCCAAAGGGGAGGCCAACAACTGCCACCTGCATCACAACATCATTGAAACAGACCCCACCAGAAGAAGTGTGCTGTAGAACCAGTTGTTTTTTGTGTTGATCGCGAGAAAAAAAGTAGAGGGCCAGAGGTTTGGGGCGGGCATTGACCCAGGCGATCGCCTGCTCTAGGGTGTCATATTCCAATACGGGCAAGATTGGCCCAAAGATTTCTTCCTGCATGATGGGGGCATCCCAACCAATGTTGTCTAGCACAGTGGGGGCAATGTAGCGGGTTTCTGGGTCAATTTGGCCACCAATCACCCGATCTCCAGTTTCCAGCAGGGCTGCTACCCGATTAAAGTGTCGCTGGTTAATTAGCCGTGCGTAATCAGGGCTGCTGGCCGGATCCTCACCGTAAAATTCACGAATAGCTTGTTGGATCGCCTCTAATAGGGCTGGTTTGATGCGCCGGTTAACCAGCAGATAATCAGGCGCGATACAGGTCTGCCCTGCGTTGATAAATTTGCCCCAGGCAATCCGTTTGGCGGCCACCTCCACCTGAATGTCAGCCTCCACAATACAGGGGCTTTTGCCACCCAACTCTAAGGTGACTGGGGTCAGGTGTTTGGCTGCCGCTGCCATCACAACCCGACCGATCGCCGTTCCTCCGGTAAAGAAAATGTGGTCAAATTGTTCAGCTAAGAGTGCTTGACTGACTGTGGCATCGCCTTCAACCACGGCTACATGGTCTGGCTCAAAGACCGTTTCAATTAAGCGGGTCACGATTGACGACGTGTGGGGTGCTAACTCCGAAGGTTTTAAAATCGCACAATTGCCTGCTGCGATCGCTCCCACTAGGGGGGAAATCATCAGTTGAAAGGGATAGTTCCAGGGGCCTATGATTAATACAACCCCAAGCGGCTCTGGTTGAGTCCAGGCTTTGGCAGGAAATAAATCAATGGATGTTGGGGCGGGCTGAGGTTTAACCCACGATCTCAGTTTTTTTAAAGCCAGATTGATTTCGGTCAGGGTGGCTATCTCAAAGTAAGCCTCAAAGGCTGGTCGGCCCAAATCGGCTTTGGCTGCCTCCACAATCTCATCCTGAAACTGGATAATCCCTTGCTTGAGCCGCTGTAGCTGGGCTAGACGAAAGGACAGGGCACGGGTTTGCCCGGTGTTAAAAAAAGCGCGCTGGGATTGCAGGATCCTTTGAATGGAGCGGTCTGCGATGGAAGTACTCATAGTTAGAAGTGATTACCCTACACCGTCAGTTTAATCGCCAACCTGGCGGCTTGCCCTAGAGGATGCTTTAAAAGCCTGTCTGTCTGTGACCCTGGCGACTGAAGTCGGGGTTATGCCAGGTAATTTTTGATTCTAGGTACTTAGCAGCGGTTTTAACCGCCGGATACTTTTCAAACGCCCTCTTCGTAAGGCGACTCACGGTAGCCGTAAAAGTCAATGTGATACCCAGTAATGTGGACTCCGGTTTGGGCTTCTACCTGGCGTAACACAGATTCAGGTAGTTCTATATGGACATCTAAAATCTGGTCAGTATCCAGACAATTGATATGACTATGGGAGTCGCTAATATTACCGTACAATCTGCCATCTGAGCGTTCAATGCACTCAATAATGCCATTTTCAGATAGGGCTTCTAGATTCTGATAGACGGAGGTGTGGCCAATATCTTTGCCTTGGCGGTTGAGGCGATCGTAGATTTCACGGGCTGAGAGATGCTCCTGGTCTTGCCAGAGCAGTTCTAAAATAAAGCGACGTTGACGGCTCAAACGCATGCCCTTGCTTTGACAACGCTCAAACGCATCTTCTAAAGAGCGGATCGGCTTGTCAGACTGATCAAGTGACGATGTACTGTTTGCCATACTCATGCTTATATGATAACGCTTAAACAAACTCGCTACAACTTTGTTTAAGTAGGAATAGTTACCTGCCAAGCCCCTGGCAGATCAGAATTGTTACAATGCTCGACTTGCTCCAGAATGGGAATGGGCTGATGCCATCAATTGCTGTCAAGGAAAAAGTTTTTAACTGCTATGAGTTTTCTATCGCTGCTAGCCATTTTATCTGCCATGACAGGTTGGATATCCCAGCAATTTCGAGGGATTCGGCCCGCCTTACAACGGCTAGGCGTTATTCTCCTGTTAGCCCTTAGCCTCTTGCTGACTATAAACCCGGTGCCAGCATGGGCAGGCTTAACCGACGATCACTATGATGGCGAAATTTTTGCCCTGTATGCCGGTAATGGCTCACTGGTGCCCCCCCGCTTTACCCTGGAGCAGGCGTTGAAGCGAGATCGCCCGATATTGATTGTTTACTACGTCGACGACAGTGCTGATTGTAAGCAATACACCACAGTCATTTCTCAATTACAAGCATTTTATGGGCGAGTGGCAGATTTCCTCCCCATTCGGGTTGATTCTATCCCGCTCCAGGCAACCCCTGCTCCCAAGGATGCAGGCTATTACTATCAGGGGCTAGTACCTCAAACCGTCCTGCTAGACCCGAAGGGCAAGGTCGTCTTAAATCAGACAGGCATCCTGGCCTTTGAGCAAGTAGATGATAAATTTCGTAAGGTTTTTGACCTGCTGCCCCGATCGCAGTCGGTTGAGTTGAAACGTCGTTCTCTTAACGAGGTGAATACTGAGCTTGTACGGGAATGAGCAATCATCAGATCTTCGTAAAGTCTTTATGAAAAGTCTTTGAGAATTACTCTGGTAATCCTGGTTTACGCCAGAAGCGTCGTAAATTATTGACTAGTGTTACCCAGCAGGCAAACTAAGAATGACAATTGGGGGATTTCTACCTGACTGGTTTGATAAACTCACTGATCCCTATTCTGTACTGGGTTTAGCACTGACTGCCGATGATCAGCGTGTGCTCAAGCGTTATCGGCAAGTTGCCAAAATTTTGCATCCTGATCATCGCGATCAGGATGCTGCTGCAACCCGAGAGATCGCTGGCCAACTTTTCTCTCGCTTGGTTAACCCTGCTTACCAGCGGCTTAAGCAAGAAAAAGGTCGTTCAGAGTATAAAGTTGTGCTTCGGATTCAGGTGCGTCGCCTCCACCGAGAAGGCTGGCAACCGGCGGGAGCAATGGCAAACGAGTTGATCCGACAGCCAATCCATCAAGTTGACATGTTCTATGAACATAGCATTAGTGAATTGGCTGAGTTGCAGTACCAATCTTTGGCTGAATTTGCAGATATTACTGAACAACTGCACGAACTGAATCTGGCCTATTTTCGCCTGAATTTAGGGGAAAAACCAGTTACAGAAAAACGAATAGGGTTGGTAGCAGCAAAGGGGGTCAATTCTAATCCGTTGGCGTCCTTGATGCTCCACCCGGAAGCGCCGACCGAAACCTACGCTCAACGCCATTACCGGCGGGCACAGGATTATATGAGTAAGCAAAATTGGCCTTTTGCGGTTCAGGAACTGCGGGATGCGATTAAATTAGAGCCCACCAATAGCGACTATCATGCCCTATTAGGTCTGGCCTATTTTCATCAAAAATTGTTTGGCATGGCAAGAGTACACTGTCGCCAGGCACTGAAGCTCAATCCACAAAATACCCTGGCAGTAAAGTATGCGGCTAAATTAGATGTGACCCCATTAATCCCACAAAATCTACCGGATAAAAGTGATCAGACTCAGAAAGTTCAATCTGATCTCCTGAAGCAGCAGAAGCCCAGGGGGCTGTTTGATTTTTTTCGTTCACGTTGAGTGCTCTGAATCTGGAGATTGGTAGGGGAACCCCTACTTAACGAACCTTGAGCAATGACCTAACATAAAATTAATCTCTTTAATACTTCAATACTTCTTAGTGAAAGCAATGGGATTTTTTGAATCTGAAATTGTCCAGGAAGAGGCCAAACAACTATTTAGCGATTACCAGTCTCTCATGCAGATGGGAGGTAGTTACGGCAAGTTTGATCGTGAAGGTAAAAAACTGTTTATTGAACAAATGGAAGCCATCATGGATCGGTATCGCATCTTCATGAAGCGGTTTGAGTTATCTGATGACTTTATGGCTCAAATGACTGTAGAACAGTTGAAAACACAATTGGGCCAGTTTGGTGTAACTCCCCAGCAGATGTTTGATCAGATGAATCAAACCCTGCAGAGAATGCGATCTGAAATTGAGAACTAAGGTTAACAGTTGCGCTTTTATAACGGTTCCTGATCGAACAGGGTACAACAGAAATCTTGCTGGACAGGTATTACAGGCATTGCCATGTACCTCACACCAGCGAAAACTGCTTTTAGACCAAACCTAATTTTTTGTCTATGGCTTTTGGAACTCAGAGGGCGATCGGAAGTTGTCAACAGGGGTATTTTGCAGAGCCTGGTACATAAACTCTCGCCAGATGGGTGCAATAAACCCGCCTCCTGTTGCCCCCTGACCTACTGGGGAATAATTATCATTGCCTGCCCAAATCGCTGTTGCAAGTTGGGGTACATAACCGACAAACCAGATGTCCCGTTCCGATGAGGTGGTTCCGGTTTTACCTGCGGCTGGGCGACCAAATCGGGCTTCAACGCCAGTTCCTCGATCCACAACCCCCCGCAAAACATCAGTAAGGGAAGCCGTAGCCCAGGGGTCTAGAACAAGTTGAGGCTTCGGTGTGTTATCCAGCAGCACATTACCTGAGCTATCTGTCACCTGGGCTATTAGTGTCGTTTCTGAGTACCAGCCATTGCTGGCAAGGGTCGCGTAGGAACCAGCCATCTCTAAGGGAGTTAAATCTACAGAACCAAGGGGAAGCGAGACCACTGGCTCAATTGGGCTGCGAATCCCGATCGTCCGCACGACATCAATTACTTTATTCAGACCGATTTCTTGCCCCAACCGGATTGCAGGGATGTTACGGGAGACTTCCAGGGCTCGTCGAATGGAGATTGGCCCAGCAAACGTGTTGTCATAGTTCTGGGGATAGTACATCTCATAGCCATCGGGATAGCTTACTGGGGTATCGTTGACGATAGAATCTGGAGTATACTTTCCTGATGCAAAGGCTGCATAGTAGACAAACGGCTTAAAGGCTGAGCCCGGCTGCCGCATTGCCTGAGTGGCTCGATTGTATTGGCTCTTCTTATAATCAACGCCACCAACCATCGCCTTGACGTAGTGAGTACGGGGATCGACGGCAACCAACGCCATTTGGTCGGCATACACCCCCTGATTATTTAACTTTTGGTTGCCCCATAGCACTGTATCCTCAGCGATCCGTTGCATTTTAGAGTCAACCGTGGTTTGGACTCGCATGCCCCCCTTAATCAAGGCATCCTTACCAAACCGCTGCGTCAGTTCTTGAGTCGCAGCTTCTGTGATGTAGGGCAATTGACTGCCGCGGAAGGAAGTAATTTCTCCAAACTTTAAGGGTTGTTTATAGGCAGCATCAGCCTCTTGAGGGGTAATCCACTTCAGGTCTGCCATCCGATTGAGAACATCTTTTTGCCGTTGTTTCGAGAACTTGTAATTAACAAAGGGGCTCAAACTCTCTGGAGCCTGGATCAGGCCAGCCATCAATGCTGACTCAGCCAGGTTTAAATCTGTAGCGTGCTTACCAAAATAGCTTTGAGCAGCGGTTTCTGCGCCATAGGTGTTATGCCCCCAGTACACCTGGTTTAAGTACATCTCCAAAATTTGGTTTTTAGAGAAGACCTGCTCAACCCGTGTTGCCAGAACTGACTCGGCTAATTTGCGGCTAAATGCTCGCTTTGGGGTTAGAAATAAGTTTTTAACCAACTGCATGGTTAAGGTAGAGCCACCTTCTACCGTACGGCCTTCTGTCCAGTTAGCAATCAAGGCGCGGGTGACCGCACCAGGATTAACGCCAGTGTGTTGGTAAAAGTGGCTATCTTCGATCGCAATAACAGCCCGCTTCAGGTGAGGTGAAATTTTATCCAGTGGCACAACGCTGCGGTTAGCCTCTCCATGCAGACTGGCCAAAAGCTTGCCCTTCATGTCATAGATATAGGTGGTTTGACTGGGGGCATAGCTACGGAGAATTCTGACATCAGGCAGGTTGCGGAAACTAATCGCCAGACCCACCAACCCCCCTGCCACGATCGAACTTGTCAGCATCGTAATACCAAGGACGCTGGCACCCGTTACTTTTGTGACGGCCTTGATAAATTGATGGAGCGTATCAGGAACAGCAGACTGCTTGGGTTGGTTGCGTAAAGCGTTGGATGACACGGTATTTTGATAAACCTCGGATGACTATAACTTTGAGGAAAATGCTCGATTGGTTTAATTATTTGACAAAATAAAAAGCGGCAACCTCGAAAAGATGGGCCTGGACTGGCAATAAGGTTTCACAAATCGGGGTAGAGTAGGGTCAGGCTGACTCCGGTACGGGTAATTAGCCCTGTCTAGAACGTGATCATTTATTGTGACCCTATATTGTGAGTTTGCCTCATTATAATCCTCTGTTTCTAAGTCGTGAACGATAAATCTAATTTGATAGTCGCCTCCCGATCGCTACAGGATAACAAGCCTGAAAGCACATCTAATCAGTCTTTTCACTGGTTGCGGCGGGGGATCAGTGAAATTTTCCCCGATCAGGCTGATTCGACAAACCCGGACGAGAACCTGGTAAAGCGACTCCAGACCTGCGATCGGCCGCTGCGGGTCAAGCTAGGCATCGATCCAACAGGGGCTGAGATTCACTTAGGTCATAGTATTCCAGTGCGAACCCTGCGGGCTTTTCAAGATGCCGGCCATACGGCGGTTCTGATTATTGGAGACTTTACCGCTCGGATTGGAGACCCGACCGGCAAGTCAGAGGTGCGCCAGCAACTGACTGAAGCAGATGTGGCAACAAATGCCAAAACCTATCTGGATCAGGTGCGCCCCATCCTTGACTTCGACACCCCCGATCGCCTGGAAATTCGCTACAACTCCGAGTGGCTGTCTAAGCTGGATTTGGGCAAAATTTTAGAACTGCTGGGCACCATGACCGTGGGGCAAATGCTGGCTAAAGAAGGCTTTGCCGAACGATATGAGCAGGGTAACCCGGTCTACCTACATGAGTTTCTCTATCCCCTGATGCAGGGCTATGACTCCGTTGCGATCGCCGCCGATGTGGAGTTAGGAGGAACCGATCAAAAGTTTAATATCGCTGTGGGCCGCGACCTCCAGCGCCATTTTGGCCTGCGGCCTCAATTTGGGGTGCTGCTGCCGATTCTGTTGGGGACAGATGGAAGTCAAAAAATGTCAAAGTCCCTAGGCAACTATGTTGCCCTGACGGAAGACCCCTTAACCATGTACTCTAAGTTGGAGAAAACCCCGGATCATCTGCTGAAGCAATATTTTGAGCTATTGACTAATCTCGCTTTAGATCAGTTGCCCCAAAATCCCCGGGAGGCCCAAAAATTACTGGCCTTAACGATTACGGCCCAGTACCACGGGGATGGGCCTGCTAAGCAAGCTCAGCAGGATGCGGCAGCATTGGTAAAGGGGGCTTCTACTCAAGCAGACCGGGTGCCAGAATTTTCGCTGTCGAACATTGAGTTTCCGGTCAAGTTGTTCTACCTGGTGAGTGCCTCTGGTCTGTGTAAGAGTAGCTCAGAGGCGCGGCGGCAGATCCAGGGTGGGGCTGTGCGGTTTGAGGGCGATCGGGTGACAGAGGTTAACCTCACTTTTGACACTCCAGATGCTCTGGTAGGTAAGGTGTTGCAACTGGGCAAGAATAAATTTATCCGCTTTGTGGATTGAATTTTTCAATTGGGGAAGCAAGCTTATCGCCCACTCCTTAAAGCATGGGCTTTACGCTCAATTCTGTAAGATCAAAATAGTTCTACCCAATTAGAGGAAGGATGGGATTGGAGGTGAACCATGCCCCGCATCGTTTTGATTGCCGGATTTGAGTCATTTAACGCCAACCTTTATCAGCAGGCCGCTCAGTTGGCTCAAGCCCGCTGCCCCGACCTGGAAATCCTTACTTTTAGCGATCGGGATCTGGTTGCAAACCCAGCAGCGATAGAGGCGGCTTTAACAGGGGCGCAGGTCTTGTTTGCCAGCCTGCTGTTTGATTATGACCAGGTGACTTGGCTGCGACAGCGGGCTCAACAGGTTCCAATTCGGCTGGTATTTGAGTCAGCATTGGAACTGATCAGCCTGACCCGACTGGGCAAGTTTGCCATTGGCGACAGCCCCAAGGGGATGCCCAAGCCCGTGCAATTTATCCTCAGCAAGTTTACCAACAGCCGAGAAGAAGACCGGTTAGCGGGTTATCTCAGTTTCCTCAAGGCTGGCCCCAAGCTATTGAAATATGTACCGATCGGCAAGGTGCAGGATCTGCGTAACTGGCTGATTATCTATGGCTACTGGAATGCAGGGGGCACTGAAAATGTAGTGGCTCTGTTCTGGTTTCTGGCGGAGACCTACCTGGGGCTTGAGGTGGGTGAGGTTCCGCCGGTACTGGAGACACCCAATATGGGATTGCTGCATCCCGATCACTTGGGCTATTTTGAGTCGCCCCGGGCCTATTGGGAGTGGTATCGGGGCAAAAAACAGGAAGCGGCAAGGGATACGCCAGTCGTTGGGTTGCTGCTATATCGCAAGCATGTGATTACCAGGCAGGCTTACATTCCCCAATTAATCCGGGCCTTTGAGGCGGCGGGGTTGCTGCCTCTCCCCATTTTTATCAATGGGGTGGAGGGCCATGTGGCGGTGCGGGATTGGATGACAACGACCTATGAGCAGGAGCGTCGCGCTCAAGGCCTGATCGAGACCCCATCCCTGTCTAGTGAAGCAGTGACAGTGGATGCCATTGTCTCGACGATCGGGTTTCCCCTGGTGGGAGGACCAGCGGGATCGATGGAGGCAGGGCGGCAGGTAGAGGTTGCAAAACGGATTCTCGGTGCCAAAAATGTGCCCTACAGTGTGGCAGCGCCTCTGCTGATTCAGGATATTCACTCCTGGACGCGCAAGGGCATTGGTGGTCTCCAAAGCGTGGTGTTGTATGCCCTACCCGAGTTGGATGGGGCGATCGACACGGTTCCCATCGGAGGGTTGGTCGGAGAAGAGATTTACCTGGTGCCCGATCGGGTGCAACGGTTAACAGCGCGGGTTAAACACTGGATCGAGTTACACCGGACTCCTCCGGCAAAACGGCGGATTGCCATTTTGCTCTATGGCTTTCCTCCCGGTTATGGCGCGGTCGGAACAGCGGCGTTACTGAATGTGCCCCAGTCTTTGCTGGCGCTGTTGCGTGCCCTCAAGGCTGAGGGCTATACCCTTGGGGACCTGCCGCAGGATGGAGAGGCCCTGATCCAGCAAGTCAGGGATGCCGATCAACTGGGAAATGGGTGGATTCCTGCTGGCAGTGAGCAGCAAGAAGCTTTGTTAGCGCCGATTACGACCGTCAACGTTCGCACCCTGGAGCAATGGCTGGGCTACCTGCGCACCTCCTGGATTGAGAAAAACTGGAAGTCTCTGCGAGATAGCGGCATCAAAACCCTGGGAGATGAACTGCTGTTAGGGGGCATTCAAGTGGGCCATGTCTGGATTGGGGTACAGCCGCCCCTGGGCATTGCTGGGGATCCGATGCGGCTGATGTTTGAGCGGGATATGACGCCCCATCCCCAATATGCGGCTTTTTACCAGTGGCTGCAGCAAGGGTTTCAGGCCCATGCGATCGTCCACTTTGGCATGCATGGCACGGTGGAATGGTTGCCGGGCTCGCCCCTGGGGAATACGGGCTATTCCTGGTCAGACATTCTCCTGGGTAATTTGCCCAATCTCTACCTCTACGCTGCTAACAATCCATCAGAATCTATCCTGGCTAAGCGGCGGGGCTACGGCGTCTTAGTCTCCCACAACATCCCCCCCTACGGTCGGGCTGGGTTGTATAAAGAACTGGTGAACTTGCGGGATTTGATCCAAGAATACCGGGAAGACCCAGAGAAAAACGATGGGCTGCAAGCGGCCATCTGTAAAAAGGTGGTGGATACTGGCCTGGATGCCGACTGTCCCTTTCAAGAGGCCAGACAGTTGGGGATTGAGTTTACCCCCGAAAATGCCCGCCTGTTTAGTGCAGAAGTGTTTGATCGTTACTTGGTCAGGCTCTACGAGTATCTGCAAGTCCTGGAAAATCGCCTGTTTTCAGCAGGGCTGCATACCCTTGGTCACCCCCCCACAGCAGAGGAGCTAGCCACCTATCTGCAAGCCTATCTGGGCGATCGGCTCCCTGCTGCTGCCATTGCCGCCATTGCTGAAGGCTGCGATCGCCCAACCCTGCTGCAACAGTTTGACCTGAATGGCAACACCCCCCCTCTGGAAGAAGCGCTTCAAATTCGGGAATTGCTGGCCCAAAATACGGATGAGTTGACCAATTTGCTGCGCGGGCTGAATGGGGAATACATTCCCCCCGCACCAGGAGGAGACCTGCTGCGAGATGGGCCGGGCGTGCTGCCCACGGGCCGCAACATCCATGCACTGGATCCCTACCGCATGCCCTCTGCCGCTGCCTACGAGCGGGGCCGGGCGATCGGCCAACAGATTTTGCAACGCCATCTGCAAGAGCAGGGGGCCTACCCGGAAACGGTGGCGGTCATGTTGTGGGGCCTGGATGCGATCAAGACCAAGGGAGAGTCCCTTGGCATTCTGTTGGAGCTGGTGGGGGCCGAACCCGTGAAAGAAGGAACGGGGCGGATTGTGCGCTACGAGCTCAAGCCATTAGGGGAGGTCGGGCATCCTCGCATTGATGTGCTGGCCAACTTGTCGGGTATTTTTCGCGATAGTTTTGTCAACATTATTGAGTTACTGGATGATCTGTTTCAACGGGCAGCCCTGGCCCCTGAACCCCAAGATCAAAACTTCATCCGTAAACACGCGCTCACCCTCCAATCTCAGGGTATTGAAAATAGCTCAGCCCGATTATTCTCTAACCCGGCGGGAGACTTTGGCTCCCTGGTCAACGATCAGGTTACCGCCTCTAATTGGGAGTCGGGTACAGACCTGGGGCAAACCTGGGTCAGCCGCAATCACTTTAGCTACGGCAGACAAGATAAGGGGCAGGCCCGTCCTGAAGTCCTCCAAACCTTGCTGAACACGACCAATCGGATTGTGCAAGAAATTGATTCGGTAGAGTACGGCCTCACTGACATTCAGGAATACTACGCCAATACGGGGGGGCTAAAAAAGGCCGCGGAACTGCAACAGGGCCGCAAGGTGACCGCCAGTTTTGTGGAGAGTTTCTCGAAAGACACCACGTCCCGCAGTCTGGAAGACCTGCTGCGCATGGAATACCGCACAAAATTGCTCAACCCTCGTTGGGCCGAGGCCATGGTGGCCCAGGGGTCTGGAGGCGCTTACGAGGTCTCTCAACGGATGACCGCTCTGATTGGCTGGGGGGGCACGGCTGACTTCCAGGAAAGCTGGGTTTACGACCAGGCTGCAGACACCTACGCCCTAGATCCAGCAATGGCGGAGCAGCTCAGGAAAGCGAACCCAGAGGCCTTCCGCAATATTGTGGCCAGAATGCTGGAAGCCCATGGCCGCGGCTTTTGGCATGCCGATGCTGAAAAACTGGAGCAATTACGCAATCTCTATGAGTTGACCGACGAAGAATTGGAAGGGGTGTGACATCCTTTCGATGCTGCTTAATAGTTTGAAATAATTCGGTAGAATTTGATCAATAGTTTGCCTTTGATCCGTCTATCTAATGGCCTCTGCCCCATGACCTCTTCATCTGTAACCGAACAACCGACTCCTTCCCCTGGGCCGTCAGCAATCTCCCCTAACCAGCGATCGCCGTTGCTGGTGCTGTTGCTGATTGCGCCCTTCTTTTTTTGGGGCACAGCCATGGTGGCAATGAAGGGAGTCATGCCCCATACATCCCCATTCTTTATGGCTGGCGTCCGCCTTGTGCCTGCTGGGGTGTTGGTGCTGCTCACGGCTGTCTGGTTGGGCCGCTCCCAACCCCAGGGCTGGCGAGCTTGGGGCTGGATTGGTCTATTTGCCCTGGTGGATGGCACTCTGTTTCAGGGCTTTTTGGCAGAGGGGTTGGTGCGCACCGGGGCGGGCTTAGGCTCGGTCATGATTGATTCTCAACCGCTGGCGGTCGCTCTGATGGCTCGCTGGTTGTTTGCCGAGCAAATTGGCCTGTGGGGCTGGTTGGGCTTATTGTTGGGTATTTTGGGTATCAGTCTGCTGGGGCTTCCCGATCAATGGATTATGACGCTGTTGCAAAAGGGCAGCTTACCAGGAGCAGAGCAGTTTGGGACTAATCTACTGGCCGACCTGTTCCAAAATGGGCAATGGCTGATGTTACTGGCCGCTCTGTCGATGGCGGTGGGCACCATTCTGATGCGCTATGTGGCCCGTCACGCTGACCCGATCGCGGCAACCGGGTGGCACATGATTTTAGGTGGCCTTCCCCTATTTGCCCTGTCTGCCAAATTAGAATCAGCCCAGTGGGTCAATCTCGATTGGGCCAACTGGCTGGCCATCAGCTACTCCACAATTTTTGGCAGTGCGATCGCCTATGGCTTATTCTTTTATTTCGCTGCACGGGGCAGTCTCACCAGTCTCAGCTCCCTCACTTTCTTAACACCCGTATTTGCCCTGCTGTTTGGCAATCGGTTTTTGGCAGAGATGCTGAGCCCGATTCAAACTGCGGGAGTCTGCTTCACTCTGGTCAGTATCTATCTGATTAACCAGCGAGAGCTGCTCAGTCAAAAGCTGGGGCCAGGCTCTGCGTCCCTACCAGGGGAACCGCTCCCCCTAGCGGCCACCGAGGCTCTGCCCCTGGAACTGCCCCAGGCTCCTGTTGCTGTCAACCCATCTGAACAGGCTTAGGGTGTAAGGGTATTGAAACTGCTTTTGGTGTCTACCCCCGTTGGGCCGTTGGGCTCTGGATTGGGCGGGGGTGTGGAGCTAACCGTTCAGAACTGTGCCCTGGCTTTACAGCAACGGGGGCATCAAGTGACGATCGCCGCCCCGGCAGGCTCTGTCGCTGGGGAACTA
>JBJTUO010000229.1:0-4822 GCA_046080785.1 Leptolyngbyaceae cyanobacterium | reverse complement strand
CCGGCGCAGGCCGTAATTGAAGAACTGAAAATTATGCCTAATGTCGGCACATTTTAGGCTTCCATCCCCTGCCCGCCTAGCGTCGGGTGTTGTTTCCTTTATTCTTTAATGGTTAGGTCTACCATGACAATTGCTTCTTCTACCAGTACTAACGGTTCTACCCCAGGCAAATCGCAACGCTCAACAGAGGTTGCTTCAACGCTACAACCCCGGCCCGATCGCAATACTCTGTACGGTAAGCTTGAACCCAAATTACATCCGCCATCCGAAGAAAGTCAGGATGAGATGATGAATGCTGTTCGCACAATTTTACTAGGAGTGGGGGAAGATCCGGAGCGCGAAGGATTGCTTAAAACCCCCAAGCGGGTGGCTGAAGCTCTGCAATTCTTGACCAGTGGCTATCAACAATCGTTGGAAGAGTTGGTCAATGGTGCCATTTTTGACGAAGGGCACAATGAAATGGTTTTAGTGCGGGATATCAATGCCTTCAGTCTGTGTGAGCACCATATGTTGCCCTTTTTAGGAAGGGTGCATGTGGCCTACATTCCCAACCAGAAAGTTGTAGGTCTAAGCAAACTAGCCCGGATTGTTGAGATGTATTCTCGCAGGCTTCAGGTGCAAGAACGATTGACCCGCCAGATTGCTGAAGCTGTGCAAGAGATCTTAGAGCCACAAGGTGTGGCAGTGGTAATGGAGGCAACTCATATGTGTATGGTGATGCGAGGTGTGCAGAAGCCCGGTTCTTGGACTGTAACCAGTGCAATGGTAGGCGTCTTTCAGGAAGACTCCAAAACCCGTGAAGAATTTCTCAACCTGATTCGCCATCAACCCGCCTTTTGGTAAAGTGAGTCTGACAGACTAGAAAAGCCTGTAAAAAAGCTGAGGCTGGACTTGATATAGTCGAGTCTCAGTTAAACCTGGATAATTCATGAGGTTACTGAACTGTTCGTCATTCCCGCGTAGGCGGGAATCTATCCTGGTAGAAGTTCCTAACCTGGATTCCCGTTTCCACGGGAATGACAGCCAATAATTGAGGGGTTCGATAAACAGGAGGGGGTATACTGATCGCTACTCTTGAAACTTCGGTTCAATTCATCCTGCTTTTCAGCAACGCCTATTTTTTAGCCTCGTCGCATTGACGTTAAACCGGCAGTCGGTTGATGTTTTGATTGGAGCCTATCACCACGATCGCAGACCCTTTGGTGAGATAGTGGTTGGGAGAAGGATTAATCTCGAAGTGGTCTTCCTCGCTGACTGCCAGCACATTCAGCCCATAGTTACTGCGCAGTTGCAGTTCTTCGATGGTTTTGCCATGAAACTGTTCGGGTATGATCACCTCCACAATACTGTTCTCCGGATCCAAGTCAAATCGGTCTAAGATACCAGGACGGGTCAGCGATCGCGCCATTTCACAGCCCATTTCATGTTCTGGAAACACAACATGGTCTGCCCCTACCCGATAGAGCAACTTCATGTGGATTTCTGACGAGGCTTTGGCCACTACATGGCGTACACCGCCTTCCTTCACATGCAGGGTGGTAATCACGCTCTCCTGGACGTAGTTGCCGATCGCCACAATCACGGTATCCTGCTCAAAAATCCCAGCTTCTTTTAAGGCTGCCGGGTTGGTAGAATCCAACTGGCGAGCATGGATGGCCAGCCGATCGGCCAAAATTTGAGCCACTCGATTTTCATCAGAATCAACACAAAGCACATCGTGCCCCAGGTTGTGGAGAGTTCCTGCGACGGCCCGACCAAACCGCCCCAGGCCGATGACGGCAAACTGCTTATTTTTACGATCGGCCCGTAGACCTTGAAAAAAATTCAGTGATGACAAACTGCCCATAATGATTTCAGCGTCGCTGCCCCTGGGGCCGATGGCTGTTCTCCTGACTGAACTGCAATAGATCAAAGCAAAATTCCTTACTTTGATTAACTTACCAGGGCAGATGCCCTCTGTAAGCGTCAAAATTCTGTCTGACTAACCCACCAACAGATTCTCTTCCGGGAATTTAACAAAACTGGGTTTTGGGTCGCCCAACACCGCGCTCATCAAGAGCAATACCCCCACCCGGCCCAGATACATGGTAGCGGCCAGGATCACCTTGGAAAGGTCTGATAGATTGGCATCAAAGGTCAGCCCCGTCGATAGGCCAACGGTCGCAAAGGCCGAAACCGTGTCAAACAAGATCTGCACAAAGGGCAATTCGGGATCACAGAGGGCAACTAATACGGTCATCACAATCACCGTCGCAGCCGACCCGACTAACACCCCAACGGCCTTCAAAATCAGAGAGAGAGGAATTTGCCGCTGATA
This sequence comes from Leptolyngbyaceae cyanobacterium, assembly GCA_046080785.1. Classification (GTDB taxonomy): domain Bacteria; phylum Cyanobacteriota; class Cyanobacteriia; order Leptolyngbyales; family Leptolyngbyaceae; genus JBJTUO01. The sequence goes on along the minus strand of JBJTUO010000229.1, from coordinate 2,505 downwards.
CAAATTGACTTCTTCTTTGCCCTGCAAAATTGCTTTAGTGCAACTGGTCAAAACCCTCAAGGTCGTTGTCTTGATCCCCCCTGCCGTCCCCCCAGGGCTGCCTCCAATAAACATTAAGGCAATGGTGATAAACAGCCCAGCGGTGGTCATTTTGCCAATGTCGATGGTATTGAAACCCGCAGTTCTGGGGGTGACAGATTGAAACCAGGCAGCCAGTAGCCGCGTCTGCCAATCCATTGGGCTAAGGGTGGCTGGGTTACGGCTTTCCACAAACAAAAAGGCCAGCATCCCCCCAAATAGCAAAATCACCGTCGTGCTGACTGCCACCTTAAAATTGAGAGAAAAGTCAGAAAGCCGTCGCCAGCCAGAACGCCGGTCGCGGCCCCAAAGATAGAACTCAAAGATCACCTCGTAGCCGATGCCCCCAAAAATAATAAGGCCGGTAATCACCAGGTTTAGTAAAAAGGAAGATTGGTAGCCGATCAAATTATCCTTAAACAAACTAAACCCGGCATTATTAAAGGCACTGATGCTATGGAAGGTAGACAACCAGAGACTGCGATCGAACCCATACTGGGGATAAAACACCAGCATCAACAGAAAAATGCCAGTGATTTCAAAAAACAAAGTGGTTGCCACAATCGATTTTAGGATTTGAGCCGCCCCTTCCAGCTCAGAGCGGTCGAGGGCTTGCTGCAGGGCAAGTTTTTCTCTCAGGCCAAAGCGACGGCCCAAGAGCAGTAACAGGAACGTCGTGACAGTCATATAGCCCAGGCCCCCTATCTGTACCAGCACCAAAATGACCGCCTGCCCAAAGGGAGAAAAATAGGTGCCAGTATCAACGACCGCATGTCCTGTGACACAGACTGCGGAGGTGGAAGTAAAGAGGGCGGTAATCACATGCTGCCACTGCCAGACCTCGGTACTGGCACTGGGTAAGGTCAGCAAGAGGGAGCCGATCGCAATCAGGGCCAGAAACCCAAGGCAAATAGTGCGAGAAATGGTCATCTCCCACCCCCCCCGGTTCTGGGAAAGAAAGTGCACTCACAAAACATCGCGTCTAAGGACATAACAAGAAGCTGCAGGCGAGAGAGTCTAGGGTTTAGTTTCTCACGTTTCCTTGGTTACAGGGCACAGTCAACTTTGAACCCAGCCTTCTACAGCAGCCAGTCACTTGCCGATGCAAAATCGACTGAAGATGCGATCGAGCACTGATTCGGTGACATCCTCCCCAATCACCTCCCCCAGGGCTTGAATGGCACTGCGCAGGTCGATCGTCCAGAAATCGAGGGGCAACTGGTTGGCGATGGTCGCCTGCACTTGTTGCAAAGCCAGCTGGGCGCGGGTCAGGGCTTCTGCCTGACGCTGATTGATGGCCAGGTCTAAATTGGCCACCTGGGTTTTACCGGCCTGGGCTAAGGCCACGATCTGCGCTTCTAAGGCATCAATACCCTGATTTAAGGCAGCAGCGGTTTTGACCATGGGATGGTTTGCCGCCACGGGCAGTTGGGGGAGGGCAGCGTGTGGCAGCAAATCAACCTTATTCAAGATCAGGATCAGTGGCCGATGGCTCACCTGGTCGTAGATCTCCTGATCGGCAGCCAGCCAGCCAGTCGTGGCATCCAAGGTAAACAAGACCAGGTCAGCAGACTGGACGGCCCGCCACGATCGCTGCACCCCTAGTTGTTCCACCTGATCCTGGGTTTCTCGAATTCCCGCCGTATCCAATACCTGCACCGGAATGCCAGCCACCACCAGTTGAGACTCCACCAGGTCGCGGGTGGTGCCCGGTAAGTCAGTGACAATCGCCCGATCGCTGCGGCTCCAGGCATTCAGCAGGCTAGATTTACCCACATTGGGGCGGCCCACGATCGTCACCTTCAGCCCGGTGCGAAGCAGGTCTCCCCGATCTGCGGTGGCCACAATCTGGCTAACCCGCCGCTCCACATCCGCCAGCCGGTGTCGGATCTCTGCCTCAGCTAGGGGTGGCAGGTCTTCTTCAAAATCAAGGCGGGCTTCTACCTCAGCCAGAATATCCAGACAGGTGAGTCGCAACTGGCGAATGGGATGGGCCAGCTTGCCCTGTAACCCCGCCAGGGCCAGGGTAGCGGCCTGGGGTGATTTTGCCCCCACCAGGTCGGCAATGCTTTCGGCCTGGGTCAGGTCTAACCGTCCATTCAAAAAGGCTCGCAAGGTAAACTCTCCCGCCTGAGCCAGGCGGGCGCCCTGCTCCAGACAAAGTTGTAACACCTGCTGCACCACGATCATGCCACCATGACAGTGAAACTCCACCACATCTTCCCTGGTGTAGGAACGGGGTGCTTGCATCAGCAGCAGCAACGCCTCATCTACGAGCTGGTTGGTCTGGGGATGGCGGATATGCCCATAAAGGATGCGATGGCTCTCCCATGGTTGATTGCCAGGAGCCTGGAAGAGAGTCTGGGCGATCGGGAACGCCTGGGGCCCAGAAACCCGCACGATGCCCACACTCCCCTGTTGGGGGAC
>JBJTUO010000228.1:0-2965 GCA_046080785.1 Leptolyngbyaceae cyanobacterium | reverse complement strand
CGACAGGGGACGGAATTGTTTAGAATCATTAAATCCCTATCCCTCCCTGGAGTGTCTTGAGTGGTGGATCAGTTTCAAAAACATGCAGGTAAGTGGTTACCGGTTCTAATTGTGGCATCCTTAGGGGTAGCTGGTCTGGGTATTTTTATGGCCCTGCGACCGCCGGAGCGTTCTTCCACCGCGACCCCCAGTCCCAGTCCTACGGTTGCCAGTGCTACAAAAACGATCGCGGCTCTGGGTCGCCTCCAGCCCCAGGGGGATGTGATTAAATTGGCAGCTCCCTCGGCGATGGGGACTACGCGAGTAACTCGCTTGTTGGTGAAAGAGGGGCAAGCTATACAAGCCAATCAGGTGATTGCTATTTTAGATAGCGGCAATACCCGCTATGCCGAGGCGCTGCAGGCCCAGGCCCAACTGCAAGAAGCCCGAAGCCGCCTGGCTCAAGTGCAGGCCGGTGCCAAACCAGGAGATATTGCAGCACAACAAGCAGAGGCCAGACGGCTGGCAGCAGAATTACAAAATGCCCAGCGAGAGTACCAGCGCTACGAAAATTTGTATCGCCAGGGGGCGATTTCTGCTGCGGATCTGGATGCTCGTCGGGTACGAGTCGAAACCACTGCCCAGTCTGTAGAGCAGGCCCGCCAGCAACTCAAGAGTGTGGCCGAGGTGCGCCCCACCGATATCCGACAGGCGCAGGCGCAGGTACAAGTGGCCGCGGCCAACCTGCAACGGGCCAAAACTGAGTTAGATAATTCGGTGGTGCGATCGCCGATCGAAGGTACCGTCCTCAAAATCCATGCCTATCCCGGTGAGCAGGTGGGTCAAGACGGCATTGTCGAGCTGGGTAGAACCCAACAAATGTATGTTGTGGCTGAAGTCTATGAAACCGATGTCCCAAGGGTGAGAAGGGGGCAACGGGCCACCGTCAGTAGCCCCACTCTACCCAATAAACTAACCGGTACAGTAGAAACCGTGGGCTTACAGGTACGGAAAAATGATGTGCTGAACAACGACCCGGCGGCAGATGTGGATGCCAGGGTGGTGGAGGTCAAAATTCGGCTAGAGGACAGCAAGGCCGTGGCAGGGTTAACCAACCTGCAAGTTCAAGTTGAAATTGAACCGCAGTAGGGGGCGATCGCGATGTTTTCCATCCCCCTGGCCTGGTTACAGCTCCGACGGGAGCCGATTCGACTGCTGGTGGCTCTGGCTGGCATTAGCTTTGCAGTGATCCTGATGTTTATTCAACTGGGCTTTCGCGATGCCCTATTTGAGAGCGCTGTCAGACTGCATACCAGCTTACAGGGCGACATCTTCCTGATCAGCCCTCAATCCACTGCCCTGGTTGCCATGCAAAATTTCTCTGAGCGCCGACTGTATCAGGCGTTGAGTGTGGAGGGGGTAGAGTCGGTCAGCCCCCTTTATTTGGGTCTAAATCTCTGGAAAAATCCCACCAACCGCAGTACCCGCAGCGTTATGGTCTTGGGCTTTGATCCCGAAAAGCCCACATTTAGGGCTGGGGTTGCCTCCGATTTACGCCCCATCTACCTGCCAGATGTCGTGCTGTTTGACCAGAAGTCTCGCCCAGAATTTGGCTCCGTTGAAGCACTACTTAAATCGAGTAAACCTGTGCTAACCGAAGTGGGGGGGCGTCGCATTACTGTGGGTGGGTTAGCCACCCTGGGTGCCTCTTTTGGTGCTGATGGCAATCTGTTTACCAGTGATTCCAACTTTTTACGCCTGTTTCCTCAACGGCGCAAGGGGTTGATTGAGATCGGCATCATCCAGTTGAAGCCCGGGGCAGATTTAAAAACTGTGCAGCAGGAATTGAAGCTGATGTTGCAAGATACCCACAAGGATGTAAAAGTTCTGTCCCGGCAACAGTTTATTGACCTTGAGAAGCACTACTGGCAGACCAGCACGGCGATCGGGTTCATTTTTACTCTAGGTACTGTGCTTGGCTTTATTGTCGGCATTGTCATTGTGTATCAGATTCTCTATACCGACGTGGCTGATCACCTGGCCGAGTACGCCACCCTAAAAGCAATGGGCTACACCAACCTGTATCTGCTTGCCGTTGTGTTTCAAGAAGCCCTGATGCTATCGGTGTTGGGGTTTATTCCTGGGTTTCTCCTATCCAATGGGTTGTATACCCTGACCCGTAATGCCACATCCCTGCCCCTCTCCATGACGGCAGATCGGGCTCTAACGGTGTTTATTTTGACGGTGATTATGTGTACCATATCCGGTGCGATCGCTGTCCGCAAAGTCCAAGATGCTGACCCGGCTGAGATTTTTTAGGGAGACAACAATGGTCGTAACTTCCATGGGGCACAACCCGGTAATTGAAATCCAGGGCGTCAATCACTACTACGGTAGCGGTCGCCTGCGAAAACAGGTGTTGTTTGATATCAACGCCACCATCGATCCCGGTGAAGTGGTGATTATGACTGGCCCCTCCGGTTCCGGTAAAACCACCCTCCTGACCCTGATGGGAGCCCTGCGTTCCACCCAGTCGGGGAGTATGCGGGTATTGGGCTACGAGCTGCGGGGGACATCTCAAAAGCGGTTGACCCTGCTGCGCCGCAACATTGGCTATATTTTTCAGGCCCACAACCTGTTAAACTCTCTCACCGCCCGTCAGAATGTGCAAATGTCGATCGAATTGCATAATCATGTCACCGCTGCAGAAGGCAAGAAGCGGGCGGAAGCGATGTTAGAACAAGTGGGGTTATTGGATTGGGTAAATTACTACCCCCACGAGCTTTCTGGTGGACAAAAGCAGCGGGTCGCTATTGCCCGCGCCCTGGTCAGCCATCCCAAGATCGTACTGGCAGATGAACCCACCGCCGCCCTAGATAAGCAGTCGGGGCGAGATGCGGTGGAAATTATGCAATCTCTTGCCAAAGAACAGGGGTCGGCGATCATGCTGGTGACCCACGACACCCGGATTCTGGATGTGGCCGAT
>JBJTUO010000227.1:0-15926 GCA_046080785.1 Leptolyngbyaceae cyanobacterium | reverse complement strand
GTTTTCCATTAAGACGCTTGAGTACAGGCTTAGTCCGGATTGATCACCTTGTTTAGCTTGCCCTCGGCCACACCTTCGCTGGTGTGATCTATGAGAAGGTGGTCAAAACTAGCATCCCAAGAGTAGATTCGAGCAGTTACGATATCCTTTGCTACCGCCGGTGTACCCGTGACTGCCTTAGCTTTGCCTTGGAAAGAGCCTGTAGTGTAATCTTGGTGAGCGTCGAGACTGAATTCAGTGGAGATTGCATTAGAACCAAACGCACCACCGCTTAAAACATCCGCATACGATGTCCCCAAAGCTTGCACTTTGACTTTCTTCATGTCAAGGTGGCTTTCGTTAGTGACCTTCACCTTAAATTGAAACGTCTCATTTACCTGTAGAACATCTCCGCCCCCCCCGGTGATCGAAAACTTACGTGCAATGGATTCGTCGCTACATCCTGTTTCACCATAAGCGTCATCCCAAAGAGATGGGCAACGCTGAAATCGAAGCATTTCTCACCCATCTAGTCGTCGAGGGGCGGCTCTCCACTTCCACACAAAATCAAGCCCTCAGCGATCGCCCCTGTCACCCCATTAGTCCAAAGTTCAGTAACTTGCTACCCATCGATAAAGATCAAATTTATTAACTTGCCTCATCCTTTTGCTGAACTGGCTCTAACCCGTTTTCGTCAACCTTCACTCTACACCTAATGGCTAAACTGACTTTTCATGACTCTCGTAGGCACCGACAATGCGTTGGACGAGGGGATGGCGCACCACATCGGCTTTAGACAGGTGACAGAAGGCAATGCCTTCCACATTGCGTAGGATCTTTTCTGCAATCAACAAACCAGAGGGCAGATTAGTGGGTAAATCGGTTTGGGTCAGGTCTCCCGTTACCACCATGCGAGAATGAAATCCCAGTCGGGTCAGTACCATTTTCATTTGGGCGGGGGTGGTGTTTTGCGCCTCGTCGAGAATAACAAAGGCATTGTTGAGCGTGCGACCCCGCATGTAGGCAATCGGGGCAACCTCAATCACACCCCGCTCCATCAAACTGGGAATTTTTTCTGGTTCAATAAATTCATACAGTGCGTCGTATAGCGGTCTGAGGTAAGGATTGACCTTTTGCTGCAAATCCCCTGGTAAGAAGCCTAACTTTTCCCCGGCCTCTACCGCAGGACGGGTTAAAATCAGACGTTCATATTGGTTTTGCAGGAGCGCCTGCACCGCCAGCACCGCCGCCAGAAAGGTTTTTCCCGTTCCTGCTGGGCCAATACAAAAGGTCAAATCATGGGTACGGACGGCCTGGATATATTGCCCCTGGCGAAAGGTTTTGGCCCGAATTTCTTCGCCCCGGCGGGTGCGGGCCAAAATATCCTGTTGAATCAAGTTAAGCTCTGGCTGTCGATCCGTATCGATCGCCTGCCGTGCCGTCAAAATATCTACGCTGGAGACAGCTTTGCCCCTATCCCACAACGGTTCCAGTGCCCGAATCAGTCGATTCCCTAATTCCACCTGCTTCCCAGTTCCAGAAATGATCAGGTCATGCCCCCGCATCACAAAAGTGGCCCCTGTTTGACGAGATAGGGTTTTCAGGTTTTCTTCACCCTCACCTGCCAGGGCGATCGCACTATCAATCGTGGGAAAAGCAATGGTGACCGTTTGGGTCATACAATTATTTTTAATCGATTAAAAAGCCTGAGTTTCTCAAAAGAAGTCTCAGGCACTGATGCTTTTAATACATTCTAACAAGTTAAGGTGGACGCCTTCTCCGACTATGAGAATTTGACTTATAAGTTTGGTCAGAACGTTTAGGACAAGATTGAGCAGTTAAATCCCGAAACCTGCCTAGATGAATGCCCTGCCTCCACCCTATTTTGGCAACCTACTAGCTTTGGTACCCACGTTTGCGGGCTGCTTCAGCCTTCCGCTTGCGGCGCAGGCTGGGCTTTTCGTAACGTTCCCGTCGCCTAACTTCAGAGAGAATACCTGCTTTCTGAATTTTTTTCTTAAATCGCCGTAGAGCGGAATCAATGGATTCATTTTCGCCTAATCGAATTTCTGCCACTCGTTGATGTCACCTCCTTGACATGATCCCTACAGAAACTTAGTCATCATTGCGTGAGCCTTTGACCCCGCGCGGTACAGGGCGAGATTGGGAAGCTAACCGCCCTCCAGAAGAACGACGGGGTTGTCTATCTTCATCGCCGCTACCTTGTTCATCATCCTGCCGCTGTTGGGGAGAATCTCCGTAAATATCAAGGTGGGTCGTGTAGCCAGACACTTTTGCAACCGCATCAATCACCTTACGGATTGCTTGAATGTTGCGGCCACCCCGCCCAAATACACGCCCCTTGTCGGAACTGTCAAAGGCAAGACGAATCAACACCCGCGATCGGCCGTGGGATACTTCGCAATCAACCCGCAGGGAATCTGGCTGGTCTAAAAAAGGCTTTACCAGAAACTCAACCAGGGCCGCAAAGTCTGGGGCTAACGATTGAGTAGACGGGGTGATCAGGAAATCAGTCATTGACCTGTTCAAATACCTTTTGTTTTTCCAGAATGTGCCGTACCGTATCCGTTGGTTGGGCACCTTCTTTCAGCCGCCTTACAATAGCGGGAACATCTAAGCGCACTTCGTCAGTTCTGGGATTGTAAAATCCCACTTCTTCTAGGGGGCGGCCATCACGGCGGGTGTGGCTATTCATTGCCACAATCCGATAGCTGGCTTCTCTCTTCTTACCGAATCGTTTTAAACGCAACTTGATCATGATAGTTTCGGTTTGGCTCCTTTTCAGGCTCAAAAGGCCGCAGTTAGGGAGTGGCTCAGGTATCAACCTGGACTCTGACTCCTCTAATATATAGGCTCCCCATTATACCACAGGTAACAAGCACCGATTGGCCCTAGAGCGTGCCAAAGCCTTTCTTTTTTTTGTCTTTTTTCTTTTTCTTGCCAGAACCGCCCCCACTGTAGCCCCGCCAACCGGGTTGGGGTTGATTGCCTCCCATGCCTGGCATCCCCCCCATGCCAGGGAACCCTCCCATACCGGGCATACCGGGCATTCCAGGAAAACGACCCTGCCCCATCTGTTGCATCAGGGTGCGCATGTTTTGAAAATCACTCACTAGCTTACTGACATCTTTTTCTCCATAGCCAGCCCCCTTTGCCACCCGTCGCCGCCGACTGGGGGAGCCAGCCAGCAGGTCGGGATTTTTACGCTCTTCTATGGTCATGGAGCCGATCATCGCTTCCACCCGCTTGAGTTGCTGCTCACCCTGTTGCAGTTGCTCGTCAGATAGCTTGTTCATGCCGGGAATCATTTTCATGATGCCGCCCAGGGAACCCATTGTTTTCAACATCCGGGTTTGTTTGACAAAATCGGTGAAGTCAAATTTTGCCGTCAGGATTTTCTCCTGTAGCTTTTCCGCTTCCGCCAGATCGACTTCTTCCCTGGCTTTTTCTACCAGGGTCAACACGTCTCCCATCCCAAGGATGCGGGAAGCCATGCGATCGGGGTAGAAGGGCTGCAATGCTTCTACTTTTTCTCCGGTTCCAATAAATTTAATCGATTGACCAGAAACGCGACGCACTGAGAGGGCAGCCCCTCCTCGGGTATCTCCATCCATCTTGGTGAGAATGGCCCCCGTAATCCCAATCTGATCGTGGAACGTGCGGGTCAGGTTGGCAGCTTCCTGGCCAGTCATGGCATCCACAACCAGCAGCACTTCATCTGGCTTGACAGTCTCTTTGATCTGGGCCAACTCGGCCATCATATCTTGGTCGATTTGGAGCCGCCCCGCAGTGTCGATAATAACGGTATCAATCCCGTCGGCTCTGGCCTTTTCGACCCCCTGGCGGGCAATCTCGACGGGGTTGGCGTCTGCGCCCAACTCAAATACGGGCACATTAATCTGCTTACCCAGGGTAATCAACTGGTCGATCGCTGCGGGACGATACACGTCCGTTGCCACCAGTAGAGCGGGACGCTTTTCTTTTTTGAGAAACAGGGCCAACTTTGCAGAAGCGGTGGTTTTACCAGACCCCTGAAGCCCCGCCATTAGAATGACCGTGGGTGTTGGTTCTGCCTGAGCCAGGGGTTGATTGGCACCGCCCATGACCTCAACCAACTGGTTATAGACAATCTCGACAAATTGCTGATCAGGGCGTACCCCCGCAATTACCTCCGCTCCCAGGGCTGTTTGCTCGACCTCCGCCACAAAGTCTTTCACCACCTGGAGGTTGACATCTGCCTCCAGTAGAGCCCGCCGCACTTCGCGGACTGCCTCTTTCACATTGGCTTCTGAGATTTTGTCTTGCCCGCGTAGCTTTTTCCAGGCAGACTCCAAGCGATCGGACAGCGCCTCAAACATAAAAGTGGGGTGTTGTAGTAAGTAACCAGTTACAGCATAAAGTAAGGTGGCTGTTCGCTACTTATTTTAATACCACATTAACGTGCTTAGCTCCGCCGCAGGAGATGGAGCTACTTCACCGTAAAGCGTCAGGGACTGCTGCTGAGGGAGGGCTTGCGGCATGATCAACATTAATACAATTGTATTAATGTGAAATCTGTCAGAATTAAGAGTAGTTCGTCCTTTTTATGTCTGGCTGTCATGACCGTTTTACCTGGTACCGCAATCTCGACGCAAACCTGGCTCTGGCAGGGGTTTCCCATTACTTATCAGACAACGGGGGATGCTGGCCCTGCGGTCATTATGGTGCATGGCTTTGGGGCCTGCTTAGGACACTGGCGCAAAAATCTGCCCGTCTTGGGTAAAACCTGTCGGGCCTACGCGATCGATTTGATTGGCTTTGGTGGCTCGGCTAAACCCACACCGGGTCAAGCGTTAGACTATACTTTTGCCACCTGGAGTCAGCAACTTGCAGATTTTTGTCGAGAGGTTGTGGGTGGCCCGGCCTTTATGGTGGGTAACTCTATTGGCTGTGTCACGATTATGCAGACAGCGGTGGATCATCCAGACCTGGTGCCGGCAGTTGCAATGATCAATTGCTCCCTACGCCTGCTCCACGAACGGCGGCGCTCCACCCAACCCTGGTACAAGCAGGTGGGGGCACCTTTGCTCCAGCAACTTTTACAGGTTAAATGGATTGGGCACACCTTCTTTCGTCAGATAGCCCAACGAGAGACGGTACGCAAAATTTTGTTGAGGGCTTACAAGCGATCGGAGGCTGTGACAGACGAGTTGTTGGAGTTATTGCTGGCACCTGCCGCCGATCCGGGAGCCGCTGATGTCTTTTTGGCGTTTACAGCTTACTCCCAAGGCCCCCTCCCCGAAGACTTGCTAGAAATATTACCCTGTCCGGCCCTTATCCTTTGGGGTGAAGAAGACCCGTGGGAACCGATCGCATTGGGACAAAAGTTTCAAACCTATCCAGCGGTGGAACAATTCATTGCCTTACCCGGAGTAGGGCATTGCCCCCAGGATGAAGCACCGGAAACGGTGAATCCGATTCTGCAAGACTGGCTTGCCGCAAAGTCCCAATCTCTAGAGACAAAATTGCCATAATTTAATTTAAGGGGGATTCCCATTTTGGGTGCGTATGGTGTCAAACCAATCAGGGATGCAAGTGAGTCAGACCTCCCAGCCTGATGTCGTTCAGGTGTACCAGAAAACCTGGCCGACCATGTATGATTTGCCTAGTCAAAATCCAGGGGAACCCGGTTTGCCAGATGAGTTTCATGACCTTCAGCCTCAATTGCTGAGCCGCACGTTGCGTTTAGCAGATTATGCCAGCGATCGCTGCTTTACGGGTACTGATATGAATCTCTATTACGACGCTGAGCATCCCCTGTGGCATAAGCGCCCCGACTGGTTTCTGGTGGTCGATGTGCCCCGCCTCTATGCTGGTCAGGATCTTCGCAATAGCTTTGTCGTCTGGGACGAAGGTAAAACTCCCAGGGTAATTGTAGAACTCCTGTCTCCGGGACGGGAAGAGGAAGATCTCTGGATCTACACCGATGAACGAATTGAAGAAAACTTGCCGGGAGCACTAGCGCCCTACACGATCGAAGCAGACGAATCGGGCGTAAGCCCGCCCCATAAATGGATTGTGTATGAGCAGGTTTTACAAGTGCCCTACTACCTGGTTTTCAGCCGTTATAGCAACCGCTTACGCTATTTTAAGCTGGTCGATAGGCGTTACCAGGAGCAAGGGCTTGATCGGGTAAATCCACGAGCATGGTTGCCAGATCTAGGCATTGGGCTGGGCCTCTGGCAAGGAGAATTTGATGGCATTACCCGTTTGTGGTTGCGCTGGTATGACGAGACGGGTAACTGGATTTTGACTCCAACCGAGGGGGCAGCCCTGAGAGCAGAACGGGAAGCTTTGCAGGCTGAACACGAACGACAACGGGCTGATCAGGCAGAACTGCGGATCGCCCAATTAGAGCAAAAATTGCGCGAATTTGGCCTAGAGCCTTAACGGAAGTAGATCAACAGATTCAACCCAGGAATCACGCGAGAAAGGGTCCAGAGGAGCAGGGCGATGTAGAGAATTCCCAAGCTCCACTGATACCAGACCAGAGCAGTAATCAGGCCGGGCAAATATTCGTCTCGCAAACGGACATCATTAAAGCCAAAGCGCAGCAGATTATTGAAGCTGAAATCATAGTAATTAAGCCAGTTCCAGCGTCGATTCCAGAGGAGGGGCATGTAGCGCTCGCGAAACATCTCGTACCGGGGAATAATCGGTAAACGCCCAATCACAAGCCGCAATTGTCGCAGGGTGCCCTCTTCCATGAAGTAGCTACTGTCCATCATCAAGTGGTAGCGACCTTTCCAGTACAGTAGACCCAGCAATAGGGCTGGAATGGGAATGGAAATCACAACCGTACTGAGTAAGGTCAACCAGGGATAGTTGGAAGTCCGAAAAATCGAGACCATGCCCCAAACAAACAGGAAGATGAACCCCCCTAACATCCAGAGGGTTTCAGTCAGGTCAGGTAAAATCGCTTCGGGAACCAGGCGACGCCAGCGATCGACCAGCCAGAACGCCACCCCAAAAAAGGCGACAGTCACCAACCCCACCCCAAAGACCAGCCACACACTGGTGCCATAGCGACTAAGCAACAGGAGCAGGCTCAAGCCGATCCATTTCAATGCCACCCCAACCCGGTTGAGTACCTCTCGTCCGGGTGAGACAGCGGGCTTTGCCACAATTTGATCGCGCACACTGATGTACTTCGCCAGATCCACTTCTCCCAAGGTGAGCAGTTCCGTAATATTGCGAAAAGAGGTTTGACTGCGACGTTGGGCGATCGCAGTGGCCTGCTGAGGAGTGAATCCTATGCGCAGCAGACGGCTAACTGAAGCGGTGTTGATATTGGTGCCAAAGAGTTGCTGTTTGTATTCTTGCAGACGCAACTGCTCCCGCATATATTCCATCTGGTTGGCATCGGGAATCTGCTCCTGCCGCCGAAAGTTGCGCACCAGTTCTCGCAACAGATTCTCGTTACCCTGGAGGCTTGGAACAGTCAGGTATCGGCTGATTTGCCCTGGGTCTCCCATAATTTTGGCCTGATCAGAGTCAAATCGCAGACCAGACACATTCAGGTAAGCCTGTTTACCAAACCCCGCATCACCAAAATCTGCTTTTTCCAAAATCGAAGCCCCTCGCAGATTGACCGGGCGGTTAAATTGGGTGTCCCGAAACAAAGCCGCCTTTTCAAAAACCGCATCCGTCAGAAATAGGGATTGTTGGAATGTGCCGCGATTAAATAAAACCTGGTCTTGCCAGCGCCCCTGGGCAAAATCTGCATTGCCCTGCCATCGTACCCGTGTAAAGTTGACCAGTTGCTGAAACACGGCCTGACTAAAATTAGCAGTGGCTTGAAATTCAGAACCTTGAAAAGTGGTGTTGCCTAAAAACTGGCCCTGGTTAAACTCGGCTTTATTAAAGAAAATACTGCTGCGAAAGCGGGTTTCTCGCTCAAACACCGCATCCACAAAGCTGGCTGGTTGGCTAAAACGGGTTTGAGTCCAGTCTGTCGGCTGGGTAAATTGGACGGCTTGAGCTTCTACCCGATTCAAGAAAAAAGTTTTGGTAAAGTCTGTTGGGCCGGTAAATCGGGTTTGAATCAGCTTCAGTGGCCCCCGAAAAACGGTAATTTGTAGCCCGCTGGCCTGACTTTCTGGATCGGGGGTTGCCAACAGCGATTTAGACAGGGTACTGAGACGGGATAGAATGCGACGATCGCGTTGCAGTTGTTCTTGCTCACTGGGGGTAAAGATGGGAGACAGGGCCTGCCCAAACAAGGGTGCCCGTAAGCCTAGCTGACTGATACTAAACTCACCTTGAACCAGGGAATAGCTCAGATCCAAGCCGACCGGGGTGCCTGACTTTTGCAACTGCGCCCCTACCAGCCTGTAAAACTGATCCCGCAGCGTGGCGTTTTCAGGTCGCAGATCAAGGGTCATGTGGCGCAAATCAATGACCCTGACCCCTTCACTGGCAGACAAATTCCGCAGCCGTTCCTGTAAAAGCTCAGGTGTGAGTGGGGTACGATCGGCCTGATCTGCCGCCCACACGGGTTGACCCACTCCTGCTATGACAACCAGCCCAATCGCCATGGCCAGCACAACCAGGAATTTCCAGAAACTCAAGCTACACTGCCACCAAGACTGACAAAGCCAATCGGCAATCAAAACTAAACGGAGCCGCTTCAACCTGATCTCATCCTAATCCAAGCAAGCGATGCGATTGTACCCTGAAACCATGGCGATAAATTGTTTTTGTCCCGTTTCGCGGTGGTAGCCCTGGTGACTGTTGGCTTATTGTTGGGACGATCGCTGCAAAACTCCTGACTGCAAACACTTATCCAGCATCCGTTGCATTCCCTCATCCCTTACAATCTGATCCAACTCATCCAGGGCAAACCAGCGTCCCTGTTCGGCATCGGAACCGGGCAAGATCGGCTGCGCCTCAACCCGGCACAAAAACCGGATATCAAAATGAACATGACGAGGGTGTACCGTCGTTTCTGGAATCGGATGTACGTCCATGTCAAATAAGGTTGCATGCTTGGGGTCAACGGTGATCCCCATTTCTTCCCACACCTCTCGTAGGGTAACTGCCAGTAAATCTGTTTCTCCCGCATCTACATGGCCCCCCGGTTGTAACCAGATGGCAAACCGATGATGGAAAATCAGGCCCACCTGATTAGCGGCTTGATCTACGACCCAGGCACTGCCAGTAATATGTCCAGGCTCATAGTTGTCTCGATCGAGGGGCCGGTCGCTGGTGGCCAACAAATCCAGCACGGCGGTTTGATGAGCCGCTTCGGTTGGGTTAAAGGGGGTGTAGGCCTGAATCAGGGCAATTAATCGCTGGCGATCTCTGGCTGTTAATGGGGCCATGGACGTTTTGAACTAGGGATTAGAAGTCGTTTGGGTCAAAAAGGAGAGGGGCTGACTCATCTGCGCTGCAAACCCAAGAATGCCCCGGTCTCGGTGTTCATACAACAATGTGCCCGTTGCATCAAACAAAAAGGTGCCCCCCCGCTGGGTCAGGTAGCTACCGTTGGGCACATAGGTTTGCCAATGACTCAGAACCTCTGTCATGTTTCGTAGTCGCAGGGTTGCCAGCTCAAAGGGGCGCTGAAAGCCGCTCCCCCCAGCCCATTGAAAAAAGGAGCCTTTTAGCGGGGGCAGGGGGCCAGCCTTCACCATGTCGTCGTCGGCAATTAGTTGGGGAGCCTGCCGGTCTCCCCGATAGCCGCGAAACACCTCGGCCAGGGTTCCCGGGCTGCCCAATCCCGCACACATCAGCATCAAATTAACCCAGGCAGTCTGATTTGAATTGAGGCCAGGCAGTTTGAGTGTTAACCCCTGATAAAGGCCAATCTCTTGATGCAGGGTTGCCCCTGGATCAACAAACAACCAGTCCTGACAAAAGCCCGTATAGTCACAAAACTGTTGCCCAGCGGCCCGATCGCCAATGCCAATCGCCCGAATTGCCAGTTCTTGCTGCCGCAGACGGTTGGATTCTCGCTGCACCCACCAGATATACTCCAGGCTGTCAAAGTCGCCCAGTTGGGGTAAGACCAGCACTAAAAGCTGGGAGGCCGCTTCACAATCAGCCAAAATTGGAACGATCGCTCCATCACTGACCCGTTGCCGCTCTGTTTTTTGAAAGGTAGTGTAGGGTTCCATCATCAACTGTCGATTGGCTCATGCTGGGGCAGACTCCTCAGGCTAAAAATCGACACTGTCTTCCCATATTAGCAAGCTGCCCGTTGCCATTTCACCTAGCCTCACCGCCGCCAGCTTGCGCCCCACAATCTGCACCTTGAATCGGAAGATTAGGGTTTCTGAATGAACTTGCTGCCAGATCTTACGCTTCCGTTAAGCTTTTAGCGGCAACTGCCGCACTAGACTAGAAATGATCCCTCTGTTTTTGAATGGATCTCCATACGTTATGCAAATTCGCTTTAAGATTCTGCGTCAGCACCCTGATAAAGCCCCCTACTCCGCTTCTTACCTGCTGGATGTGGAGCCAGGAACCACCATTCTGGACTGTCTCAACCGGATTAAGTGGGAGCAAGATGGCACCCTGGCCTTTCGGAAAAACTGTCGCAATACCATTTGTGGCAGTTGCTCCATGAAAATTAACGGACGATCGGCCCTGGCCTGCAAAGAAAATGTCACCAGTGAAATGGCTCGTCTGCAAAAGATTGCCCTGCAAACTGAAACGGAAGAAGGATCTGCTGGTACAGAGACAGTACAAGAGTTTATCATCGCCCCCATGGGGAACATGCCGGTGATTAAAGACTTGGTTGTGGATATGGTCAGTTTTTGGGACAACTTGAAGGCGATCGATCCCTATGTCAGTACTGCCGCCCGTCGGGTGCCAGAACGAGAATTTCTGCAAACCCCAGAAGAACGAGCCCGCCTGAACCAAAGTGGCAACTGTATTCTCTGTGGGGCCTGCTACTCAGAATGCAATGCCCGGGAAGTGAATCCCAAATTTGTAGGGCCACACGTCCTGGCCAAAGCCTACCGCATGGTGGCAGACTCCCGTGACCAAGACACAGAAGCCCGACTAGAAAAATATAACCAGGACAGCTTAGGCGTCTGGGGGTGTACCCGCTGCTATTTCTGCAACTCGGTGTGCCCGATGGAGGTGGCCCCGATGGATCAGATTGGCAAAATTAAGGGAGAAATTCTCGATCGCATGGCACCGTCGGTGAGCCGATCGATTCGCCATCGTAAACTATTAGTGGAGCTGGTGAAACAGGGCGGTTGGGTGGATGAGCGCCTGTTTGGGTTGAAGGTAGTGGGCAACTCTTTCCGCGACCTGCGGGGGTTGTTGAGTCTGGCTCCTCTAGGCATCCGTATGGCCCTGAAAGGCAAACTGCCACTGCGGTTTGAGCCGTCAGAGGGCACCGAAACGGTACGCTCGTTAATCGAGTCAGTCAAAAGTCTCGATCGCTCAGAACATGTGGAAACCAGCAGCGAAACTCCTGAACCCGTAGGTGGATAATCTATGACCTCTAACTCATCTCCCCAGGCTCCTACCTCAGATAACCAGCCAGAGCCAGCTTTTGGCTGGAGCCGCTATGCCGAGCAGTTAAATGGCCGCTTCGCCATGATTGGGTTTGTTGCCCTACTGATTCTGGAACTCTTCACAGGGCAAGATCTCTTTACCTGGTTGGGCCTGCGATAAACAAAGCCATGGTGTTGCCCTAGGACATCACTTTCCTGGCTCACAGTAAAAGTCCACTTAAATCGACTAATTAAATGGACTAAAAATTCCTTAGCCCTTCCTACCAGGACTCAACCATGCATCAACGGTTCGTCGGCTTTTTTACCATCGCCCTCACCCTCCTCAGTCTCGCGGCCTGTGAGGGAGACACTGGCCCATCCACGCCAGAGGGATCTGGCCCTGCCAAATCTGGGCGACTGGCCGCCATTCTCGGTCGGGGTAATCTGGTGTGTGGTGTCAGCGGCGAGCTACCAGGCTTTAGCTTTGTAGGGCAGGATGGTAATTATTCGGGTCTGGATGTGGATGTGTGTCGAGCCCTTGCTGCTGCCCTGTTTGACAATCCGGATGCGGTGGAGTTCCGTAATCTCAATGCCAAAGAACGATTTACCGCCGTTCAAACAGGAGAAGTGGATATTCTCAGCCGCAATACGACCAACACCCTCAGCCGCGATACTTCTGTCGGCTTAGATTTTGCCCCCATTGTGTTTTATGACGGGCAGGGCATTATGGTGAGGGGTGCCAGCAAGATTAAGACCCTGGCCGACCTCAAAGGCAAATCTATCTGCCTGCAGACAGGTACAACGACAGAACAAAACCTGACAGACCAGATGCGAAAACAGGGAATTCCTTATACGCCTGTTGTCTTTGAAGATATCAATACCACCTTTGCCACCTATGCCCAGGGCCGTTGTGATGGAGTAACGGCTGACCGATCGCAGTTAATCTCCCGCCGCACAACCTTACCCAAACCCGCCGACCATGTCATTTTGCCAACCTTACTGTCAAAAGAGCCACTGGCACCCGCTGTTGCCAGTGGCGATGCCGCCTGGGGTGATGTAGTGCGGTGGGTGGTCTACGCTTTAATCGAGGCGGAAGAGTTAGGCATTACCGCCAAGACGGTGCCCCAACAACTGAGCAGCACTGACCCCACCGTCAAACGCTTTCTTGGGACGGAAGGAGATTTGGGCCAGGGCATGGGTTTAACCAACGATTTTGCCGCCCGTGCCATTAAGCATGTAGGCAACTATGGGGAAATTTACGATCGCAATCTGGGCCCTCAAACGCCCCTTAATCTCCCCCGTGGCCCCAATAGCTTGTGGACGAAGGGCGGCTTGCTGTTTTCCCCTCCTTTTCGGTAAAAATCAAACTCCAATTGTCACTTTGATTGTCTCTGATGCTTCTAACTCAGCAGTTTGTGCCAGATAGTCGGCTAGCTGAGCTTCGATTTCGCTGCGTACGATCTGGCGGTATTCCAGAAAATGCTCTGCCTGGGCACAAACGGCTAGATAGTAATCCCAAACCCGGGGGTTATGGTAAAGAATGCTCAGCAGATTGCGCCAAAATTGCCAGCGAGTTTTACGCACCAGCCCCTGGCGCCAGCAAACAATCAGTAGGGCACGAACAGCCCGCCAGTCAACTTTGCGGTTGCCGCTGGCGTGTTTTGGGGCACCTAACTTGAGAAAATGACGGTAGGTTCGATTTAAGTAATTGAGTGGGTCATAGAGTGCCCAAAAGCTCTGGATGTATTCTTGGGCGATGTCTTGAATCGGTCGTGTGGGTACAAAATTCATGAGGGAAGTCTGGTTAATCCCTTCTACAGGTTTCAGCATGCGGCCCTCTTTTTGCAGACGATGCCAGAGAGCCGTATCGGGTAAGGCTTGCAACATGCTAAACAGAGCAGTGGGGATGGCAGCCCGATCGACAAAACGGACAATGCGATCGCCAGCCCCAGGGGATTCGCCATCAAACCCAATGATAAAGCCAGCCATGACCCGTAAGCCGCTGCGCGTAATAGCATCGACCGCCTCTTCTAAGGAGTCTCGTGTATTTTGATATTTTTGCGTCAGGGTCAAACTCGACTCATCCGGTGTTTCGATTCCTAAAAAGACAGCATTAAAGTTGCAATCGGCCATCAGTTCCATCAGTTCCGGATCTTGAGCCAAATCTACAGATGCTTCTGTATTGAAGGGAAAAGGATACTCGTGTTGGGCCATCCACAGTTTCAGTTCTTTCAACAACAACTTGACATTGCGCTTATTGCCAATGAAGTTGTCATCCACCATAAAAATAGTGCGTCTCCAGCCTAATTCATAGAGCAGATCAAGCTCTGCCAGGAGTTGCTGCGGTGTTTTGGTGCGGGGTTTGCGTCCGTAAAGCACAATGATGTCGCAAAACTCACACTGAAAGGGGCACCCCCGCGAAAACTGGATCGACATACTATCGTAGGCGTCAAAGTCCAGCAATTCAAAGCGAGGAATCGGTGTCGTCGTCACATCGGGCTTTTCCCCCTGAGCCCGAAACACCCCACTCTTTTTGCCCTGTTGCACCGCAGCCACAAACAGAGGCAAGGTAATCTCCCCCTCATCCAAAATCAGGTAATCGGCACCGGCTGCTGTTGCTTCTTCCGGTAGAGAAGTGGCATAGGGGCCTCCCACGGCAACTAACTTGCCCCGTTGTTTAGCCTCGCGAATCTGCGCTAAAAAGTCGGGTTTCTGCACAATCATGGCCGAGAGTATCACCAGATCGGCCCATTCCCACTCCGCCTCAGTCACCGATCGCACATTGCGATCAACTAGCTTAAACTGCCATTCCTGAGGCAGGATAGCAGCAACGGTCACCAGCCCCAAAGGCGGCAGGAGCGCCTTATGCCCTACCAGTTCCAGTACCTTCTCAAAGGACCAGAAGCTTTTTGGAAATAGGGGATAGAGCAATAGTACACGCATGATAAAGCCAACCTTGCACAGTGTGCTAAAAATAGGGTTCAAGCCTTTCTATCCTAATCGATAGGATGAACTCTATTACCGGAGACGCGGAGACGGTTGGTGCCCCTGGGCACGACCAGGGGATTTTCCACGGGGTTTGGGCGCTTAAGCTGGAGTACCAATTGCCGCCAAAATAACTGAAATGCTTGCGCCACCCACACGCCCTGGGAATAGTTTATCCTGCGGGGATTGCCAGGGCAAGGGGGAACTGTGTCTCTAGACAAGGGCGGGTTTGGCAGCCCCATTGCGGGATGGCTCACTCGCGATCGCGGGGGTTGCGGTAAGAATTGTGGCAGTGGGTTTAGTCGTAGCCCGACCTTTGCGTCGTTTGCCACCGGCCATTTCGTATTCTTGACTGGCTTTACCATAACGACCTCCCAACCCCAGTCTCTGACGGTTAAACCGGCACCAAAATCGAGGTTTTTGTCGATCGAAGCCAGGCTTTCTAATCGACGTTTGGCCCGTTTTAAGACGGCTGAGTTGCGTTTTTGTCGCGCCATGAGGCACTCCTATTGCATCACTCGCCGCGGACTCGATAAAATCAAGGTTATGAGTAACCTGTGTCGGCAGGTTTTTTCGGTATAGCTGCGACTTCAGTCGCCTGGGTGACTCCAAGATCCCCCTAACCCCCCTAACCCCCGACGGGGATGCACCTGGGGCGTAGGATAAGAGGGGAACAGGCTTGAAAGTCCTTCTTAATTCTAGCGAAGCGGCGCGTCAGCGCGGGGATTTAGGGTTTATCCGAATACCTAAACTGTAGGGTGGGCAATGCCCACCCTACTACTCTGCTGGTAGAGGATAGTAGGGTGTGGATGCGACCGGATGCACCCACATTGCGGGAGCGCACAGTGCATCGGGGAGAGGGTGAGAGACTGGGTGTGGGACAGCACTACAGTACCTTAGCCTGGGTGCCAGAAGAGAGTGGGAGTTGGGCACTGCCTTTAAAGCATGAGCGGATTACCAGCTTTGAAACACCGGTGAGTAAAGCGACATTCCAACTCAAAGTGGAGCGGATTTCATTTCCAAAAATCCCCCAAACGGGAAATGGAAATCATCCGAGTAGAAGTGATTGAACCGAAAGGACGCAAACGCAAGTTTAAGCCTTTGTGGTTAGCTTTTTATGTGCAATCGCACATTTTGGCAGGAAAAAAGCTTTGTATGTAACGAGTATTTTTGCTTGTCCACAAAGAGCTTTCTTAGAAGCCTGGTTAGGTAAAACGATGCCACCCGTGGAGCAACTCTGGCTCAAATACTTACGGCGCTTTGCGATCGAACACTGGTATCGCTTTGCCAAGCAACGGTTACATTGGACATTACCACAACTCGGCACGACCCAGGCAGGGGAACGGTGGAGTGACCTGATGCCCTTGCTCACCTGGCAACTTTGGTTAGCTCGTCAAGCCTGTATCGACTGCCCCTTGCCCTGGCAATCGCCGCAGGATAAACTGTCTCCAG
>JBJTUO010000226.1:0-15570 GCA_046080785.1 Leptolyngbyaceae cyanobacterium | reverse complement strand
TCCAGACAGGTTGATGCAAAAGGTGCCAAAGGGAAAGGCCGTCCCCAACCACTGATTAACCCCCAGGGTCAGATAATAGCGGCTCAATGCGCCAGCGATCGCCCCCAAACTAATGGCCAGCGGCACTCGCACCGCTGGGCTAGGGAAAACGGCTACCTAACCATTGGGCCAGCAAAATCCCCAGGAAGTAGCGACAGAGCGCTCCTGGAATTGCCCCCAGACTAACCGCGATCGGAATACTGATAGCAGCCGGTTCCTGGCTCATCAGCCCGATCAGTTGACTTAGCGGTAGCAAATTAAGCCGGTCGACTATCACCTTAGCTGCTTCTCTCTCAGAAGTTTGTCTGCCCACATCCCATCTTCAGCTGCCACCACTGGAACCGGATCTTGAGTGTAATCAATTTCTAAATCATAGGATGCCCGGTCATAGACCTGATGCAGTAAGCTTTGCAAATCCACCATGGGTTCCGTTTCCCCAGGCTTTAGCGGTATTAGAAAAGCAGGGATCGGGTCTGATAAACCAAAGGGATAAAGAGCAGCCTAGGGACGCTGGTGAGATCGGCTGACCAGACTACGGTATGGCGAGGGTTTTACCGTGCCGCGAACAGGTAATGGCTTGAATGATCGAATCAAATCAATGAAGGGCGGGTCAAAGAGCAAATCATCTGAGTGATGCGGCAAAAGCATTAGTCAAACTGGGGCTCAGTGGCTTGGGGTGTCCCAGTCTGCCGGATCTGTTCCATAAAAGCTGTCCCGGCTTAAGTTGCTACCCCTATGAATCTTTGGTTAAGACGCAATTGGCAGGCGATCGGTGAGTTATAGTTCTTGATATATTTTTGTTCTCGTTGCAAGTTGGGTAGTGCGAAAACAAGAAGCCCTTACATTACTGACAAATCATCAGAACACGCTGAAGGATTTCGGTGTAAAATCTCTCATGCTTTTTGGTTCAGTGGCAAGGGATGAAGCGCGAACAGACAGCGATGTTGATCTGCTAGTAGAGTTTGATCGTCCGGTCGGGTTGTTCACCTTTGTACGCTTGCAACGCTACCTAGAGGAGATTTTAGAGAGTTCGGTTGATTTGGGTACACTTGACTCCCTCAAACCTTATCTAAAAGAATCCGTTTTCCGGGAGGCAATTCGTGCCTTCTAGAGATTGGCAAAATAGAGTAAGAGACGTACTAGCCGCGATCGCGGAGATCCGAGAATTCACCAACGAGAACACGTTTGATGAGTTTCAACGCGATCGCAAGACAATCAGGGCAGTTTTGTATAACCTGGCAATTATTGGTGAAGCAGTCCGTAGTATTCCACCTGAGTTGGAGGCTTCACATCCTGAAATTCCCTGGGATGATGTGCGTGGAATGCGAAATATTGTCATTCATGAGTATTTTCAAGTGAATTTGTCCATTATCTGGCAAACGGTTCAAGAAGATCTTGTTTCATTAGAAGCCTCTCTTCTACAATTGATAAACCCTTAAGAAGAATGGGTAGCAGCAGAAGCAACGTCAGCATAACAAATCAAATGCGGCGGAACGTTGAGAAGTTATCTGTTGAGTATTTGAAGTTATCGGCGGCGGGTGATGGGCAACGTTATGATAGTAAGCGAATCAGTTCTGCGATCGGGACGGCTTTAGCCACAGCACCTCTGGCTTGATGAGGATAGTCCCCATCAAATAGCTCTGAAATCTGACCAACACAGGCTTCTTGCTCCAGATGGTTTTTAAGTGCATTCCAATCAAAGTTGGGTGGGTTTGCTTCACCATAAAACCTTTGCCATGCCCGTAAAAATGGGCCCAACAACCAGCTCCACACACTCCCCTGATGGGTAGCCAACTCTCGCTGGTAGGAGTTGCCAACATAATGCCCCATATAGGCCAGACTTCCAGGTGCCAAGGAGCGCAGCCCATAGGGAGTCAGTAGTTGATCACAGGCCACAGCAAGAATCTGGCGAGCCTGCTCTTCAGAAAAAGCACAGTGCTTTAAGGAAAGGGCCAGCACTGCATTGGGGCGAACAGTGGGATTGAGATGATCGTCCGGTTCGATGCGATCGAACAAATAGCCCAACTTCGGGTTCCAAAATTTTTGCAACGAAGCTTGTACCTGCTCTGCCTGCTTTGCATAACGACGGGCCTGGTTTTGCAAGCTGCTGGAATTCATCTCTGTTGCGCTGAGTCGTGTTGCCCACTGGTTGGCCCAACAGAGAGCAGAGTACCAGAGGGCATTGACCTCGATGGGTTTGCCATGTCGAGGGGTGACTGGTCGCCCATCGACACTTGCATCCATCCAGGTGAGGGCGGTTTGGCCATCATCCCAGGTGACCAACCCATCCGATGCGTCAACCCGAATGTTGAATTGGGTGCCAGCCGTAAAGGCCTTGTAAATTTGTTTTACCACCTCATACTGTTGTACTAAAAAGGCCCAGTCTTGACTAGCTTCCAGATACAATCCCAGGGTCTCAACCCACCAGAGCGAACAGTCCAGACTGGGCATTGTGGGATAGGTGTGGCTATCGGGCGGAGTGGCGGGAATTAACCCCTGACTACAGAGGCGACCGATTTGGGCCAGTAGAGTTTGAGCCAGAGACCATTGCCCGGTTGTGAGACAAAAGCCAGGAATACAAAGCAATGTGTCACGCATGCGGCGGCCATACCAGTGATAGCCAGCCAAAATACAGGGTTCATTAGTAGGAGGGCGGTAGGTGATGAAGCGATCGCGGGCTGATCTTAGCTTCTGCAGTAACTCTGGATGACTCCGGTCTGAATGGGTCTTGTCATCGTTTGGTAAATCTAGCCGTTGCTGCTCTGCCACAACGATCTGCTCAAAGGTGGCAGGGGTTAGCTCCGGTAACGCTTGATTTGGTGGAGTGACCAGGGCATCCAGGGTCACCCTATCCCCTGGCTGCAGCAAGACCGTCAGATAGCCAGGGCTATAGAGGTCTTCCAGGCTGTCATAGCCTCGTTCTGCGTCTTCCTGGTAGTAATAGTTCCAGTACCAGGTGCCATCGGGCTGGTATTGCCCCTGAGTCCAGCGCAAGACCCAGGCTGTTCCAGGTTGATTGACCCGCATCGACTGGATCTGAACATGGCGACTGCCCACCACTTGGGAGAAATTATGATCAGCGGTCGGGTGCTGATAGGTATGGTAATGGCGATCGCCAATCAAGGGGCGCAACCGGAGGATGGCTGGCTGCTGCCCCTCGTAGTGGTATTGAATCATCACTCGATGTTGGGGTGTGCTGAGGGGGGCAGAGGATACCCCGTAAGGCATGGCAATCTGGCGCTGCAACCGCCAGCCCTGCCCCTGGGCCCAAACCCATGTGGGCACAGGCTCCGTCGTTACAGCCTGGAGCAGGTAGTAGCCTGAAGGATGAATGGTTGACCCAGCCCAAATATTAGTACCCAGATCAAGGACTTGACCTGCCAACTCCAGACTGGCTTCAATGTGGGACAACAGAAAGGTGCGCTGCCCCGGTGGATCTAGAGCCGCAATCAGCCAACCATGATAAACCCGTGTGCGGGCATCACAGAAAGTGCCGCTGGCAAAGCTACCCAGCCCATTGGTTAACAACCATTCCCGCCTATCCAGCTGATCCATAGGATTGCCTTACTCAAAATCGTTATGAGTATGATATAGTGATTGAGGCTTGTTACTAGGTTTAGTGAGTTTTGGGGCTCAACCCAGACTCACTCACTAACCACAACGAGCTAAGACGCACGCATTGATTATGGAGGCTTCTCTCATGACCCTGGAAGGATGCTTACGGGTGGGGCAACCCGCTCCCGATTTTACCGCTAGCGCTGTTGTTGATCAGGAGTTTAAGACGATTAAACTCTCCGACTATCGCGGTAAGTACATCGTCCTGTTTTTCTATCCTCTTGACTTTACCTTTGTTTGCCCTACAGAAATTACTGCATTTAGCGATCGCTACGAAGAATTTAAAAAAGCAAACACCGAAATTCTGGGTGTTTCCGTTGACAGTGTCTTTTCCCATCTGGCCTGGATTCAAACCGATCGCAAGTCTGGCGGCGTAGGCGACCTCAACTATCCCCTCGTGGCCGACCTCACCAAAACCATCAGCAGCCAGTACAATGTGCTGGTTCCAGAAGAAGGGATTGCCCTACGGGGCCTGTTCATCATCGATAAAGATGGCATTATCCAGCATGCCACCATCAACAACCTGGCCTTTGGTCGGAGTGTTGATGAAACCTTGAGAACACTGCAAGCCCTTCAATATGTACAATCCCACCCTGATGAAGTCTGCCCCGCTGGCTGGAAGCCCGGTGAAAAGACAATGAACCCTGACCCTGTGAAGTCTAAAGACTACTTTGCAGCAGTTTAAAGGGAGGCAGGAGATCTAAGGAGTTAGGAGAAAAGGAGTTAGGAGATCAAGGAGTTAGGAGATCAAGGAGTTAGGCAAATTACTAAATTCTGCCTCCTGAATTCTGGCTTCTGCCTCCTGAATTCTGGCTTCTGCCTCCTGAATTCTGGCTTCTGCCTTCTGAATTCTGGCTCCTGGCTCCTGGCTCCTAAATCTGCCGCCTTGCGCCCTTACCCAGTTTCATGCTCAAAGTTATGAATTAATTGTATTCTCCGGGGGCAGCGATCGGCTGATCCCGGATTTTTTTGTAAATTGGTATAAATTCTGAAAAATGCAGCAATTGACTTGATTTAGCAGGAGAGTTATAGCCGTAGCCATACTGATTCAGGAGCTTTCGATGACCTCAATTCACTGGCGTAAACTGCTTGCACCTCTTTTTCTCAGCCTTATCTTGCTGACTACCGCCTGTGCTCCCAGTGCGCCTTCCCGTTACGAAAAGGTGCAAAAAGAGACGACGGGCTTTTTTAACAAGACGGCAGTTGCTAAAAAAGCAGAAAAAGGGGGCAAGTTTAATCAGTTCTTTCCGACGGCACCCCGGAACTACAGTGTGATTCCCTCCCAAGAAAAGAAAGGCTTTGCGGAATATAAGGTGGTGAAGGATGGTAAAACCGTTGCCATGCTTTCTATCAGCGATACCACTAGCCTGCCGTCGGCTGCGGCCAAGTTTAAGAATAGTGATTTTAAGATTTCTGGCTACCCTGCGGTCGATCAAGGCGTGAATGGGACTGCCCTCCTAGTCAACAATCGCTATCAAGTTAAAGTTTTGTCCCGTGATGCGGCCTTTGGCAAGGACGATCGGGTTGACTGGCTGCAAAAATTTGATTTAAGGGGTTTAGGCAAACTACCGGCAGCAGAAGTTGTGAAACAAGCCAAACCTGCACCGGCCCTGGCCCCCGCTGCTCAACCTACCTAGTGGTCTGTGATTTAAACCCAGTCACTTTAAAATTGCTGGCTACTCTACGGTGGATCAGAAGCAAAACCGTACATTCATTTTGATCAAAAGGAGTTGGTGATGAGTAAACCCATCTACGAAATTGTGGACAAATTACCCAAAGGCGGGTTAACGGTGATGGCGCTGCAGGCCTTAGATACCTTTGTGCCTGGTCAATGGCATAACCTGGTGGGCTTTGATAACACGATTCGCACCGTTACGGGTGAGACCGATGAGGGGTTAATTCAACAAATTGGTGAGCGGGCCGTCGCCCTCTACAACGATGAACAGCAAGGCTATCAGCGAGCCCTGTGGTTGTATGAAACTGTGGACAATGCTTCTGGACTGCTGGGCACAGCGGCGTTGGCAAACCGGGTAGGGCAAGACACTTTCCTCAAATTCTTGCAAACGGTCACCCCCAAACCTGAAAAGGCCCAAAGTCTGGATTTGGCAATCAAGTTAGTCACGGAAGTGATTGCCTTCTGCAGTATTAGCGGCATCCCCGGTGATAGCTTGGGTGATTTTCTTCAAGCCCTGAATGGCTATAAAGATGAAGCGCTGGTGCGGATGGCGGCGCTGGCTTGCTATGACGGCATTATTCCCCTCGGCCCCGAATTTACAGAACGGGCACTATCGGTCGTGCAAAACATTACCGCCGAAGATCTGGATCATAATTTGACATTTCGCGGAGTCAAAAAACTCATCCCAGGAGGGGATACAGCAGGCCAGTTAAACTTCATCACCCAGTCCTTGGGGGGAAGCAAGAGCTGGTTAGATACCTTTGTACAAACCTCTGGGGCAACCCGTGAAGGACTGTTGGGCAAGCTCAAAGGGTTTGTCGAGTTCACTGACGATAAAGCGGACTATCTGGGGGCGTTGTTGGATATGAATGTCAAGTACTATCGGCATACAGGGGTTCAAACCCTGGCCCGCCGTTTGATAGAACGGGCGGTGGCTGAGATTTAATCCAACGGTAGAGTATATGGTGTTTCAAGGTAATCAAACCCAACCCTTCTGGCTTGCTATCATTCGTCTGCTGCGGTGGGATAAGCCCGCTGGGCGGCTAATTTTAATGATTCCAGCTCTATGGGCGGTAGTTCTGGCGGCAAGGGGAAAGCCACCCCTCCCCTTAGTCGGCGTCATTATCTTGGGTACCTTGGCCACCAGTGCTGCTGGCTGTGTGGTCAATGATTTGTGGGACCGCAATATTGACCCAGCGGTAGAGCGTACCCGCAACCGGCCCCTGGCCTCCCGGACTCTCTCAATTCAGGTTGGGATTGTTGTGGCGATCGTGGCGTTTTTCTGTGCCTGGGTACTTTCCACCTACCTCAATCCCCTTACCTTCTGGCTCTGTGTCGCAGCGGTGCCTGTGATTATTTTGTATCCAGCGGCTAAACGGGTTTTTCCGGTGCCGCAGTTGGTGCTGGCGATCGCCTGGGGGTTTGCTGTTTTAATTAGCTGGAGCGCTGTGAGCTGCGGTTTGAGCCCGGCTCCTACGGCCTGCCTGGGAGCACCAACCTGGTGGCTCTGGGGTGCCACTGTTTTTTGGACCCTGGGGTTTGATACCATCTATGCCCTATCGGATCGGGAAGACGATCGCCGACTGGGGGTCAATTCTAGTGCCCTGTTTTTTGGAGACTTTGCCCCCCATGCGGTGGGGCTGTTTTTCTTAGCCACAGCCCTATGCTTGGTTGGCTTGGGCCGGGAGATGGGGCTCGCTTGGCCTTACTGGCTCACTCTAGGGTTAGCGGCCATCCTGTGGGCCAGTCAGTATATCCGGCTACGGCGGCCCACCATTCCTCCAACAATCTATCCCCGCCTGTTTCGCCAAAACGTCTGGATCGGTTTGATTTTGCTGGCTGGCATGCTGGGCGGCACCTGGCTTTAGCCAACCCTACATGCGGGCAAGCGCTGCTATTTTAGATACTTTGCTCTGCTCTAGCCCTTCTAGCTCATCTAGCTGCAGCCAGCCTTCTTTGACCAAGCGAGAAAAGACAAACACCAAAACTGAATAGCGATAGTCGTATTTGCCATCGACATCGTGTCTTCTGGCACTTAAAAAATCATGTAACCGCCATAGATCTTCCAGTGCAGCGATTGATGCTGCCTGGGTGCTGACTTCCTGAATTAGTGCGGCAATTTCTCGTTCATAAGCGCTGTTAAACGCGGCCTGTGCAACTTCTTTTTCAGCATCAGACCAAACTAAATCACTCATGGGAAAACCTCCGAAAAACTTCTGCCTGTTTCTTCGGCAGGCCCGGCTAACAGGCATAGGGAAAGTTAGGAACAGTTTGAATTATTTATAAGTCAAATAACATTTGCAAATCAGTATCTTTAACAAAAAACGCCCTCAGGAGAGAGCGTTTTCCGTTAAACGGTTGGCATCTCTTGAGCCGAGTGCAACCCCAATCAGCCCCTCTAACGCACCAGATTGAGTAACTCTTTCGGTGAAGCCAGCAGGTCAATGGCAACAAAGAAAATTTTATTGTCTGGAGTCAATAAAAACCTCCAGGCCATATTCATGCCGACGCCAGCGCCAAACCAGGGAGTCTGGACTTTACCAGTCACTTTGATCTGGGTATACCCGTCTGGGGCTGGCTCAACCACACCCCGCTCAGGCAGCAATTTTAAATTCTGACAATCTTCTTTAAAGAAGCGAAGTACATCGTCTTTGCCAATGATTGGCTTTTGGAACGGTGGCTGGAGGGCACCGTCAGGGGTAAATAATTGAATTAATGCCTCAAAGTCGTTGGCATTCAGATTATCCATGTAACTGAGGATTGTCGGGGTATCAACCCCCTCAATCGTGACCCGACTGCGTTGGGCAACCGCTTGGGGCACAACAACAGGCTCACTGACCCGACTAACGTTACCCAATTTGGCGGAATCAAACCCCATATCAACCACCGAATTGCGTAAGACGGTAATTTGCTGGCCAGAATCCAAATTACGAATGGCCTGCAGCACTGCCGCAGCATTAGCAGAAAGTTGATAGCCTTCGGGGACAGGAGCGACCGTGCCCTGCTCCATCCACTCACCCAGACGATACCAAAACCCTAGCTTAATATTAGCCGACCAGGACGAATAGGTTCTGCCAATGGGGGTATCGGCCCGATTGGCTAGGTCACACATGACCTGAGACTGCTCACGAAATGACATCTGCCGAATTTGATCTAGGGTGCCTTCCGCAAATTGCATATTGGCAGCCCCCGGTGCCGCGATCGTAATGGTTTTACCCATTTCAAGATAGGCAAACCAGATGAGAGCCAATTGATCTTCCGCACTCAGTTGGGTAAACCGAGCAATGGTAGCAGGCACACCATCAGCGGATAAGGTATTGGGAAAAATATTACGCGCTGAATCAACCGTGAATGGCATAGAGGATTACCTCAATAGACTTAAGACACCTGAAACAGTCAAGTTGTCAGACATAAAAAGGATGGAACCCCTTTATTGTCATCAAACCACTACAGACGACTGAGATAAGTATACAAAACCTTACGTAACTTTCGTTACTTTTTTCGCCAGATTTTTGCAGCAAGCAGGGGCCGATCGAGTAATGACTGGCACTACCGTTCCCGTTCAGGTTGAATCTCCGGTCTATCCCCCGGCTCGCGCTACACTAGTATAACCCTAGTGGTCTGTATGGTTGTGCATGGGTGAAGTTTAGAACGGATTTGGCATTCCAGGTCAGGGAATTATGGCGACATTCTTGCTAGAAGTTGGGACTGAAGAATTACCAGCAGATTTTGTTACCAGTGCCTTAGAGCAATGGCGATCGCGGGTTCCTCAAAGCTTAAGCGATGTTTACCTACAGCCAGCAGCCGTGGCCGTCTATGGCACTCCCCGCCGTTTAGCCGTTTTGGTACAGGGTTTACCGCTGAAACAGCCCGATCAGACAGAAGCGGTTAAGGGGCCGCCAGCTTCCGCTGCTTTTAAGGAGGGGAAGCCAACCCCAGCCCTGGTAGGCTTTGCCAAAAAGCAGGGGGTAGCGGTAACAGATGTGGAGGTTCGTCCAACCGATAAAGGCGACTTTGTCTTTGTGGGTAAAACTCTGATTGGGCGACCGGTAACCGAGATTTTGACTGACTTGGTGCCCCAGTGGATTATGGGGCTAGAAGGCAAGCGGCTGATGCGTTGGGGCGATGGAGATCTGCGCTTTCCTCGGCCAATTCGTTGGTTAGTGACACTATTAGATGACACTGCCCTGCCGCTGCAATTGATCAACGGTTCTGAGACCTGTACCAGCGATCGCTGTTCCCAGGGCCATCGTGTGCTTCATCCCAGCCCGGTCGAGATTCCTACTGCGGGGCAATATGTTGAAGTGCTCAGCCGTGCCTTTGTGGATGTCGATGCGGCCCATCGACAGACGGTGATTCAAGATCAGATCAAGGCCGCGGCCCAACAATTGGGTGGTAAGGCAGTGATTGACCCTGAACTGCTGCAAGAGGTCACCCAGTTGGTCGAGTGGCCCACCGCCGTAGTCGGCAAATTTGATCCAGCCTTTTTGAGCTTGCCCTCCGAGGTGATTACCACCGAGATGGAGAGCCATCAACGTTACTTTCCTGTGCTGAAAGGGGCAGATTCTGGGGAACTGCTGCCCTACTTCATTACCATCTCCAATGGAGATCCAGACAAGTCAGCCCTGATTGCGACGGGAAATGAACGGGTGATCCGAGCCCGGCTCTCTGACGGCAAATTTTTCTTTGATAGCGATAGTGCTAACGCCCTAGAGTCTTATCTGCCCCAGTTGGAGACGGTCACCTTCCAGGAAGATTTAGGCTCCCTGGGGGCACGGGTCGATCGGATGAGCAGGGTTGCGGATCAGATTGCTGACCAGTTGAAGATTAAGGGAGAAACCCGACAGCACATCCAGCGGGCAGCACGGCTGTGTAAGGCTGACCTGGTTACCCAAATGGTGGGTGAGTTTCCTGAACTGCAGGGAGTCATGGGCGAAAAATATGCCCGTAAGGGCGGTGAGCCGGAAGCCGTCGCCATTGCAATTGGGGAGCATTACCTGCCCAGGGGCGCTGGCGATCGGCTGCCCCAAACCCTTGCCGGTCAGGTCGTGGGCATTGCTGATCGGCTAGATACCCTGGTCAGTATTTTTGGCCTGGGGATGGTGCCGACTGGATCTTCTGACCCGTTTGCCCTGCGGCGGGCGGCTAACGCCATTCTAAATGTCACCTGGGCTGCGAAGCTCCAGTTAAATTTACAACAACTGTTGCAGCAGGTGATTGCCAGTTTTGCTGAGGCTTACCCGTCGGTGATGAAGCCCTCTGTCGAAGAGTTACAGCAACAACTGCAGGACTTCTTTTTACAACGGGTTCGGACGCTGCTCCAGGAAGACCGGGGGATTGACTATGACTTGGTCAATGCAGTTTTGGGAGAAGATGACCCGGTCTATGCCCAACGGGCGTTGGAAAATCTACTGGATTTACGCGATCGGGCTGAGTTTCTCCAGTCCTTACGGCAAGATGGCACCCTGGCTGAAATTTACGAGACCGTAAACCGGGCTTCCCGTCTGGCAAAACAGGGCCAACTGGATACCCAAACCCTCGATCCAGAGGCAGTGATTCAGCCCAAATTGTTGCAAAAGCCATCAGAACAAGCGATTTACAAGGCTTTGATTCAATTGAATCACCAGACCCGTCAGGCTGCGGGTGATTACACCTCATTGGTAGAGGGGCTCAAACAAATTGCACCAGCGGTGAGTGCCTTCTTTGATGGTCCGGATAGTGTGCTGGTTATGGATCCAAATCTCCAGATTCGCACCAATCGGCTCAACATGTTGGGGGTCTTGCGCAACCAGGCCCGTAGTCTGGCAGATTTTGGAGCCGTCGTAAAAAGTTAATCAAACCGGGGGCTGCAACCACAGCACCACTGCGGTCAGGTTCCAGGCGACTGGGCTCCCATTCCTGAACCAGAGGTTTTCTAGAAGGAGTGAGTCTTTATCTCTGAGGAATCTTTTATGAAGATTCAATGGAAATTTGCTGGATCATACGGCAGTTTTCGAGCGCCAGCGTTAAATTAATTTAATTACCCTTATGCTTCTGTCTGGTTCATTTGTGAAATAAATGACGTTAACTGTCTTACTTTATCTGGAATACTGGGATTTCAACTTGAATCCTTAATCAGAACATTATCCTTATTGTTTGATGGTTGATCTAGACGTTTTTTACCCGTACGCATCATTACTATTTTAGCTAGCGGTTAAATTCAATGATCGGGGATGCACTACAATCGGGCTCTGCTTCATCATCGTTTTCACTGAGTTCCTTTGACTATTTATTACAGCGTTCCCAGGAAGTGATCTATCGATTTTTACTGAGTATTGTCCGCAACTGGCCGCCTGAAGAAGTGTTATGGGAATTCAAGCGATTATTTATCCTCAATCTCGATTCCATCAGTACCCAGGCGACTAAAGCGCTGAACGATTTAATTATTGCAAATAACGAAGAACAATTCAGACATACCCTGAAGCGCAGTTGTTACATTCTGGTTAATAACTGGGATGCCACTCGCCACTTTCAACCGATTCAAGACCTGGTTCAGTCGTTTGCTGATCCCTCTTTGCAACAACCCACCACCTCGCCCTTCTCAAAACGGTTGCACCAGTGGGTCAATAACTTTGTTCAGAGTGAAGACTACGCAGAGTTAAAGCTGTTTGCCTCCCGCTACAATGATGGGCGAGATGGGCCATGGGTGAGTCGCTATACCTCCTACCTGTTAGTGCCGCAATACATCGACCTGCGTAACCCGATTGAGCAACGAGAAGCCGCTCGGGCACTTTCTAGGCAATTAAAAGATCGATTTAAGTTTGATCTGGCCATGTACATTGCCCGATCGCAGAGCCGTCTGCCAACAGAGCGGGTGCCCCAAAACCCGACTGTTTTGGGTGAACAGGTGCTGCGCTTGATCAAAATCATCGTGACAAAACGGGGCTCCTTTGGCTATGCCAATCTGGCCAACATCTTTCTAAAACAGGTTGAGAAGGGTACCTATAAAGACTTTAAGCAGTCTCTACAGAGGTATCTAATTTTTTCAGTCGCAAACCCGGAGATTGTCCAAACCCTGCGATCGCGGTTAGCTGAGAAGTTGGATGCCTTATACAGCATCCATGATCATGAGATCCTATCTAATGCCTTGATCTTCCGTACCTGCAATCGAGTGCTTGAGTTTCTCACTACTGAAACCCAGGAAGCGCCATCTCCCCTGTTTATCTTGTTGCTGTCTCAGGGAAACCCCCTCACCTTAGTTATTACTCTACTGAAGTTGATTTTGATCTGCCACCACTGCCGCCCCCATCTAGAAGCGCGGATTGCAGATTTAATTCGCTATTATCGACGATACCCAGAAGCCGAATGCGCCTGGATGGTTCACTTCCTGGAGGTGTTTAACGTCACTTTCACGATTCATACCGAGAATGTGGAGTATAATCTGGTGAAAATGGGGCTGGGGTCGGTTGGCGCTGCCCCCCAGTTTGACAATGTGTTTGACCCAGATCAATATCGTATTTTCTCTCAAGTTAGGAATAAAGCTATTTTTGATTGGCTCTCAGAGGTTGTTGAAGAGGAAGAACTGAAACGTAAAGACGGGACGGCGGATAGAGCCAAATCATCGGATAACAAGACTTCAGGGGTTACGGGCTGGGAGCCAGACCGTTTGACAAATCACCAGCCACAAGTCATTGTTACTCATCAGGATGTCAGCCCTGATCAGCAAACCCTGGCCATGGAGCCGCCTCAATCGGAGGGCTAAATTGTCTCATTTACGATTTAACTGTTAACTGCGAGTCATGAAAAATTACCTTGTATCACCCCCGGCTGTCGCCGTCCCCCTTATCAAGGGGGACTACAGGGGGTGTATTCAATAGCGTTCAACTATTTCTTAGAAACAATGTTTGCTGGATGGTGACAGTGTGGCCGCTTCTGCTGATACCCTGACGCTGCATCGTTACGAATGCAGCAATGAAAGCTACACCCTCGATCTGGGGGGTGGTGTTGACCTCACCCTAATGCTGATCCCAGCGGGGCAGTTCATGATGGGCGCAGCCGATGATGATCCTGACGCTAGCGACAGCGAACGCCCCCAACATCGGGTACGGCTCAGCCAATTTTTGCTGGGCATGACGCCGGTGACCCAGGCCCAGTGGCGCGTGGTGGCGGGCTATGACCTGGTGGATATTGACCTGAAGGCTGAACCTTCTCGCTTCAAAGGGGCTGACTTACCCGTAGAGCGGGTGAGTTGGCAAAAGGCCACGGAATTTTGCAATCGCTTGTCGCAAAAGACAGGCAAGTCCTTTCACTTGCCCAGTGAGGCGCAATGGGAATATGCCTGCCGAGCCGGGACTGAAACTGCCTATCACTTTGGGCCGCAAATCACGACCGAGTTAGCGAATTATGGTGGTGAAATCGGTCAAACGACCGTAATCAAACGTTACCCGCCCAATCGTTGGGGGCTCTATGACATGCATGGCAACGTGTGGGAGTGGTGTCAGGATGTCTGGCATGACAACTATGTGGATGCACCTACCGATGGCAGTGCTTGGTTAGAAGGTGGTAATTCTGCTTATCATGTTAGACGCGGCGGCGCTTGGAGCGGCTATCCGAGGGGTTGCCGTTCCGCTTACCGCAGCTACATCAACCCCGGCTACCGCTACAACGATATTGGTTTTCGAGTCTGTTGTGCGGCCCCCAGGACTTTGTAGCCCTTTACCCTCTAGCACTTTTGCCCTCGCGCCATTTTTTGAGGTTTTCTTTCCCTTCGCCGTCAGGCGATCGCATTTTTGGCATTACGTTTCGTAGATTGAGTGGTTTCAGTGACCCTTGGCTAAATCTGTGTAAATGGCAATTTTGATACCCAAGCCAATCAGCAAGACCGCTTCGATGGCAGACACCCCAATGACGAGGGTGGAATACACACCCAGGGAATGACCAGAAATGCATTGGTCCCGTTCTGATTGCTCAGGGCCAGGGAGGCGATCGCTCCAAATAGGCCTAAGGTGACATAGAGCAAATTGTCACGAAACCCAATCCGGCTAGATTGTTCCGCCTTCACAATGCGGTATTCTTCCAATAAAACTTTTAAGGTTTGCTCGTTCCGATCCATTATCCTAAGTGGGGGTGACACTACAGATTTATTTTGTCGTCTTGATGAAGTGCTGCCGCAAAAATTTTAAAATTGTCCAGAATTGGGGCAAAGTAGACTGTATCGACTGACGTAGACCCCGCGTAGAAGCTGATCGACAAGAATGGCTCAGGAACCCTTAAAAGCGGTGATTTTAACGGCTTTGTCTGTGGAATTTCAGGAAGTTAGGAAGTTTGTCGCTGGCAGCAAGAAAGTTAGGCACCCCTTGGGAAATGTATACGAACAGGGTACTTTCAATGCAAATGGCCGCGAATGGCTGGTTGGCATTGTAGAAACAGGAACTGGCGATTCTAAGTCTGCACTGCAAACAGAACGGGCCATTTCTTTTTTTGACCCTGATGTGGTGCTCTTTGTAGGGGTATCTGGGGGGATTAAGGATGTCGACATTGGTGATGTTGTGGCGTCGACAAAAATCTACGGGTACGAATCTGGAAAAGCTGAGGAAGAATTTAAGCCTCGGCCTGAGATCGGTCTAAGTGGTTTTAGTTTTATTGAAGAGGCTAGAGCAGAAGCTCGCAGCGAAAGCCCAGCTTGGTTGGATCGTCTTAGCGCTCTGCCTGGGCCTGCCCCGAAGCTACGAGTAGGCCCCATTGCCGTTGGCGAAAAAGTCGTTGCTTCCACAAAATCGAGTGTTTACAAGTTTTTGCGGCAGAACTACAGCGATGCTCTTGCGGTAGAGATGGAAGGCTACGGTTTTCTAGAAGCGGTTAACTCTAGGGGAAAGCCACTACCTGCCATTGTCATTAGGGGCATTTCAGACTTAATTGACAATAAAAATGATGATACCAATCAGGAACCAGAGGACATTCGCCAGCAAAAGGCTTCTCACCATGCCAGTGCGCTTGCGTTTCAACTATTATCCATTTACGACCCCACTCCGGGAATTACAGGGGCAGAGCCTGTGAGACCCAGGGTAGAAGCGCAATTTTGGGATGGGCTTTTCGCTGGCTTTCAGGAGTCTGACTTAGCTTTTCTAAAGGTTGCGTTGGAACTTGCCAATAAGCGGGGTTATTCGCTTGGGCCGATGGAAACCTTAACAGCCTTACAGACTGCCCTGGAGAAGCTGGATGATCAGGATCTGGCGGTGACCTGGGTGAGCCATCTCATACAA
>JBJTUO010000225.1:0-3145 GCA_046080785.1 Leptolyngbyaceae cyanobacterium | reverse complement strand
CGAGCATTCCACAGGGGCGCAGTCTGGCGCGATCGCCGCAGCTTCCAGGCCACCTGTTGGCGCAGGGCCGCATCGCTGCCAAAGCGAATGCCCCACTCCACATATTCTGCATCAGTCCAGGCAATGCCCTCTGTAATGCCAGCATTGACCATCATGGTGTAGCTGTTGCGGGCAGAAAATTGTTGCCCCACACGGGTAACCAGAGGAATCCCCATCCACAGGGTTTCTAGGGTGGTGGTGGCCCCATTGTAGGGGTAGGTATCGAGCACCACATCGACAATGCCCAGATTAGCCCGGTATGTGGCCTCAGAGGCAACGTCGGGTAAAAACCGTAGCCGATCGGGGTCAACCCCTGCCGCGAGGGCAATTTCAGTAAAAAATTGTTGAATCGGCGCTTGATCGGCCATGCCCTTGATCAAGAAATAACTATTGGGCACCCCGGCCACAATTTGCATTTGTAAGCGCACGGTATCTGCATGGCGCTTATAGCCCTTTTGACCACTAAAAAAAATCACCGCATCCGGTGGGATATCCAGGTGTTCTCGCCGTAAAGTAGGGACGCCCAGCTCAAACCCATCGATCGCAAGATAGGTTTGAGGCAAGCGCCAGATCGTCTCCGTGTAATCGGCCTGGGCGTCTTCGGGCAGCACGTAGGGGTCGGCGATGAAGTAGTCAATCGTGGGCAGGCCAGAGGCATCCCAACCCAGCCAGGTCGCCTGAATCGGGGCGGGTTTGAGGGAAAGTAACTCACAGGTCAGGTCTAAGGTAATGCTATCTAGGTCGATCAAGATATCAATCTCATCTTGAAAAATGCGCTCGGCCATCGCATAGATATCATTGGAGCAGTCGTCTGTTAGTTTGCAGACCTGATCAACCTGAGTGAGGTACCAATCGTGGAGTGGATCGCGGTAGCGATCGGTGATGAAGTAACCATAGAGTTGAAACCGACTGCGGTCATGGTATTGCAAGAGCCAGCGGGCTAACAGACCGACAGAATGGGTACCCAGGCAGTGAGACAGGTACCCAATCCGGAGTGGGCGGGTCGCAGCAGGGGTTGAGCGGCGGGCCAGATGGCCCTGGCGGTAACGGGTCGCCTGGGCGATCGCGTGATTTTGCAGATAGCGCTGACAAAAGGCGGCCAACTGATTTTGGATGCGGCGGTTATTGGGTAAATCGTCATTCAGGTAGGGCAAAAAAAAGCTAGCGGTAAACAAGCGAGAAACGTAGACGGGCGGCAAGTCAAACGCTGACTCTACCAGGGCGGTCAGCAGTTGGCGGTGGCGGTCTGAAGTGGCAACAGCCTCTTGCCAATAGCCCCCAGCCGTCATCAGGGCTCGTAAGATCAGGTAATTGGAATAAACCTGATCTGGCAGATCAGTTGACCGGTCAAAGCGTAACCGGGCAGTCTCCAAACCCGCTGCAATATCACCGGCATTTTGATAAAAGCCAGACAACAGACCCAAGACTTCCAGATTGGCTGGATCGAGGGCGCGGTATTGCTCTAGTAGCTCTGTAGCCAGCCGGGGTTGGCGGATGGTGTGGCCAATGGTCTGGGCCGCGGTAAACAACACCCATTGCAGGGCAGACCGGTCTGCCACATGGGCCAGACAGGCCGCCGTAAACTCCAGAATCAATGGGTCAGGGGCCAGCACCTCCAAGACGAGTTTGAGGGTCTGCAAGACCAGATCTTCGGCGATCGACGGGGGGGGCTGGGCCTGTAGCAGTTGTTGACAGTCTTTGATCAGGCCAAAGTCATCGTCGGCAAACAGATTTTGTTGCAGTGAGAGCTGCACCAGATGCAGCCAATTATCGGCATCGGAGGGGGCAATTTCTCGAATGTGTTGGCGAATCACCCAGGCCAGGGTCAAGTCTGACCGGGCCTCGCGCCGCTCGGCTTCGGTTTGCAGCACCGCCACTAACTCAGCCGTCAAAGCCTCGATCTGATCGGGCTCAGACTCTGCCATCCCCATGAGCCAGGTGGTCTGGGCCTCGACCTCCTGCCCCTGGAGCAATAACAGCAGCCCCAAATACCAGTAGTGGGAGGCAACCAGGGGCTCTGCTTGAAGCGCGGCTTCGTAAAAATTGATCGCTTCTTGATAGTTGTCGGCAAGCAGCCAGGTGTAGGGTTGGGGCTGCCAGTCAGTCAACCGGTTGGAAGCGTGGGAACTCGGCATAGGGGCAAGTTAATGAATCAGGGCGGGCAGTGCCCACCCTAGGATTCTACTGAATCAGTTAAAGATCAAAGGGCGGTGAAGCCCCCTGGGCAAGTCGGGCCAGTCTCATTATACGTTGCAGCCGTTGCTGTCGCAGCCCCCGTAACCGATTTCGGCTTATCGGCTTCACACAAGATACCTAGGGTGGTGGCCTCACTGGTGGTTGTCACGGTTCCCACGTTGACAGCTCCGACATAGTCCTTTAACGGAGCCTTTGCATTAACGGTCTTAGCTAAGTTACTGACACCGGTTACATTTTTTCCCCCGCCATCGATGGAGTAGTTGTAGTTAACGGTATTAGTTTTGATGCCAAGCCCTAGATTTCCAAAGTTTGATTGCTCTGCAAACTCGTTTTTCTCCAGGTAGTAGGCCTGCTGGGCCCGGTTCAACGAGCCGACATTGGTTTTTGCTTCGGCCTGTTTGGCCTTGTTGGCCTGGTTTAAGAAGGAGGGGAGGGCGATCGCGGCCAAGATGCCGATGATGATGATCACAACCAGCAGCTCAATCAGGGTAAAGCCTTGATTTTCTTTTTTCCGCACCATGTGCTGTAAAAGTTTGAATTGAAATTCTGTCTTCATGGGGTCTCCTCAGGTAGTACAGCTTGTGCTTATCTCTGCTAGACAATAAAGTACCCAGTTTTGTCTGGTTTTATATCATCACCTCAAAAAAAATTTGGGGCAATCACCGCAAGGCGAGCCAATGCTGGTTTCCAGTCTTTTTCGCCAGGAAATCAATTTCCTGGCTCACAGCAAAAGTCCATTCAAATGGACTGAAAATTCTTCACCATCGCTTTTTAGCTAAGTCGGCGGGAAGCCCCGCACCGAAAACGTGAATTGTGTTTACTCAAGAGCGATTCGGTGACGGGATGAAAGCCGCGCTTGTTGAGTGTGGCTTGATGCCAACGAAACAAGCAAAGTGATACAATAGATCTA
>JBJTUO010000224.1:0-6459 GCA_046080785.1 Leptolyngbyaceae cyanobacterium | reverse complement strand
GAAAACTTTGGTTGCGTTCATCCCGATCAGAGAAAATAGCTTTTGTCTTTTCTGATCGGCAGTCTCCTGCCACCAGACTTCTCCTTCCCAGCGATAGTAGAGCTGCTGACCATGATTCTTTCGATAGAAATCAAGATTATTAACTGTGTAGTCTTCTGAATGGTTCATCATTTCCCTATTGGGTTTCCCAAGACCCTACCGCTAGAATGTTACGAATGGAATTGCCATCGCCATCCTAATTCAACTTCAAAGGATGGCAGCGGTGATTAGTTCTGCCCAGAAGATTTATACTGAAACGCTTGACCATGACCCAGCCCCAATTGAGTGAAACGGTTCGAGAACTGATCCGAAAAGCACGGATTGTTAGTTTCGTCACCTGGCAGGATACCTATCCCGCAGCAGCAATTCAGTGTTTTCAGGCGGCGGATGATGCCGGACGATATCTCACGAATGAGGACTTGCAGCAGATTCAACAGCTTGTCCCGGCAACAACCGCACTCATACCTGTGGTGCAGCAGTTGCGCGATCGCGTCAACGAAATTGTAAACGAAGCCAGAAGCCAGGTATTAGAAACCTTTCCCACCATTACTCAGCCTGGGGGCGGACTTTACCCATCTGAGCGCGCCAATGCCTGTTGGCGAGATTTCTGGCACTTTTTGCGCTGCATCACCTATGGCGTGGCCGGACAGCGTATCGATTACACCAGCACTGAAGGCTTGCATTATATGCAACTGCTTTATCAAGAATTGAGAGTACCGTTAGATGCCATGGTGGTGGGGTTGGAAGGTATTAAAGCAGCCAGTTTAAAGCGGGTGGAACTAGCAAAACAAGCCATCATTGCTCCCTATTTTGATCACCTGATTGAGCAATTAAAGCAGTTTCACTAGGGGCAGGTTGTGAGCATCGATCGCCGTTAAGAGAACGCCACAAAGAGGTTAACCCGAGAGTAACCTCTTCTGGATTAGCCCTGATCTTCACATCCTCTACCAGCTATATAAACATTATACAAATAGCCACTCGGTACTCCCGCGAGCAGGGATGACGGTTATCCGTCCTTTGCTTAATGATTAGACCGGCTGGGAAATAGCAATCAAAACCGCTGAAAATGCTGGCAAGCAAGGATTTCAGCGGTTTTTTCGTGAAATCCATAAAAGGCTTGCCAGGGCCGGGTTTCAAGAATTTTCACGCTTATTACCCGAAAATATTCAAAGCGGATGAACTGTCAACGGATTTTTATAAAAATTAATGTTAAGATTTGAAACAAGGCAGGTTGACACAAGTCGGCTGGCATCAATCGATAGAGAGGTCAAGGGCAGGCTCAATTACTTTTGCCAAGCTGCAATCGTCATTCACTGAGTTGCTCACTCATCGGGGCTAAAGGCTCATTTTCTGCCTGTACCCAAGCTCAACAAACACCGAAAAGGCACAATGAACAACTCCATCGACAGAAACAATCCTTTTGACGAGAGTGCTCCTACGCTAGACATGGATCTTCTCAGTCAGTTGATCCGCCAGCAGGCTCAGAACCGCCCGATCTTCGAGAATATCGCGATTCTTGGTTGTGGCTATGTGGGCAGCGCGCTAGCCGATTATTGGCAAGAGCGGGGACACTTTGTTACGGGTACGACCACAAGCAGAGAACGAGTGGCTTCACTTGCAAAAACTGTCTCCAAAGCCGTCTTAATGAAAGGGGATGACTTCACGGCTGTGCATTCCCTGCTGCAAGGTCAAGATACTTTGGTCGTCAGCGTTGCTCCCACGGGTTTCCAACAAGCAGATGAAGCGACTTATGAAACGACTTACATCACCACTACGAAGAATTTGGTCAAAGCCTTGAGCCAGACTCCTAGTGTGACGCAAGTCATCTATTTGAGTAGTTGCTCTGTCTATGGCGATCGCCAGGGAGAATGGGTCGATGAGACTGCCCACATTGACCCTCTGGATCACAAAAGCCAGGTGCTTTATGAGGCTGAACAAACAATATTGCAGGCAGCGAACGATCGCCAAAAAGTCTGTGTTTTGAGGTTGGGGGGAATCTATGGCCCCGGCAGAGAGTTGGTAGATATGTTTGGCGGTTTGGCTGGCATGACCATTCCAGGGAAGGGGGATCGCTTTATCAACTGGATTCACCGTGATGACATCATTGGAGCGATCGAATTTATACGATTAAACGAGCTTGAAGGCGTTTACAATCTGGTTGATGATAGCCAGCTCACCATCAAAGAACAGGTCAAACGTGTCTGTTCTCGCTACGGTCTACCACCAGT
Organism: Leptolyngbyaceae cyanobacterium; assembly: GCA_046080785.1. GTDB lineage: Bacteria > Cyanobacteriota > Cyanobacteriia > Leptolyngbyales > Leptolyngbyaceae > JBJTUO01. The sequence goes on along the minus strand of JBJTUO010000224.1, from coordinate 4,192 downwards.
GGATTGGGATTCGTCTAAATTGAGCTTTCAGCGCAAGAGCTTGCAGGTCAGTAATCAGAAGCTTAAAGCAGCAGGATACGATCTCATTCACCCCCAGATCCTTGTTTGACGCTAACGAACTCACGTTGTTTGAGAAGGAGCGTCAAAGTGGTTGCTCGAAATCCTCGGTAGACCAATTTGACTATTGGATTGTCCCTTCTATGGAATTCTCTAAGTGTTGCAGCGATCGCTGAGCCGCTTCGACAACCTGGGGATTGCTATCTTTCTCTAAAGCTTTGAGTGTTGTTTGAGTCCGAATATCGCCAAGATTCCCTAGCGCTTCGGCTAAATGCCTCCGGATCATCCAGTCTTTAGACTGGGCAAAGGGTAAGAGGCGATCCAGCACGTCTACGGCTCCAATTTCCCCCAATGCCATGATACCGGCTTCCTGTAACAGGGCATTGGGACTATCAAGGGCTTCCAGTAATACGGCTTTTGCTCGATTATCCTGTAAATTTCCCAGCGCCACCGCCGCACTAAATTGCACTAACCAGTGGGTGTCTTCGTAAAACGCATGGCGGAGAGATGGGAGTGCCTGCTTGTCGTTTAAATAGCCCAATGCCCCGGCAGCGATCGCCCGCATGTTGTGATCCGAGTCGGTGTCCAGAATCTGCACCAGCAGCTCCAGATTTTCAGGCGATGGCTTGATTCCTAATGAAAACGCTGCCATACCTCGGACCTGAATATTTCCATCTGACAGAGCTTGTTTGATCAAGGGCAGTGCGTTCTCAACAGGCATCGTTTCTTTTTGCAGCTCAATCATCGCCAAAACCCGATCCTTGACATTTGGGCTTTGCAACAGGGCGGCAATTTGTTCCAGGCTGGGTTGACTCATGCTGACGGTTTCTGGTTGAAAGGTCAGGTTACCGCGTCAAACAACATTGTCGTCATGTAGCGATCAGCCCACTCGGTGCCAAAGGACTTCTCCAGAACCCGGCGGGTCTTGTCATTTTGCTGTTGCTTGGTGCAATAGTACTGCTGCCCTGCGATCGCTTGAGCAACCGCTAGATCAGATGTCAGGGCTGCTTCTATGCAAGCCATTTGACAATGGATACTCAAAAACTCCCGCACGCGCTGGAGAAATGCTGCTTCTTCCTCTGCCCCGACGGGACGAACAAACAGACAAAACTCGGAAAAGATATCTGCCCATTCCGGTAAGGCGCGGGGCTGGGAAAATTGCAGATCAGGTAGTGCCAAAAGAGTTTGATGATAATGTTCTGGCAGAGATCGATCGGCATTGACCGGAGACAGATCCGCGACCGCGGCACTAATGGCTCCACCTCGACCACCCACCAGATCGGCTCCAAAAATGGGGAGAGCATATTGAGGATTGGGAAACATGACGCAGTGCAGAATATCTAAGCCGCTACCAACCTGAGCCAGTTCTAGATGCAGCTTGCGAAATTGTGGAGTCTGGTAGCAGTGATTTTCAATCACCAGCCTTTCCCCCTCTAGCGCACCCTCAACATAGCCCAAACCTTCTGGAACGGAGAAAGGTGAAAGTTCCAGATGATTTTGCCACACATCTTCAATGCAGTCTGCCAACTGGCGAATTAGAGGATTTTGACGAGTTCGCAATGATGGTTGCATAAACTTTGATAGGCGGGTTTATTCTGCTGTCACCAGTTCTGTGCTGCCCTGGCATGTCGCTGGGTCAGGGTGTTGAAAAGCATGGTTCCGACGATGGGATCATAGCAACCCAACAGCATGTAACGGTCCCTGCCCCAACCACAGTTCAAGCAATACGGACACTAGCCCTAGCATGGCTAGACGACCATTCCAGACTTCGGCAGAAGGGGTTAGACCCCAGGCCCAGGGGCTTTGGGGGTAATGTTTCAAGTTCGGTTGCGGATGCATCGTGTCAGAGAAGAAAATCGGTGGTTCGTTCAGCGCCTTGAGCACGAGATCTGCCAACGCTTGAATGAAGGCTGGATCAGCATCGGGAGCGGGCACTCGCGCAAAGGTTTCAATCCCTGCGGCTTCTGCCAACTCCCGATATTCCATATCGATTTCTTCGAGGGTTTCGATGTGTTCTGAGACAAAGCTAATCGGCACCACCACCAATTCTTTGACTCCGTTGTGGGCAAGGCGCTCGATCGCCTCATCCGTATAAGGTTGCAACCATTCCACTGGCCCTACTCGACTTTGATAGGCCAGCGTGTAGGCATGGGGACGATGCAGCCGTTGCATGATCAAGGCAGCACAGTCTTCAATCTCTTTCTGGTAGGGGTCGCCCGCCTCTTCAACGTAGCTGACGGGCACTCCATGCGCACTAAAAAAGATATGAGCCTGATTGGGATGAGGAACCTGGGCGATCGTGCGTTCGATCAGATCTGCCATGGCTTGCAGGTAGCCCGCATGCTTGTACCAGGAAGGCACGGTCGTATATTTAAGTTTTTGCAATTCTGGATCGGACTTCCAGAGGCGTTCGAGGAGACGGAAACTGGAACCACTGGTACTAATGGAAAATTGGGGATACAGGGGCAAAATCACCAATTCATCCAGCTTGTCTCGCTTGATTTGGGCGATCGCGGCTTCGGTGAAGGGATGCCAATACCGCATCGCCACATAGACATTGACCTCATGCCCATCCTGCTGCAACTGCTGTTGTAAGGCCTGAGCTTGGGCCTCCGTAATTCGCCGCAGCGGTGACCCACCCCCAATTTTTTGATAATTCTCCTGAGACTTTTTAGCCCGCAGCGTGGAAATCAGCCAGGCTAACGGGGCTTGTAACAAGGGAGAGGGCAACCGAATAATTTCTGGATCAGCAAATAAGTTATATAAAAAAGGGCGAACATCCTCTAATTTGTCTGGCCCCCCCAGGTTTAGCAGCAAAACCCCTACTCGTCCCATACCAATCGCCCACCCCTTTTATACGATCCACCGTTTGCAACTGTTTCCAACCATACAATTCTTGGGTGGGCAATCAATCGTAAAGCCTGCTTTTTTTAAAAAAAGTTAAACAAATTTGAGGTCACTGTATACCTGTTGAGTTTACCGCCGCCTATCCCGCCCCACCGGATTGGCGTTCTTTTACGGCTCCACCTAACCTGGTGTTCACAGAACAAGGATTTTTCGATTTCGATAGCAATTTGATTATTCTCTATGAGGTCAATGTGCAGCAAAACGAGGAACTCCTGTAAGGGAGAAAATGGTAGTCTAAAGCAATCAAGGCAACTTTTTGTTACGAAAATTAATGACTGTCGATACTGCACCCCAGGGCCGCATGCTGCTCTCTCACAACTTTGATGTCTCACCCGATCTCGTTCCACCCATGAGCCGAGAGGAGTTTGCCTCAGTGTTTCAAGCTGGGTTAGCTGAGCAGGAGGGCTTGCAGTGCAGATTGGTAGATCATCCCCATTGGATGGTCGAAATTCGGTTTCCTGTGGATGGGGTTTCACCATCGCAGGTTGGGGAATGGTGTGCCAAAGCCCTCGCAGATCAGCGTCGTGCACAACAGGTGAACCCCGCCGCCTTTCCAGAAATATTGATCTTGGGGGGCATCAAAACCACGCCCGCCACCAGCGACTCTCCTGATGCGCTACAGCCAGGAAATTGGGGTGTGGATGTGGTTGAGACTCGCTCTGGGACAGCTTTTTTGCAATCAATTGCCTGGGAGTCCACTATTGCGCAGCGATCGCCGGACAGCGTCTTCAAGGTTGAATGGAAGGAAGCCTGAACCATGTCTGCGATCAATCAAGACCTGATCCGGATGATCATTAAAGGTGACGCCGATGCCGTCAAAGCCTTGTTAGCCCAAGGGGCAGATGCCAATACCACTGGCGGAGTGACGGCAGTTGGTGCCAGCAACACCGCTTTGATGTGGGCCGCTACCGAAGGCTATCTCGACATTGTGAACCAATTGCTGGCCCATGGTGCCAAGGTGAATGCTAAAAATGCGGCTGGGTATACGGCTCTGATGTTTGCGGCGGAGGGCGATCGCCGTGAGATTGTTTCGGTCTTGCTGGATCATGGGGCTGACATTGGCGATCGCAATTCTTACCAAGAAACTGTGCTGATGGCAATGGCGCGACATGGCCAAACCGACCTTGTGCAGCGTTTAGTGAGTCTGGGTGCGGAAATCCATGCAACGAACAAAATTGGCGACACCGCCCTCTACCTTGCCACAGAACGGGGGCACGCTTACACGGTG
>JBJTUO010000223.1:0-23534 GCA_046080785.1 Leptolyngbyaceae cyanobacterium | reverse complement strand
GAATTTAAAATCAGAAAGAGCACCGACGACTGGCCGTGTTTCGTCTCGGTGCCCTTGCTGGTTCGCTCCTCACACTCCATAAATATACTCAAGACCCCCTGGTTTGTCACCTATTTTAAGATTAGAAAAAGTTATAGATTTTTCATTTAACGCCTCTAAGTCTCTCCTACCGCGCTGTTCCAGCATCAACTCTACAATTGAGTCGGTGCGGGTAAATTCAACTGATTGTTCAAGTAGTAAGAGAGAACTTGCTGAGCAATTCGGACGAGGCCCAGGTAGGCAACGATCGCAGGTAATGGGGTTGGGGTTTTATCCGCCAGTAGGGGATGAACTCGATGCACAGCTTGAAACGCCTGACAAAAGGCCAATGCCTGCCGACCATCACGCTTTGAGGTCGAAATCGGGGTAGCAATGTCATCGATCGCAGTGACCAGACCCTGAATCAGTTGGCGATCAGCAGCGTGAATAAGTATTAGATCTCCATTTGAAGTCAGCCAGGGAAAGGATTCTGGTAAGGCGATCGACCAGGGAAAGGGATCCACTTCAGAAAAGTGCTGAGTTAAGTGAATCAGCCCTTCTTGTTCAGCTAATTTTAGCAATGAGCAACAGCGAGCATGGGCATGTTGAATCTGAAACTGCTGCTCTTCAGACAGGGCAAGCAACTGAGTCGGGGCAAGGCCTGCAGTAGGTAAAGTAAGCGGCGTTTGCAGTAACCCATTTAACCAGACAGCAATGGCTTGATCCTGCACAATCAACTGAAGCAATCCAGTGTCAGTCATTTGAATACTGACTCCAGCTAACACGACAGAGGCTTGCGGTAGAGTCAAACCTAACAGATTCAAATCATGAATCCCAGAGGCGATCTGGTTTCGCAGGGTCAGCCCTAAGCAATGGGCAATTTCATAGGCTGGCTGGTCAGCCCAGGCAGCTAGTTTAAGTGCAATCGCTGAAGAATAGATCAATTTCTGATCATGCTTTACCCGTTTGAGTGTAATTAAGCTAGCCCCTGTTGTTGCAGGCTGAGCGTAACCAGAATCCATGACCGTAGATTGTAGTAAGGAGATGAATGCTTCTTTCAATGAAAAATCTGTCAGGTAGGAGGGAGGGGGATCCATGACTGCGATGGTGAAGGAAGGAGAGATTTAGGCGGAGTCTAAACAACGCATAGGGAGGCGATGGGGTTGCCCAGCCTGTGAACTGTGTAGCCGAAAACTTGGAAGCCCGCGCTGTATTGATTGAAATCAACGTCGGGTAGGCAAGCTAGTAGGATATGTCACGAATCTTCAGATAGCTTTTCTTCAGATTTACCAGGTTGAATTAATGGCTTTCTTAGTAAAATAATTCAGACTTCGTAATCTAACTGAGACAGTCCGTCAATTGCGGGCTACCCTAAATCGTATGATGAGGCTGAGTCAGTGTTAAGAGTCGTGCCTGTACTCGGCTAAGTGTCCTCAGTTCCCTGTGAATCCTTCTAGTCGGTCCCTAATCCTCTTGTCTATGTACTCAGAATCTTCTACCCCAGAGGTATCCCGGCCTTTTTTGACCTGGCAGCGGATCATTGACTGGTCCCAAGAGCATTACCGGATTCGCACCTTCACAAAGGATGAGAAGATTCCGGCTCGACCAGGGTTGCTTTATCTGGTTCAGCGGGGTGCCATCCGGCTGGTCGGTACAGCCCAGGTGAATACAACCGGCAACAGTAGCTCCTCTCGGGTACCCCGGATCGCTCCCGATGAAGCATTCTTAGGATTTGTTGGCCCCGGTCAACCCTTTGAAATTGTGGCTCAGTCTCCCTTCACACTGCAAAGCTTTGCCCATGTCGACCAGACGTCCGTGTTGTGGATGTACTGGCATGATCTTGATAATTGGCCCCATTTCCGCCGGGAAGTGATGGATGCCTTCCGTTATCAACACCAGCGTAAACTGCTATGGCTTAGCACCTTGGGGCAACGACGGACAATTGACCGGCTACTTGGCGTTCTCACGCTCCTGGTCGAAGAATTTGGCGAACCCACAGAGGGGGGGTACTGCCTGCCCTTTCCCCTGACCCACGCTCAAATTGGCAGTGCGATCGGCTCAACCCGCGTCACCGTCACCCGCCTCATGGGGAAACTGCGGCAGCGAGGGCTGATTCAAATTCAGGGAGACAATTTCATCTGTATCCCTGCCGACACCGGCCTACTCCGCTCCTGACATCTGTTGGCATTGGCGCTGGGAGTCTCTCATCTAGGGTCACTCTCAGCCTGCATGGCGATTAAAATTGCCTGCTGACTCGCTACGGCATAGAGATGTTGCAACTGTGCCATGACTGATTTGCTGATCTCCTCAGTGCCAGTCATACTAGCAGCGGCCTCCGTTTTGAATGGAATCGGCCCCAGTACATCCAACACTGTTTCACTGCTGGGTGACGGTGTAATCACAACCAGAGAGGGTTCTAACTCTTCGCCATACTGCCAGAAAGTGTCTAACTGAAGGGGAGTGGCCGGTATTGCAGCATCAGGCAGTGTGTCTGACAGGGTTGCTGTTTCTTCTGAATCGTTGGAGCGGCTACTCCGATATTGGCGGAGAGCGTCAATGATCTGGTCTTTACTGCGACCCCGGAGTTGAAACAGAACAAAGGGGTCTTCACCAAAGCGATCGCCGAGTAAATAGTAGACCGCTCCTATATGCTTACAGGGATTCGCTGGATCGGGACAGGAACAGCGGCTATGAATATCAAATTTTGTGAAGGGAAACAGACTCAGACCATTGGCGGTAAATACTTCTTCAATATTTTGGGGCATCTCACCGGCCAGTAGCTTGGCAGAAAAAATGGCGCGCTCAGCCATAGACTCAATCACGTATCCCCATTGCTCATCACTGAAAGGATCCAGAGAAATGGAGACCCGGTAGGGATCGGGTGCTGTTCCTTGAACGCTCGCGGTCACCTTTGACTTTTTAAAGTCAAGGCTGAGCACATTTCCTTCACGGGCGTAGACACGAGCACGGGCTAAACGACGGGCATAGCCAAATGATTCCAATACATCAATCCAGCGTTGCGCCCACCACTCTCGACCAGGCTGGGTATAGGCATCAGGCATGGCGAAATATAAACGGCTCAATCAGAGCCGCAGGCATCTTCCATAACCTTAACATCCTATATCGTCTTCTAATAAGGATATGCCACCAACTTCAGCCAACCGCTGCCCCATACCTATCCGTAGGAACGTTCAACCACTTACTCCTTAAAATCTTCAAGGGGTTCATTGAAATCTGGAGTCATCCCAATTTGCCCTTTAGCAATACGAACTATTCCGGTTGCCGGGGGAGCCAGTCTTCATCCAGGGCTTGCTCTAGGGTAAAACTGGGTTCTTCAGGAATCAGAGCTTCATCTAGTTCGCTGGCGTCTAAAAATAGCTTTCTACCATTCTGATATTCTGCTAAAAAATTGTCTCTAAGATAATTTTTTAGACTAGGACTATCTTTGAGGATGGCTCGAATTTGCAGGCGAAAATTTCGGACTTCTAACTTCCAGCCTCGCAGGGAAGTTTCTCGTTCAGGTTCCCAGTATTTTATTTTCAGCAGATGTTCATAAAGCCGCATCAGATAGCTGGAAATTGAACGTTTGTCACTTTTATCCAAACTTTCGATCTCTTCAATTAAATTTTCTAGGTCAAGATTGTCAAAATCATGGGCTCGCAACTGAGCTAAGGTTTGCCCCAGCCAAACTTGGTAGTCAGTATCATACAAAGATATGAGTTTCATTTTTATTTCAGAAGTCATTTCCAGGCCCTCCTTGGATATGAGGGGTATCCGCTTAAAGCGGGATAAATTAAGGGATGCAAAAAGGAACTGAATTCCTTTTTGTCCCGCCTTGCGGTGGTAGCCGATTTGAGAGCGCAAACATCTGCCCTCAATTATAGCTATTACCCCAAATCCTTATTCCATTCCCTGAGCAAAGCCGAAGGGGGGGAGAAGGGGAGCGGGATTAGAATCTTGAGCGTTGTGACTTTCTGATACAGTTATTTCACGCCAATTTGCCTGGTTTTCCAAAATCATGTTTCAATTCATACCGGTTCATCCGCGCTCCAGCTTGGTTGCTCCATCCCGTTGTCATTGGCAACGACTGGCTCTGGTGGGGGCCGGTTGTTTATCAGCCCTGTTAACAGCTCTGCCGACCCCTGCTGCAGAAAGGATTTCTTTTATTTATGGCCCCTTTCAGGCTGCGCTGTCGGTTCAGTCGTTGGAGGAGTTTGGGAAAACTGGTCAGGTAAATCCCGATCTGGCCTTCTATTTCAAATTGGCCAAAGCCAGCGAGGCAACCAAAGCCAAGTTTCGGCAGGCGCTGGTCAAGCGACCAGAAATTGATCCAATCCTGCCCTCTCGCTTCTTTTACAGCGAGATTGGCGAAGATATCTTGCGACGCATGGGCCGATTTATTGCCATGCCCCGTGGCTTAAATGGCAAGTATGCCCTGCGATCGGCATTGATTTTATCTGCCCTGGATCCAGAAGGGCTAACATTGCTCAACGTTTTGCGCAAGTACCCGACCGATGTGTGGATTGATGTCAACAATGTTTTATTTTTAGCCAAAACGATTGATCGAGTCGTTCAAGCAACTCAATACTTTACGGACAAAGTGCAAGAGGCAGCGGCTAAAGAGACCGCCAACAGTGCGCCGGTTGATTTTTCCAAGCTCCCTGATCTGAGGCAACCGGGTTCCTATGGGGTGGCAGCAAAACAGCGCTGGCAATTAACCGATGCCAGCCGCAATCGGTCTTTTTATGTGGATGTATACCAGCCTCAACGGTGGCGAAGCGGCAAAACCCCCGTGCTAGTCTTCTCCCATGGGCTGAGTTCCAGGCCAGAAGATTTTGCCGAAAGAGCCAGTCATTTAGCTTCCTATGGCTATGTAGTGGCCCTGCCCCAGCACCCCGGCAGCGATCATGAACAGGCTCAACGGCTCAAAATGGGATTGTCCCAACAGGTGTTTCTAACGAGCGAATTCATCGATCGCCCCCGGGATATTAGCTATGTCATTGATGAATTAGAGCGGCGGAATGCATCAGAGTTTGGTGGGCGGCTTAATTTGCAATCGGTGGGGGTGGGGGGCCATTCCTTCGGTGGCTATACGGCCCTGGCGGTGGCGGGCGCAACCATTGATTTTGACTTTTTAAAGCAGGAGTGCGATCGTCTGGCCTATCCCAACACCTCCCTGTTACTGGAGTGTCAGGCCCTCAGCTTGCCCAGGCAGGCCTACAATTTCCGGGATCCACGGGTCACGGCGGTATTTGCGGCCAACCCAGTAAATTACAGCATTTTTGGGCCTAAGGGCTTGGCCCAAATTCAAATTCCGGTCATGATCGCCTCCGGCAGCTATGATCCAGCCGCTCCAGCGGTATTTGAGCAAGCTCGTTCTTTTCCAGCATTGACGACCCCGATCAAGTATCTGGCTTTGGCTGAAGGACAGGCCCATGTTGATCTGTCTCAGTTAGATGCGGGGGTGACTCAAGCGATTGATGCAGTACCGGGGTTGACACTCCCTTCGCCTGACCTAATTCATGACTATGCCAATGCCCTGATATTGCCCTTTTTTGAAGTGCATCTGGTGGGTAATGCTGACTATCGCTCCTACTTACAGTCGTCCTATGCTGAGTATCTGAGCCGGAATCAAGAATTTAAGGTGTTCTTGATTTCAGCCGCCTCCGATCCGGCGATGAGGCAAGCGATCGCAGAATGGCAGGCCCAAAACCCTCCCCTCCAGCCGCCAGCCAGCCTGGTTCCGTAAGGCCTAATTGCTACAATAAACCCATCAAGGCTCCATTCCCTAGGCAAAATTCATGATTGCCATTCCCCACTACATCAGCCCCGAAGACTACCTCGACATCGAACGAGACAGCCCTATCCGCCACGAGTATCACTGCGGTCTGGTCTATGCGATGGCAGGTGGCACAGACAACCATGATCGGATTGCGCTCAACCTGCTCACCCTCGTTAACCTCCATCTCGGCGACTCAGAATGCCGATTTCATTCTGGCAATGTCAAAGTCAACTATAAAGACCAATTTTATTACTATCCTGATGCCTTTGTGACCTGCGACCCCCGAGACCGCGACAACCGCTACATCAAACGCTACCCCAAACTGATTGTGGAAGTCCTTTCAACTAGTACAGAAAACTTTGATTCAGGCGAGAAATTTGAAGATTATCAGCAGCTTGAATCACTGGAAGAGTATGTTTTGATTGCCCAGGTAGACCAGTGCGTAGAATGTCGTCGTCGCAACGCTGTAGACACCTGGGAAACCGTTATTTATGGCGTAGGAGATCAAGTTACCTTGAAAAGTATCGATCTAGAATTTGCGATCGCTGACCTCTATCGCGGTCTTGACAACTGACTTTTTCTGACCTTTGTGGTGCGTGAAATGCACTTGCAAATTAACCTATGGATGCAACCGATCTTGCCTTTTTACCAGCCCTAGAACAGGCCCGTCTGATTCGACAAAAAGAAATTACGCCAATCGACCTGGTAGAGCTTTACCTAAAACGGATTGCAGCCCTTGATGGGCAATTGGGCAGCTATGTCAGCGTCGCTGCCGAGCAGGCGATCGCCGATGCCAAAACAAAAACCGAAGCCCTCACAGGCGATTTGATAGACCTCCCCCTTTTTTTTGGAGTTCCCATCTCGATCAAAGACCTCAACCCGGTGATGGACATGCCCTGTAGCTATGGGGTCAAAATCTTGAAGCAGCAGATGGCAACGGAAGATGATGGCGTGGTCACCCGGATTAAACAAGCCGGGTTCGTTATTTTAGGCAAGACAACCACCTCAGAATTAGGCACCCTGCCCTATAGTGAGCCCAACGGCTTTTTACCCGCCCGCAATCCCTGGAACCTAAGCTACACCCCAGGGGGCTCTAGTGGCGGAGCGGCGGCGGCTCTAGCAGCGGGCCTATGCCCCCTTGCTCAAGGATCGGATGGCGGCGGTTCGATTCGGGGGCCAGCCTTCTGCTGTGGCCTGGTTGGCATTAAACCGTCCAGGGGGCGAGTCACCCTGTCGCCCTTTGGCGATCGTCTGAGTGGGGTCGCAACCAATGGGCCGCTGGGCAGAACTGTTGCCGATACCGCAGCCTTGTTAGATGTGATGTCTGGCTATGTCACAGGTGATCCTTACTGGTTGCCTGACCCAGATCCGGCGTTTCTAGCGTCAGTCGAGCATTCCCCTCCCCCCCTACGCATCGCCTTTGCCACTCACATTTCTCCGATTGGCCCGGTACATCCCATCTGTCAGCAGGCCGTAGAGACAGCCGCCGCCTGGCTGGAGCAGATGGGCCATCAAGTTGAACCCGGATGTCCTGACTTTGAGGGGTTAATTCAGCCGTTTACGACCATCTGGCAGTCGGTCGTGGGAGAAGCTTCCGTCTCGATTGTGGAATTCTTATTGGGGCAAAGGCGTATTCCCAACCTCGCTCTTGGAAAAATGAATCGCTGGCTATTCCGACGGGCTGAATCCTGTAGCAGTGGAGACTATCTACGAGCGGTTGCGGTAACCCAAAAAATTGCTCGACGCATTGTAGCTTTTTTTGACACTGTGGATGTGCTAGTGACGCCAACCTACATGCACCCCACCATTCAAGTTGGAGAGTGGGCCCATTTACCACCCCACCAAACCTTAGATCAGATTATTAATTGGGTGGCACCCTGCCCTCCCTTTAATGTCAGCGGGCAACCAGCCATTGCAATCCCCACGGGTTTTACTGCAGAGGGCTTGCCAATCGGCGTTCAACTGGTGGGCCGACCGGCTGCGGAGTCTTTGTTGATTGCACTAGCCGCCCGGTTAGAGGCAGCCCATCCCTGGCATCATCATCGTCCTGCCTTTGCAGTCAGCGACTAATCTAGTTTTTCACCACTGAGCACAAAGATGGGAGCGCTGGCCGCAAACACCTGGTTCAGACCCCGGCGCTCCAGACGATTAACCGCAGATTGCACAATTTCAATGTTACGCACCTGTAACTCGGCAAAGCTTTCAGAGATTTGATATAAGCTTTCCAGATTGCTTGCTGTGGCTACAATCCGCCCATCAGGCTGCAGGTGTTGCCAGACTGCCTGCACGATCGGTTTGATAGTCTTGCCCCCTTCAATACAGACCCGATCGGGCGGCGGCGTTAAATCAATCAGGCAATCTGGCGCACTCCCCTCAATCACCTGTACCGTCGTCACCCCAAACCGATCGCAATTGCTGCGAATTAGGCTGGCGACTTCTTCATCGCGCTCGATCGCCATTACCCGTCCGGCTGGACAGAGCAACCCCACTTCCACAGGAATGGTGCCAGTTCCAGCACCGATATCCCACAACACGGTGTCTGGTTTCAGGCGCAGGGCTGACACTAGCAGCAAGCGCACCTCCCGAGGGCTCATGGGAATACCGGGTAACCGTTCAAATAAGTCATCAGCAATGCCAGGGGTGACGTAGGGCCAGAGAGGGGAGGGCATGGGAAAAACAATTATTCCAAAAGGTAAAATTTATCGCTTTGATCAGAATGCTTCAGGCAAGGTTAATCGGTCAATTGCCAGGACTGCTGGGTCGGCCTTCTGACTCGTCTCCACCAGGTTGCCCATGGCTACGGTTATGGTAACTTTTAAAGTGCCTGCTGCAACCAACTAGATAGGCCATCCGCGATCGCCCTTGCCAGGCGCTGTTGCTCTCGTGGGTCGGTAACCCATTCAAACTCGGTGGGGTTGATCATAAACCCCAACTCCAGCAAAACCGAGGGGGCGATCGTCGGGCGGGTCAGGGCCAGATTATTCCAAAAAACGCCATAGGAGGGACGCTTTAGCGCCAAGGTCAGGTAATTATGGAGGTATACTGCCAGGCCATGGGCCTGAGTGTTATACCAGAATGTGGAAATACCTTGGGTTTTAATGGCATCACCCTCATCGGGAAGGGCATTGTAGTGCAGGCTGAGGGCCACAGTTGGTTTCACCTGGTTGATCAGTGCCACCCTATCTTGTAGCGAAACGTCCACATCCGTGGTGCGGGTTAAAACAACTTTTGCCCCCCGTTGCTGTAATGCCTTTTGTAGGAGCTTGGAAAGGGTCAGGGTCACAGACTTTTCAGGCAAGCCAGTTGGGCCTCTAGACCCTAAATCCTCCGGGCCGCCATGGCCAGGATCCAGTAAAATAGTGACCCCAGACAACGATCGGGGAGAACGAAGAGTGGTGGAAGTCGTTTGGGTTGCCTTGGGGGGGTGCCGTAAAGTTAAAATCAACGATGTCCCTTCATAGCGCAGGGTATAGCCCCATTGCTGGGCAGTCTTTAAATTAAACGTATATTGCACCTGTCCGGGCTGCACCTGCTGCCAGTCTAGGCGAGCGATTAATGGGTCGTCATTTAATTGAATAATATCGGTTTGAGCCGTGGTGTTAAACAGGGTCAGGGTAAATGTACGATCGCCCTGTTGCACGCTAACTGGTACTGGCACCTGAAGAGGAAAGACAATTTCGGTCTGGCCGTCAAGCTGCCGCGATCGGATACTACGGATCAAGGAAGTAGGTGGCACCGAGGCTTTTGAAATTCGCACCTCCTGACGTTTGATCCAGGCACCATAGTCAAGCCGCACCCAGTCTCCCTCATAACCGGTCACGCTTGCCTGGGTGCCCCTGGGCAACGGGGTCAGCCGAGAATAATCTGTACTGGGGCCCGTTCGGGCGGCACCGACATCAGCAACAACCTCCGCAATCTCAATTTGAACAGGGGATAAAATCCGAATGCTGCCAGCGGCCTTTTGAGTGGCGGTTTGTTGATTCAAACTCAACTGGTATTCTGGCTGCCCCAAATCGCCGAGGATCACTGTCCGGACGCAGCCTTCGTAGCGCTTGACCATTGCAGGTTGGGGCTGGTTTTGTTGGGTTAAAACAGCTTGATTAGCGGGTAGATTAACTGCCTGGGTCTGGATAGCCAGCGGTACTACCTGATCGGCCAGTTTCACGGAAACCGTAGCATTGGCCGGAGCGATCGCCGCAAAACAAATGGGTTCATTGGGCAGACGAGCCAGATCAACTGTAGGTGTTAAGGAGTTGGCAGCGAAGGCTACCCCCACTGGCGGCGGTAGCTCCAGGGCGCGGCGATTAACCGTGAGTTGTACCGTTTGATTGTGATACCGAATCGTAAATTGATTGGTTCCCATCTGTAGGGGAAAACTGGGAGCAAAATAGCCTCTGGGACTGCGACCAACGCGAATGCCGTTGATTTCCAAATCTCCCCCAACAGGGGCACTGCCAATCAAAAAGATACGACTCGCCGTTGTTTCATGATTAGGGGGGGGATAAACCAGTAATAAAGCTGGCGAACCTGACCTGGCCTTAGTCGGCCCGGGTTGAGCTTGAATCTGATTGCCCTGCAATGGGAAATTGCTTCCAATGCCCCAGATCGAGAGGGTTGCCAGAAAAAAACTAAGCCCAGAAAGCAGATGCAGAGACTTCATGAACCACTCAACTCAACAGCAGCAAAACAAGAAAGTGAGGCGAAGGCCCGACCCCACCTTTTCAAGGCCCTTAACGGAGAAAACTACTGACAAGCCAGAGCACCACAAAGGTCATAACCGTTGTGACAACAGTAGTATCTAGACCCATCGTTGCTAATTGAGCCTTAAGTAAGGTGGTTAATAGCCCCCCAATCACAAAACCAAGAATCAGCCCCGACAGCCCCAGTAAAACCGTTCTGCCAAGCTTACGTTCTTTCCGGAACAAGAAATAAAAACAGGAGCCAACCCCTAGAATTAGGGAAATTTGCAACATATCGGGGGTAGGCATGGCCAGAACTAGGGCAGATAAGGCCGCCATAATGCCCGCTGGCAACCAAATGTCCATCCTGGATGGAGTGTCAATTAGCCGCTTTAACCAGGCAGGGGACTCTTGGGGAGGGGCAACGATCGGACTGGTGGTGGGTTCCGCTAATTTTTCTGGAAACCGAATTCGATCGGGCACTTTAATCTTGCCCTCCTGTCGTAGTCGCAACCGATCCATTAAAACGGCGTCATAGGCCGCCTCGATTCGTTCAACCTGCTTGCGATCGCTTTGATGCTCAGTACATAAGCGGTTACGTGCCGCTTGAATTTCATCAAAGCTCGAATCTTCCGTAACGCCCAGCTGTTCGTAAGGATTTGGGGTGCTCATAGCTAGTTACTCCACCTCCTATCAAAGCTAACGCAGTCTACCCCCGCTACACAAGCACCCTGTGGCAAAACTCTTGACACTCCCTGCGTACAAATGCAATAGATACTATGGTAAGGCATAGGATATGGGTGTGAAAATGCTCCGCCTGCCATTACAAGGTGGGACAGAAATGATCGCAATTCTTTTTTATTTTTTATTGGCCCCATTTTAAGCGGATACCCAACGCTACTCAACATTAGGATGAATTTCTACTCCAGATGCCTGACTTTGTTAAAATAAATAAAGTTTGGGGCAACCTAGATTTATAGGCTATGGTACGAAGTGAGTAAAATCACTGACTGCACTACCAATCCTGGCTGTATCTTAATAAAATCTGCTAACCTTAATACGCTTTGGTAAAGGCTAACGATCATGGCAACGGCTCCTGCCAAAATTCTTGTTGTAGACGATGACCCGGCAATTCGTAATTTAATTCATCGCTTTCTGGCAAAGCAAAATTACCAGATGGAGTCTGCCGAAGACGGTAAGACAGCAATGGCTATGTTTGAGCAGTTCAATCCTGATCTGGTGATTTTGGATGTGAATTTGCCTGATTCCAATGGCTATACCCTTTGTCAAGAGATGCAAAATCGCACAGGGGTGTTCGTGTTATTACTGACCAGCCGGACGGATGAGGCCGATAAAATTAAGGGCTTTAGCCAGGGTGCAGATGACTATATTACAAAACCCTTCAGCCTGGGAGAGCTGGGTATGCGGGTAGGGGCGATCTTAAAGCGGCAGCGGATTGTCACGACCACAGAGCAACAATGCCTCACTTTTTACAATTTGACCATCGACCCGGTACGGCGAGAAGTGAAGCTCAACGATGACATTGTCCCCCTAACAGCTCTGGAATTTGACCTGCTCCACTTTCTAGCCAGTCATCCCGGTCGGGTCTGGCGGCGAGCCGAATTAATTCAGGAAGTGTGGGACTATGAGTATGTGGGCGACCAGCGAGTTGTCGATGTCCATATTGGTCAGATTCGCAAAAAGATTGAAATCGATACCAGCCAGCCAGCCTTAATTCAAACGGTGCGGGGTGTGGGGTACAAATTTGAAGTGCCTGCCCCCACAGCAACCGAAGTCGCTTCCACCTGAGTTTCGGCGTACGATCGCAAAAAAAATCAAAGGAAATTCCAGATTGCCGTGGTAGTCGGGTCTACCAGGTTGGATCTGAGTAGAGCAGGATAGTCAGATGTGGCTGCCCGGATGGCACAGCGGTAATACAGCTACAGGTAGTGGGGCCACCTTCAATTTCTACTTCACAGGCATGGCAAGAACCCATCAAGCAGCCAGTGGGGATATGGATGCCAGCGCGAGTCGCAACATCTAACAGGGGCTCTCCAGGTTGAGCAGTCACCACCACATCATTAGGGAGAAAGCGAATGCAAACACTCATAACAGAATTCTAAAAATTATCTAAATGTCCAGAGTTTTCCAGAGTTTTGCCCTTATTGTAAGAGTCAAGGACAAACGGGTACGTTGCACCGAAAGGGTTAGGGATAATAAGCGCGCCGGGTCAAAGATCCATTAAAGGTGCGCTTATTTTATAGCTTTACGTACAGTCTTCAAGGCGAAAAGTTATAGAAACCAGGAGTCACAAGAAAGTTAATCCCTTAAAGCAAGGGGCTCCCCAGGTTCTGAACCAAAGGCAGATCAGGAGAGAACTGTTGTCAGATCTAGGTAAGATTCAATTTCAGTCGCCAGATTATCCAGGGTCTGTTCTCGCTGCTCACGGTAATTGGCCACCCCAGTCGGTAAAGCCTTGAGCCCCCGTTGTTGCCGGAGACGATTGAGCCATGCCCGCCGCCAGGGGCCATTATCAAAAATGCCATGTAAATAGGTGCCCCAGATCGACTGAGCCTGATTGACTAGGCCCAAATTGGGGTCGTCAAATAGGGAATGGGTATCTTCTGGCTCGATGAGGCGACTTCGCCCCTGATGGATTTCATACCCAGCAACGGGCAATCCTTCTTGAGGGAAGTTAGAAGTGACCACCCGTTGACGGGCTACTTTTTGCCCAGCAATCACCGTCTTGAGGGGGAAAAGGCCGAGCCCCTTAAAACGGCCTTCATGACCTTCTACCCCCTCCGGATCCGCCAAAATCTTGCCCATCATTTGGTAACCGCCGCAAATTCCTAGAACCGTGCCGCCAGCAGCCACATAATTTTGAATTTCTTCTGCCATTCCTGTCTTATGCAAGACAACCAGATCGGCGATCGTGGTCTTAGAACCGGGAATAATCACGGCATCAGGGTATCCCAGGGACGACTTAGGGCTGACATACTTCAGGTTGACCGTTGGCTCTGCCTCTAGGGGCGCAAAATCAGTGAAATTAGAGATGCGAGGCAGGCGAATTACTGAGATAAAAGTATCGCCACTTGGCTTTTCAGCATGGGAGTCTAATAAGCTGAGGGAATCTTCTGCCGGGAGAATCGTCTCTAACCAAGGAATGACACCAACCACAGGAATGCCAGTCTTTTCTTGCACCCAATCAATGCCGGACTGTAGCAACGATCGCTGCCCCCGGAACTTATTAATCACAATGCCCTTAATCAAAGCACGCTCATCGGGCTCCAACAATTCTAGGGTGCCGATAATGTGGGCAAAGGCTCCGCCCCGATCGATGTCAACCACCAATAGAGTGGGGGCATTGAGGTACTTGGCGACCCGCATATTGGTGAGATCTCGGTGCTTCAAGTTAACCTCAGCCGGACTGCCCGCCCCCTCACAGACGACCAGGTCGTACTCTTCACCCAATCGTTTGAGGGATTCTTCGATCGCCTGCCAGCCCGGTTCAAAAAATTGCTCATAATACTCAGAAGCATTGACTCGGCCAGCGACTCGCCCCTTGAGAATGACTTGGGAAGTCATATCTCCTTGAGGCTTCAGCAAGATAGGATTCATTTCAACCATGGGGGTTACCCCGGCGGCCCATGCCTGTACTGCCTGGGCGTAGCCAATCTCGCCGCCACTGGCTGTGACATAGGCATTGAGGGCCATGTTTTGCCCCTTGAAGGGCGTAACCCGATAGCCACGCCTACTTAAGATGCGGCAAATCGCTGTCACTAAAAGCGATTTACCCGCGTGGGATGTTGTCCCTACAACCATGATGGCTTTCATCAAGACCTCCAATGCATAACAATTAGGGTATCCGCTTAAAGCGGGATAGATTAGTCCCCACGAAAGTGGGAATTAGATGATACAAAAAGGAACTGCGTTCCTTTTTGTCCCGCCTTGCGGTGGTAGCCAACAATTATCATCCCACCGCTAGAAAACTGGTAATCGAAACCAACGATTGCATGCATTATAAAGACGATCGCTCCAGGTGGGAGGGCAATCTCTGATTGCACCGTCTAATTGCCAATCTTGGATCAACTGACGGCCTAAGGGGGTCACCCGAAAGCTATCGGTTAAACCCTGACCATCGACCTCTCGTCGCAGCAGCCCCACTTGAATCAGCCACAGCAACTCATTTTCTGCGGTTAGCTCGGTCAGTAATTGCCTGGTATAACCCCGGTCTTGACCTCCAGGCCCCGCAATTTCTGGTAACGGAACACTTTGTTCCACCATCTTTCTCATTAGTTGAGGAGTGAAGGGAGAACAGCGGAGGGCACGCTCTGCCCGTAGTCGAGTTGGGTGAGAATATTCAATTTTACGTCGAGATCGGGATGTAGAGGTCATGGACTGGCCGAGGGATGACAAAAAATAGTTGAGAAATCGTAATACCCTCGTTATTATACTAGGCGGTTTCGTTGACAAATTTCTTAGCAAGCGATGGACAGATTCACCGTGGCGATCGAAGTCGCGGGTATACAGAGAAAACCTGCCGCCGCAGGTTACTGAATATACCCCCTGTAGTCGTCAATTTCCCGATTACAGCGGTGGACGACTGATATTCCGGCTGCAGAGGCGGGTGGCTATCATCTAAGTCGTGTTCTAATTACAGCAGGGATAAACAGATTTGGAACTCGAATTCTATATTTATCTTAGAACCACCTGACCTTACTCAATCGCGGGTTTGTCGCATACAGTGGTGATCAGGGACGATCGCTGCGGCCCCCTTCCCCTGTATCCAAACTGGAGCATTGCGATGAAATTCCATATCCACGGCCCGTTGTTCCGGTTTTCGGTACAGTTATTGAAGTATTACTTACTATTTTTATTTAGCTTTACGGTTATTTGTCTAGCGAGCTGGATTTTTGGGGCCATCCCCTTCGTGAATCTCCTCACTGCTGCAGTAGGAGAGTGGCTGATCCGGGTTGCTTTATTGTTGATCTGCATGATGGGCATCTCGATCGTGGTTGAGTCTCTGAATGACGAATAGGAATTTAGCCGACGGCCAGTTCTGGAATGGTGCCCTGCATCTTACTCAGCCAGGTAATCAAGGTTTCTAACTGCTGATCGGGTTTTAACATGCCTAAACCTCGTATTGTTACTTTACCGGGGGTGTAGACAAATCGGGTTTGCAGGTGATCGGGTAAATTTGCTTTTAACAGGTTCCAGGCTGGTTCTTCCATTGGGGTTTCTAGCACGATATGTTGATTGCCCTCTGGCTTGATGCGGCAGAAACCCAGAGGCTTGGCAATTTGCTTTAGTTCTACCACCCGGATCAGTTGTTGGGCTGCGATCGGAATCGCCCCGTAGCGATCGCTCCAATCGGCAGCAATTTGGGCGAGGTCTTGACGACTGGACGCAGAAGCAATAGCCCGATAAGCACTCATCTTTTGCTCCATATCGGCAATGTAGTCAGCGGGGATGAAGGCGGTCAGATTCAAGTCAATCTGGGTGTCATCCACAGCAGGAATCTCCTGCCCCCGGATTTCTCGAATCGACTCTTCCAGCATCTCTACATAAAGGTCAAACCCGATCGCCTCCATCTGACCAGACTGCTCTGCCCCCAGTAAATTACCAACTCCGCGGATTTCCATATCTCGGACTGCCAGTTGATAGCCAGACCCCAGTTGGGTAAACTCCTGAATGGCCCGTAGCCGTTTACGGGCGGCTTCTGACAGTTGAGACTGTTTGGGGTAAAACAACCATGCGTGGGCTTGGATCCCCGATCGCCCCACCCGTCCCCGTAACTGGTAAAGCTGGGATAAGCCAAAGCGATGGGCGTCTTCAATCAGGATGGTGTTGACCCTGGGGATATCCAACCCCGACTCAATAATCGTGGTACAGACCAGAACGTCGGCCTCCCCTTCGCCAAAGGTGAGCATGGTGGTCTCCAATTCGCCCTCTGGCATCTGACCGTGGGCGATCGCCAGCCTTACCCCCGGAATCATCTCACGAATGCGGGCAGACACTTCTTCAATCCCCTCTACCCGTGGCACCACGTAAAACACCTGCCCGCCCCGATCCAACTCTTGGCGGATCGCCGATCGCACTGCTTCCGGGTCGTGGGGAGACAAATGGGTTTTGATCGGACGACGGGAAGGCGGGGGAGTGGTAATCAGGCTCATCTCCCGCACACCCGATAGGGCCATATAGAGGGTTCTGGGAATGGGGGTGGCACTTAAAGTCAGAACATCGACCTGGGTTCTCAGGGTTTTGATCTTTTCTTTTTGATTTACCCCAAAGCGTTGTTCTTCATCGATCACCAGTAGACCCAAATCGCGGAACTTGACATCCTTACTGAGTAACTGATGGGTACCGACAACGATATCCAGTTCTCCCGTTGTCAGGCGCTGCATAATCTCCTTCCGTTCTGTGGCAGTGCGGAAGCGGTTTAACAAACCAACCTGTAAGGGGTAGGGGGCAAACCGCTCCTTCAAGGTGTGGTAATGCTGTTGGGTCAGGATGGTGGTGGGTGCCAGCAGTGCCACCTGTTTACCAGCGGTCACCGCCTTAAAGATGGCCCGAATGGCGACCTCTGTCTTACCAAACCCCACATCGCCACAGACCAGCCGATCCATCGGGCGATCGCTCTGCATATCCAGTTTCACATCCTGTGCCGCCTTTAGCTGGTCGGGGGTCGGTTGGTAGGGAAAGGAGTCTTCCATTTCCTGCTGCCAGGGGGTGTCTTCCGGGAACGTTGTGCCCTTTTGTTGGGCCCCTTGAGCATAGAGCTGCAGCAGATCAAAGGCTACTTTTTTGATGGATTTGCGCACCTTGGCCTTGGTTTTTTCCCAGGCCTTGCCAGACATTTTATTCAGCTCAGGGGCCGTTTCACCGACAGTGCGAAAGCGTGACAGGGCGTTGAGTTGGTCTGCCGCCACCCGCAGCAGGCCATCCCCGTATTGAATCACCAGATACTCCCGCGTTTCTCGATTAAGGGTGAGGCTCTCTAACTTGAGAAAACGGCCAATGCCATGGTTGCGGTGCACCACGTAGTCACCGGGTTGTAACTTGTTGGGGTCTACCTGCTTGGAAGCGGCCCGCCGTCGCTTGCGCACATAACTGGGGGTGGCCAGGGTATGCTGACCAAAAAATTCCCGATCGGTGACCACAACCAACCGAAAGGTGGGCAAAATAAAGCCCTCTAACTCTGCCAGCCCAGAGTATTTGACGGCAACAGGAATATGCTGAGTTTGCAGCTTATCGATCGCCAGGTAGTCGTGGGGATTGGGGATAAACTGGGCCGGGCAGTCATGCTCCTGTAACAGGGCTACCGAACGGGACGGTTGGGCCGACACCAACCACACCGAAAACCCCCGGTCTCGCTCTTGCCGCAGGGTTTCTGCTAGTCGGCCAAACTGGTGGGGAATCGCGGGCACAGGCCGACTGGCTAAATTCAGGGGAGCAGCGCCGGTTACCACGGTCTCCGCCAGTTCCGACAGGTACAGACGGTTAAAGCTCTCAACCTGAGTCAGGGACTCTGCAAAGGATCGATGGGTTTTGGGCAGGGGTGGTTTTCCGGCACTAGCCGACCCCACTTCTTGCCAGTGGTCTGCCGCGTGATCAAACCAGCGATCGCCGTGGGCCTGACATTGCTCCAGCTCATCGATCGCAATCAAGGTGTGGGCAGGCAAATAATCGAGCAGGGAGGCTGGTTGGTCAAAGGCTAACCCCAGAAAGCGGCGTGCTCCCTCGGTCATTTGGCCCTGATCAAAGACTTCCTGATCGGCGGGGGTGAGGTGTTGCCTTACCTGATCGATCGCAGCTTGCGACAAGTTGGATCGGATCACAGGGCCGTACTGCGTCGGGGTTAGGAGCAGGTGATCCACCCGATCGAGGGAGCGTTGGCTAGCCGGGTCAAATTCGCGAATTTGGTCTAGCTCATCTCCAAATAACTCTAACCGCACGGGTAACTCAGACGCCACCGGAAACACATCCACAATGTCACCCCGCCGACTCCACTGGCCTTCGGTTTCCACGAGGGGTACGCGCTCGTAGCCTAAACGGGCTAATTCTTTGCCTAAGGTTTCTAAATTCAGTTCTGTGCCCTTGCGCAGGGTCAAACAGTAGGTCTGGAGAACGGCCTTGGGCGGCAAGTGTGGCTGCAAGGCGCGTTCTGTGGCGACGATTGCAAACCGAGGCCAATCCGCATCCTGTTCCCTCTGGCCTGCTTCTTCAGACCGCATCAAATCTGCCAGTACCTGCAATTGGCCCCACACCATCTCTGCCTCAGAATCAAAAGGCTCGTAGGGAGATGCCTCGGAGGTGGGGTAGAAGTGCACAGTCTGCCACCCCAGGGCTTCTAACTGGACAGCCCAACGGCCCGCTTCTTCTAGGGTGGCGGTGATCACCAATAAGGGATGGGACTGCGCCTGGGCCAGGGTTGAGCTAACTAAGCCTTTGGGTAAACGGGCTAACCCACTCAGCTTCAAGACCTGCTGTTGCTGCAAGCGAGTCAGCAACTCTGAAGTCAGGGGCGATCGCCCCAATGCACGGGTGATAGAAGACAGCGCCATAATTGAAGAGTCAGCCTCTGGCCAATTTACCTGAGTTCATATTCTAAAAGGCGAACTTGCGTCTAAACAACCTTGTGGCAAATGGCGTTGCTGAACAGCAGGATGAATTAAAACGAAGTTTCAACCATCTTGCGCCTTTTGCATCCCTGGAATCGGTAATAGCTGGCAAAGAGTCTGGCTAGAAAATTATGGAATCCACTTGCGGTTTAAGTTGCCAGTAAACCCATCCCAGGTGCCAAGCAGGCAGGCATATACCTTTTGGATTTTTTGCTCTGGATCAAATAATAAAATCTTAACGATAGCAGACAGCAGCCGCTTGATGCGTTTGAGCCCACAGGTGATTTTATATGCTCCCCTAGAAAATTTGAGCTCTAGGTACGTATAGTTACGCGAAATATAGAAATGTCGCAGGCCAGAATAGACTTGAATTACTTTTTTTTGGCCTAAAAAGTTTGCAACTTTAGGGGTGCCAAAATGATGGTTTAAAGTAGCAGAGGGAACCACAAAGTTATGAAATGCTGCCTGCTTCAAGCGCAGGCCAAACTCTAGATCGACTGCGTCAATAAATAATCGCTGATCAGGGGGTGCTACTAACTGCGCGGCCTTGAGGGCAATTAAACAGCCAGATGTAATGGGGGCGTCACATTCAAAGGGGGCAGTGGCTACTTTAGGCTTGAACCCCTGGAAGTGATCTTGGCAAAAGTTAGCAGGTTGAATCACCTCACCTGTACGAGTATCGATCGCGGTGGGTGCAATCATCCCAACTGAAATATTCTGTTCTGAGAGTTGGGCAAAAACCTGTAAAAGTTGAGATAGGCAATCTGGCTCTGGTGTACTGTCTTGATCAAAAGTCCAGAGAAAGTCGTAGCCCTGGGCGATCGACCACTGGATTGCGAGAACCAAACCTCCAGCGACTCCAATATTGTCTGGATAATGCCAGATTAAAATTGGGTAATTGAGCTGCTGCGCTTGATTAACCAATAATGGTTGTACAGAGTTATCAACAATCACAAGTTCCTTCACAGAATAGCTTTGATTCTGGATTGAGCTAATACATGCCTCTACCGCTTCTTTGCTTTTATAAGCTGTGATATAGGCTGCTACTTTATAGGATAAAGAGGGCAGGTTTTGCTCATCCACTAGTAAATTTCTCCAACGCCAAATTAAGAACAAAGTTTAAGAACCGTAGCCAGTTGCTCTTGAAAGACATCCGGTGAGCAGTCTTGCTGAACCCGATCCAGGGCACTGTTACGAATTTTTTGCCAGAGAGCCTGATCTGAATAGAGGCGAAAACACTGTTGAGCAAATTCTTCAGGAGTGGAACCGACTAGCAGATCCTCTTCGTTGCGCCAACCCAATTGCGCTGCAATTAAAGGTGTCGATACAACAGGAATCCCCCTTGCTGCGGCCTCATGCACTTTATGGGGAATACCTGCAGCATATCGAGTCGGGGCAATAAAGATGCGGCAAGAAGAATATAGATCAGTTAAGTCATTAACCCTTCCCTTAAATAAAACTTGCTTTCCGGCTAATTGAAGCACGGCTTCAGCCTGATTTACACCGGCAACAATTAACCGAATCGGTTCACTAAAGTGACTATTAATTTGGGGTAATATCTCTTCAATAAACCAGATCAAGGAGTCTGCATTAGGGCTTTCGTCTTGATAAATTGAGCCGACAAACAAAATATTATTGCGTTCATTAAATGATGGCTGTGTAGGAATTACGACTAAAGAATGACCAAGAATAGAGACGTTCTGATAATTTTGGCCTAAAAATAGATCTGCCTCCTGCTTGGATACGGTTATCACCCTATCTGCCAGTTTTGCCAGATTAATTTCCTTTTCAATTAATTTGCTTTTTTCGGCTTCTGTTAGTGGCACCCCTTTTAATTGATTTAATGAAATATCTCTCAATGCAAATAAAGCCTCTGCATCATAAATTAGCTTTGTCGTCTTGAGAATTTCTTTATTTTTTTGCATTATAGAAATCATTTTTTTCATGTTGTGAGGGCGACTCACAATTAGCAGATCATAGTAGCCTTTTCTCTCTAAGAGAAACTGTTGCAATCCTTGCTCGGCAAAGGTTTCTCCAACGAGTACTTCTGTAGTCCGAGGAATATCTGAATAAATTTCTTTCCAGGAAGGCTGCTTATCAAGCAAGATCGGATAAAAACTAACAAAACAGCCCAGGTCTGTGAGTAAATTGATCATCTGGTTTGCTCTGGGGAATCCAGAACCCATCCAGGTATGGGGAACCAGATCATCAATTAACAATACTCTCTTAGTCCCATTTTGAAATCGTTGTCTTGCAAACAAAATATTTGATCGATCAGGACTATATTGACTCGACAACCATGCAGCATGTTTATCACAGAAAATCGATTGGTGAGAGACTTGAAGTTGAAGCGCTTCTTCCGTTTTCCGAGAACTGGCAAATTCGTAATGTAAAATTGATACATCTGGGTGATAAATGATACGATTGCCTGATTCCCAAAGACGAACGCAGTAGTCAGTCTCTTCATAGTAAGCTGGAGAAAAGGCTGAATCAAACTTGCCTAAAGTCTTAAATAAATCAGTTGGGGTTAGCAAAAAAGCTCCAGAGCAATAGTCCACATCTTTAATGTACATATACTCTGAAGCTAAGGGGTTAGCATTACGGCCATATCCTAAGCAAGAACCATCATTCCAGATAATGGAACCAGCCTCTTGAAGTTTGCCATTCAGGAGGCTGACCTTCCCTCCTACAGCCCCTACCATCTGATTATCCTGGAATACTTGTAAGGCTATAGAAACGCCGCCAGGCATGAGTTGGGCATCATTATTTAGCAGCAATAGATATTGACCCTTGGCAATATCTGCCGCTTGATTAACAGCCGCTAAAAAATGTCGATTTTCTGGATTAGAGATGAGCTTTATCCCTCTAATTTTTTCTAAAAGTAAGGCCGTTTCATCTTGAGATGCATTATCAACAATGATTAATTCAAATGGCTGATCAACCGTCTCCTTAATTGAGCGAATACACTGAAAAGTCAGTTCAGCACGGTTGTGTAAGACAACAACAATAGAGAGGAGAGGATTCTCACTGGTTTGAAGAGAAAGCTCAGCATTTGACAATAAAAAATTGCTAAGGCTGATACGGCTTAGCTCTGTATATCTTGATTTTTCTAACGAAGTATTATGAAGACTGTGATCTACACTCTCTTGATTTTCAGTGGCGGATGAGGCTATTTTCAATGCAGCGATACTTGATTCAAAATAATCTTTCAGTTTAGATGGCAGTGTCAATTTCAATAAGTTACCTAGAAGTTTCTTTTTAAGCAAAAGAACAACATTTCTTAGTTTCCAAAATTTGCTGGTTTCCATCCATACAATGGTGTCATTAGCATTTGATAACTTAAGTTGAGATAAACTTAAATCTGCCTGAGACTGAGCCAGGGATTTTTCAGTCTGAGCTAGGGATTTTTCAGTCTGAGCCAGGGATTGTCGCACTACCTCTAATTCTTTGAGCGGGGCATTGATATATTTATCAACTAAAGGTAGGATCTTGTGCTTGGAGGACTGATCAAGCCCATCATATTCAGGGCTATAAAGTAGTTTTGCATACAATCTATAAAGATCTAAATTAGTTTTCCCTAATTGAATATTAGTGTTAGTTTCTTGTTTAGAATGAATTCGAAATGAGACAAGATATTTATCAATAAAGCCGATCTTATAATGACCCGAAATTCTCAGCCACATCTCAATATCAACTAGATGGAAGAAATCTGAATCAAAATAACCTACTGATTCAAAAACTTGTTTGCGAAGCAGCACTGCTGTAGGCTCACCAATTTTATTAATTGGATCTTCCAGGAGATTGGGGTCAGCTAAAAGAGTTTTGCCCGGTTGAAGGGATTGCAAATTAGACCAGGCATTGTGAACATTCTGACAACTTTCATAGATTAGAATGCAGCGGGGGTCTGACGTAGCAGCGGCTGTTAAAAGAATATTTCGTTTTGAAAAAACTAGACCAACCTCGGCATCCTGCTCAGCCAGGGCAACCATTTCGGCGATGCAACTTGGTTCTAAAATGTCATCTTGAAATAGAAATTTTATATATTCACCCTTAGCATTTTTAAGACAAAAATTCCAGTTGCCAACCAAACCAAGCCTTTCATGGCGAAAGACTGAAAGTTTATATCTTGAGTGCGTGCAAACAGTATTAACGATGGCAAGGGTTTGATCTGAAGAGTCATCATCTGAAACTAATATCTCTATATTGGGATAGGTTTGTGATAATGCACTTTGAAGGGCATCATTTAGAAACTCTTCGCCGTTGTAAGTGGGAATGCAAATACTGACGAGTGGAAAATTATGGTGATTCATAGTAATTCCTTTTACCAATTCAAATTACCAATTCAAAAATTTTATTTGACTATTCATTGAATGGCATTCTGAGTATTTTTTTAAATTTAAACCAGGATTTTCGAATTTGCCAAAATTTACTGCT
>JBJTUO010000222.1:0-10704 GCA_046080785.1 Leptolyngbyaceae cyanobacterium | reverse complement strand
AGGGCTTGATTGACAACTTCTATCAGGTGTCAAGACAGTTATTTATCCCGGTGATCCGTCAGTTCATCCAAGAAAATCTCCCAAAACCGATTTAAGGCTCTTGACCACATCACACTACTTCTGTCAATGCGTAAGTCCTATTCTTCTGATACTGAAGTTTCCACTAGGGATTTGCGATGCTTCCGTAGCTCTTGAACGGCTAAAAACATCACCGCTACAATCAGTGGTAAGCCCGCAGACCCCTGGGAAGCCGCGGCTGTTAAAGCCTTTAGCCAAATGGGTAAATAACAGAGGCCGATGGTCAAACCTGCCAGCACAAAGCGCCCATGCAGGGTCTTCAAGTTAGCCCGCACAAATCGCCCAAAAGTATTGAACAATTGTTGTAACCATTTTTTCATAAAAAATCTCCGAAGGGCGTATTCTTTAAAGTGAAAAGTTATCCCCGCAATAGAAGCCAGGATCCAGAATCCAGCTCCTTCTTATATAACGATTCAAATCCTGTGAGATGGGATCGCATACCAGTGATAAAACACTGTACTATTTGTAGCTTTTCCAAAATCTAAGTGTCCAGACTTACGCTGCTGGCTTTACTGCAAGTTTACGCCCTTGCCACCACTTGACTAATTTGCTTTAAAATCTGCAAAATTCTATACAGTTTCTGATTAGAGGTCAGCGCCGCAAACGCCCGCGATCGATTGTACTCCCTTCCTGTCGATCGAGTCAGCTTCACAAACACCAAGTCATCCCCATTCGTCATCATTGCAAAACTCGGTTGCCCAGGCTGAGGGCTCACCATCAAAAGGGTTACTGTGCCTTCCAGGAGTTGCCCTTGGGAGCGTTGATAGAGGTAACGACGACGCAGTTCCGTCAAGGGGGCGCAAAACACCATGGCCATCACCCGACAAGGGGGATCAAACGCCGTTCTCAACCCAGCGCACCTGGACAAAATAGGCCGACCGCCCAAGAGGATCGCAGGTGCGGGTAATCTGCTCGATCTCCAAGTTGAAGGGAATGGATGTTGTCACATAGCGTTGGGCCAGCATGCCCAAGTCGGGCGTCACCTGAGCAGCCAAAACACTCGCTGCACTAAAACCGATTAACTGGGAGATCGGGCTCCGGGGAAAAAGCCAGGAAAACCCCACCGCCAGCCCTGCGGTAACAGCCATGCCAACTGATAGATTTGTGCCACAGCGAGGATGGACAGCCAACTCCCATTCTCCACTGGTAATGCGCCTCAGGGCGACCTGAACCGCCCGTTTCAGATCGTTTAATTGCACCTGGCCATAGAGGTAAAAGCCATGCTCGGTAGACATTCCTCCCAGCAATTCATTATCAAGCGGAGGGAGGCCAGCCCGCCCAGAAACCTGCCTACGATTACTGAGCATCCACACCGTTGCATGCTCCAATGCATGCACCTGCCGCAGCATCAGAAGTTGCTTAAAACCCGGTAAAAACCCTAATTGATTGAGTAACTCGGCGTCTTGGGTCGGTTGGGGCTGACCGGCAAGCAATCCATTGATTACTTCTGCACCCCAGCCCCAGGGTTCCGATGAGTAGGCAGTGGCGTAAGTCATAGCGGCATTACTGGGCTGCCTTCTCACTCTAGCGTTAGACCGATGCCAGCAGGCCATCTGATTACAAAGATTTACTCACCACTGAACCGAACACTAAACTGTCTGCTGCTGAGTGCCCTGGGGCCTGTCTCCCACACCCCGAGAAACTTCAATCCCATTTTGCTCAAGA
The DNA here is from genome assembly GCA_046080785.1 of Leptolyngbyaceae cyanobacterium. Classification (GTDB taxonomy): domain Bacteria; phylum Cyanobacteriota; class Cyanobacteriia; order Leptolyngbyales; family Leptolyngbyaceae; genus JBJTUO01. The sequence continues at coordinate 8,961 of JBJTUO010000222.1, read as the reverse complement.
ATTACAATTGGTGTGCCACCAGGGTTCACTTCAATGCGCTTCACCAACACCTGCCCATTTGAAAGGCGTTGTCCGGGCTGAACATACCGAGAAGTGGGCTCATTGGGAGCTTTGACGATCGCCTGAGAGATTCCATTTAATTGAATCACGCCAGAAACTTCTACCGCTTCGGCTAAAGTCGTAGAAGGACGAGGCGGCAGGGTGGCGATGGATGGCCCAGGCTTACTGCCAGAAGGCTGGGCTGTCTTGGGCTGGGTTAAGGGGTTAGCACCCTGAGACACCGTAGCAGAGGGGCTGCTGGGAACTGCTGGAGGCGAGCCCGATGCAGACTGGGATGGAGTGGCCTGGGGTTGAGATGGCGCGGGTGCTTGAGGTAATTGAGCGACCGGGGGCACCGTGGTCGGAGTGGTCACGCTCAATTTAGGAAGCGTGACCGGAGCGGGCGCGAAGGGATTGTTGGTTGACTTTTCAGCCTGCATGCTGGCCTGTACCTGACGTGCCCGCTCATCCGGATTGGTCGATTGGATCAAACCGGGCAATGCAGGCGGAATGGGCGGCCTCTGCACCGCTGGATTTTGAGCGACTAACGGCTGGACAAAGGTTGGTGCCCCTGCCGCAGGGCTGGGCTGGGCCACAGGGGAAGGGGAAGCAGCTGTCGGAGGCGGTGTTTCTTCTGTGCCACACCCCGTTATTCCAAGCACAACAATACCTACCAGAGCCATGAGAAGATGGTGACGCATGACTGCAATTTTCCCCAACACATTTTCACCTCCAAGATAGCCTGTACACCTGGAAATCGTGACAACTATTTTTTAAAATCCCTCACAGTGGGCCTGAAAACCGGATCAGGTTCCATGTGTCAATCTGCTCCGGTACATTGCGATATGACAGGTAAAACAGAAGCTCGATCGGCCCATTTCTGGCAACGTCTTCAAGCAGTCACTGCACTAAAGGCACCCGCCGATGTGGAGGATTCTCTCTGGTTACGGATCTTGACTCAACTGCTGGTGTCGGTCGGCATTCTGGCAACTGATATTGCAGCAGAGACTCATTTGAGTCTCTGGGCCATTCCCTGTAGTGTTGTTGGAGCCATCTGGAGTGGGTATCGACGCCGCCAGCCTAATGTATTGCTTAAAGGCATCATTGCTATTTTGATGGTTCTGGCCCTGGTTAATTTCTTCACTAACCTGTGGGGGCAGTTAAATGATACCCGTCTGGCTCTGGTTGAGCTGCTGGTTCAACTTCAGGTTTTACATAGCTTTGATATACCCCGCCGCAAAGACCTGGGCTATTCAATGGTGATTGGGTTCATTCTCATCGGCGTCGCCAGCACCCTGAGTCAGACGATGACCTTTGGCCTGTTTTTGCTTGTATTTCTGGTAATCGCCTTGCCTGTTTTAGTGCTGGACTATCGCTCTCGCCTGGGAATCAAACGACCTCATGGTGAGCGGTTTTCCTGGCCAACGGCAGGGCTTGCCCCTCGCCGTCTGGGGGGCTACCTGCTTGCCACCCTGGGGTTAGGGCTGACCCTGTTTGCTCTGATGCCCAGGCTACCAGCCTACCAACTCCAGACCTTTCCTGTCAGTGCCCCGATTCAGCGACAGTTTAGTGACACGACTCAGATTCTCAACCCTGGTTATGTCCGTACTGGCATCCCCCGCCAAGAGGGAGGCACGGGAACCGGCACCGGGGAAGGGGGCACGGGCTCTGGCGTGATGGACAACACCTACTACTATGGCTTCAACACCCGCATCAATCAAAACCTGCGGGGCCAGATGAAGCCACGGGTTGTGATGCGGGTACGATCGCAGGCCGAGGGCTTTTGGCGCGTATTGGCCTTTGATCGGTACCTGGGGCAAGGCTGGGAAATTTCTCGAAATGACCAGACCAAGATGGTAGAGCGATCCAGTTGGTCTTATCAGTTTTATCTACCGCGACTGTTACTGACTTGGGGGAAAAAGAAGGATGTTGTGCAGACCTACACCGTGGTATCTGAATTACCAAACCTGATGCCAGCGCTGCACCAACCAAAAGTGCTTTATTTCCCAACTCAGCAGGTCGCGATCGATCCGGATGGTAATCTGCGTGCCCCCTTACCCTTAATGGAGGGGCTGACCTACACTGTCATTTCAGAGGTGCCCTATCGCGATCGCAGTTTGTTACGACAATCATCCAATCGTTACCCCGAAGCGATTAAGCAAGCCTATCTGCAAGTTCCGTCGGCCATTCAAGAACGGGTACGACGACAAACCGAGGTCATGCTAGCGCGTGCGCCTAAACCGCTGACGGCACCCTCTGAAAAGGCTTTATTTCTGGCTCAGGAACTGAAGCAACGGTATACCATCCAGCCCGATCTGCCCCCTTTAGAAGGACAAGAAGATCTGGTGGAAGCTTTTTTATTTAAGTACAAGGGCGGCTATCCTGATCATTTCTCCACGGTGCTAACGGTGATGCTGCGATCGATTGGCATTCCAGCCCGGTTGATCACTGGTTTTGGGCCTGGCACTTTTAATCCCTTTACCGGCCTTTATATCGTTCAAAATACAGACGCCTACGCCATCACTGAAGTCTACTTCCCTGGCTTTGGCTGGTTTGCCTTTGACCCAATTCCCGGTCATCCCCTGGTGCCCCCCTCCCTGGAAGAGGATCAGACCTTTACTGTCCTGCAACAGTTTTGGAAATGGGTAGCGGGTTGGCTGCCGTCACCCGTCACCGGCTTTTTAACCCAACTGTTTGACTTGATTGGTCAGGGGGTTGGCTTGATTATTGGCGGGCTGCTAAGGCTGCTAGCTCAAGGATGGCTAGGACTTGCTGTACTGACTGTGGGTGCTATTGCCAGCGGTCTGTTGGGCTGGCTAACCTGGCAGGGATGGCAGACCTGGCGCTATCGGCGCTGGTTGGCCCAGTTACCGCCAGTGGAGTCACTCTATCAACAAATGTTACAGGTTATGGCTCGTCGAGGTTTGCCCAAACACCCGGCCCAAACCCCTTTAGAGTATGCTCGACAGACATGGATGCAACAGCCACCGCAACAGGCAGCTGCGATCGAAGAAATCACTCAAGCCTATGTGCGTTGGCGATATGGTGGCCACCCAGCCAATCTCAACCTTTTGCAGCAGTTACTTAAACGGCTGACATCTTCCCGCTATCTAAAGCCAGGGAGGGTAAGACAGTTCTTGGTAAAGCGTCCTTCTTTTAGAAGGTGATGGCTATTTATGCCCCCGCATAAACGGTCTGGTAATAGGCCTGATAGTCTTGAGATAACAAGGGCTGCCACCAGTCTGAATGGGTCAGATACCACTCGACTGTTTTACGTAGCCCCGTTTCGATCGTTTCTGCAGGAGCCCAACCCAGCTCATTTTTTAGCTTGGTGGCGTTGATGGCATAGCGACGATCATGGCCGGGGCGGTCTTTAACAAAAGTAATCAGTTGGCGGGCGGGCGATACAGGCAGATTGGGGGCGAGTTGATCCATCAAATCGCAAAGCTGATGCACCAAGTCAATGTTTTTGACTTCATTATTGCCCCCGATATTGTAGGTTTCCCCTGATTGCCCTTGATGAATCACAGCGTCCAGAGCAGAACAGTGATCCCCCACGTACAGCCAATCCCGTACATTTTGTCCATCGCCATAGACAGGCAGTGGTTTACCCAGCAGAATGTTGATACACATAAGGGGAATCAACTTCTCCGGATAATGGTAAGGCCCATAGTTGTTGGAGCAGTTGGTAATCAGGGTCGGTAGCCCATAGGTGTGATGGTAGGCTCGCACCAGGTGATCGCTACCCGCCTTTGAAGCCGAATAGGGACTGTTAGGGGCATAGGGCGTTGTCTCGGAAAAGGCAGGGTCGTCTGGGCCCAGACTGCCATAGACTTCATCAGTGGAGACATGGTGAAAGCGGTAATGACCGGGTTGCTGGCGAGATAACCAGTACTGTCGAAAGGCTTCCAGTAGGGTGAAAGTGCCAACCATGTTGGTTTGCACGAAGGCTCCAGGCCCCAGGATGGAGCGATCAACGTGGGATTCTGCTGCAAAGTGAGCTAAGATGTCAACTTCTTCTTCCTGCAACAGGGCTTCTATCAGGGGGCGATCGCAGATGTCTCCCTGCACAAAGCGAAAATTATTGCGTTGTTCTAAGGGCTCCAGGGTTTTACGATTGCCAGCGTAGGTCAGAAGATCCAGTACGACCACCCGGTCATCGGGGTAACGATCGCACCAATGGTAGACAAAATTGGAGCCAATAAAGCCAGCTCCCCCGGTTATGAGGATGCGTCGAGGATTTCGTTCTTGTTGTAACGTCTTCATCAGTGAGCTCCCTTAAACCTCTACCTGGCAATCGTCACCAATCATAAACCTCAATGCTTTGGGGCGCTGATGAGTCGTGACCACCCGGGCTCGCTGCCCAATGACGCTATCCACCACGCGCTGATGGATCCCCGTGACATGGGCACCCTGAAGAATTACACTATGTTCTAGATCGACATCAGTTAGATACACTTCATCCGCAATGCTGCTAAATGGCCCGATAAAGCAATTTTCTAGATGACAGTTATTGCCAATGGTGACTGGGCCCCGCACCGTGCAATTGATCAGTCGAGTGCCCGCACCAATCTGGACTCGACCTGAAATCTGACTCTGTTGATCAATTTCACCTTGAATCGAAGTGGTCAGACAAGTATCTAACACAATCTGGTTGGCTTCCAATAGGTCATCCTTTTTACCCGTATCCAGCCACCACCCCTCAATCTGCTGGGCTTCAACCAGATGGCGGTGATTAATTAAATCCTGGATGGCGTCAGTTATTTCTAGCTCACCCCGGGCGGAGGGCTGAATTCGATCGATCGCCTCATGGATGGTATTGGCAAAGAAATAAATACCCACCAACGCCAGGTTGGAGGGGGGCACTTTGGGCTTTTCTACCAGATGCAACACTCGCCCCTGACTATCCACCTTAGCCACCCCAAAAGCACTGGGATTAAGTACCTGTCGCAATAGGATCAGGGCATCCTTGTGCTGCTCCTTAAACAGCGTGACAAATTGATTCAGCGGATGCTGAATCAGGTTATCGCCCAGATACATCACAAAGGGAGTATCCCCCAAAAAGGGCCGGGCAACCTTAACGGCATGGGCCAGACCAGCAGGATTATCTTGCAAAATGTAGGTGATGTTGGCCCCAAACCGATCGCCATTCCCGGTTTTTGACTGAATTTCCCCCCCGGTTTCAGGGCTGATAATAATCCCGATATCGGTGATCCCCGCTGCGACGATCGCCTCAATGCCGTACCAGAGAATGGGCTTATTAGCAACGGGTACCAGTTGCTTGGCACCGGTATGGGTCAGTGGGCGAAGGCGAGTTCCCTTGCCACCACTTAAAATTAACGCTTTCATATAAAAACCTCGTTAATAGGATAATGTCAGGTATAGACCTCTGCATCCTTCAATCGTTTACCATCTGCATCTTTAGTTGAGAGAATAGGGTCGGCTGTCAGAGGCCATTGAATACTTAAGTCTGGATCATTCCAGAGAATACAGCGATCATATTGGGGTGCATAAAAATTCGATGACTTATAAAGGACATCTGCTACGTCTGAAAGCACCAGGAAACCATGGGCAAACCCAGGAGGGATCCATAGTTGGTACTTGTTTTCTGCACTGAGGCAGTGCCCTACCCATTGGCCAAAGGTCGGTGAGCTCTTGCGAATATCAACTGCTACATCAAAAATGCTGCCTCTAACGACTCGGATAATTTTTCCTTGAACTTGATGAACCTGGTAGTGTAACCCTCGTAGGACATGTTGACGAGAGCAGGAGTGGTTATCTTGAACAAACTGTACTTCTTGCTGAAGCTTATCGAAAAATATATTTTGGTTAAAGCTCTCAAAGAAAAAGCCTCGATCGTCTTCAAATACACGGGGTTCGATCAACAAAACTTCAGGAAGGGCAGTCGGTTCAATTCTCATACGGACTCTCTTAGCAAAATTCACCTAAGTTATCTGTTGCCTGAGGCAAACTCTAACAGCTAATCATAAACCCGAATTTCTCACAAGCATATCCAAGAATGACCTGTATCATTTCCTTGCACTGCTTATAGCTAATCGAGCAAAGTGGCAAGCTGTCCTTTAGGCTAAAGACAGAAGGTAGCCCTGACCTGTAGCCTGTTCGTGAAAAACGCGGCGAGAAACCCGAAATCAATTAAATAAATTGAATAATAAGATGCCGTGAGCTAAGCAATTAAGTGATTTATAGCATGTCGCAAAGCTTATCCCTAAGGGATAAAAGCTAGCTTATCTAAAACTTAACCGTAATGATAAAGTTACGTTATGTTTTTGAACCAAGACTTGCTTGGGTAACGCCGTTAGCCATTTGAGAAGCGCCCAGCGTTATACTGGAGTGTCTAGCAACACGTCTAATCAGAAGTTTGAAGTAGCCAATGCAGCCCACCGATCCGAATAAATTTACTGATAAAGCATGGGAAGCGATCGTCCAGGCCCAGGATGTTGTGCGTCGGTATAAACAACAACAATTGGAAGTTGAACATGTCATCGTTGCTCTACTGGAGCAGCAGGATGGGCTGTCGAACAAGATTTTGACTAAAACGGGAGTCGATGTTGCCCGGTTGATGCAACAGGTTGACGACTTTACCAAACGCCAACCCAAGGTTGCCAACAGTGACCAACTTTATCTGGGTCGCAACCTGGATGTGATGCTCGACCGGGCCGAAGAAAGTCGACAAAAGTGGCAGGATGATTTTATTTCGGTTGAACATTTATTGATGGGGTTTGCAGTCGATCCCCGTTTAGGGCTCCGCATTTTGAAGGGGTTTGAGGTCGATTACCGTAAGTTAGAAGCCGCTATCAAAGAAGTGCGGGGCAGCCAGAAGGTGAGCGACCAAAACCCAGAATCTCGCTACGGTGCACTGGAAAAATATGGTCGAGATCTGACAGAACTGGCGAAGGGGGGCACAATCGACCCGGTAATTGGGCGCGATGAAGAAATTCGTCGGGTAGTTCAGGTTTTGTCTCGGCGCACCAAGAATAATCCCGTTTTAATTGGGGAACCGGGGGTGGGAAAAACCGCAATTGCAGAGGGGTTGGCCCAACGCATTGTAAACGGGGATGTGCCGGAATCGCTGAAGGGACGACAATTATTTGCCCTAGATATGGGGTCGTTGATTGCTGGGGCCAAGTATCGGGGTGACTTTGAAGACCGCCTGCGATCGGTGCTGAAAGAAGTAATCAACTCCGATGGGCAGATCATCCTGTTCATTGACGAGTTACATACTGTGATTGGCACCGGCTCTACCCAGGGGGCAATGGATGCAGGAAACCTGCTAAAACCGATGCTGGCTAGGGGCGAGCTGCGCTGTATCGGTGCTACTACGCTAGATGAGTATCGCAAATATATTGAGAAAGACGCAGCTCTGGAGCGGCGATTCCAACAAGTGTTTGTGGATGAACCATCGGTAGATGATACCATTTCGATTTTACGGGGCTTAAAGGAGCGCTATGAAGTGCATCACGGGGTCAAAATTACAGACTCAGCCCTGGTTGCCGCTGTGACGCTGTCTTCCCGTTATATTTCCGATCGATTCCTACCGGATAAGGCGATCGACCTGGTGGATGAGGCTGCTGCCAAGCTTAAAATGGAAATTACCTCCAAACCAGCTGAATTAGAAACCATTGACCGGCGATTGATGCAGCTTGAGATGGAAAAGCTCTCTCTGCAAGGGGAAGACCAGGTGGGAGGGTTGAGTTCTAAGCGGGCCTCCAAAGAGCGTTTAGAGCGGATTGAGCAGGAAATGGCCGACCTCTCTGCTAAGCAAGCAGTTCTGGATGCCCAATGGCAGGGGGAAAAGCAACTGCTCGATAAAATTCAGACCCTCAAGGAAGAAGAAGATAAACTCAGGGTTCAGATTGAACAGGCAGAACGGGCTTACGATTTGAATACAGCCGCTCAGCTTAAGTACGGTAAATTAGAAGCGGTGCAGCGCGACCGAGAAACCCAGGAAGCCAGGTTGCTGGAGGTGCAGGCTCGGGGCAGTGCCCTGTTGCGCGAGCAGGTCACGGAGCCCGACATTGCTGAGATTGTTGCTCGGTGGACTGGGATTCCCGTTAATCGGCTATTAGAATCTGAGCGACAAAAACTCTTGAATCTGGAAAGCCATTTGCATGAACGGGTGGTTGGCCAATCGGAGGCCGTGGAAGTGGTGTCTGCTGCTATTCGTCGCGCCCGCGCTGGCATGAAAGACCTGGGGCGGCCGATCGGTTCCTTTTTATTTATGGGGCCAACGGGGGTTGGTAAAACAGAACTGGCTCGTGCCCTGGCTCAGTTTTTGTTTGACTCCGAAGACGCCCTGGTGCGTCTAGACATGTCGGAATACATGGAGAAACACGCTGTGGCTCGCTTAATTGGTGCCCCTCCTGGCTATGTGGGTTATGAAGAGGGCGGCCAATTAACCGAGTCAGTGCGGCGCAGGCCCTATTCCGTGGTACTTCTAGATGAGGTAGAGAAAGCCCATCCAGAGGTATTCAATATTCTGTTGCAGGTATTGGATGATGGTCGTATTACTGATTCTCAGGGTCGCACGGTAGATTTTCGAAATGCGGTGATTGTGATGACCAGCAATATTGGGAGTGACCATATTCTGGATGTGGCGGGAGATGATTCTCGCTACGAAGAAATGCAAAAGCGGGTGATGCAAGCCCTGCGTAAACACTTCCGACCAGAATTTTTGAATCGGGTGGATGATTTAATCCTGTTCCATCCGCTTAGCCGTACTCAATTGAGCCAGATTGTAGGTCTACAAATTCGTCGGATTCAGGCTATGTTGGCCGATAAAAAAATTCGGCTGGAGGTAACTGCTCCGGTCTGCGAGTATATCGCTGAGGTCGGCTATGACCCGGCCTATGGCGCACGCCCATTGAAGCGAGCCATTCAACGAGAATTGCAGAACCCGATCGC
>JBJTUO010000221.1:0-8218 GCA_046080785.1 Leptolyngbyaceae cyanobacterium | reverse complement strand
TAATTGCGTATTTTTCTTCGACTTCGGCTTTGGAGAGCAGGCCACCCGTACCGCCGCCAAATAAAGGAGGTTGTCCAGTAAGCGTTTCTGCCATTGGATTTCTCTCAGTATGTTTGAGGGCAATCCTATCACTCAGCGTGGCCTCTCCTCTGCTCTTTGTAGAGATCTGTAACAGTTGTTAGCAATTCAGCCGGGAGCCAGTGGTTCCAAAGAGCCTGGTAATTCACCGAATAGGCTCTCGCAGCCCCATTTCAACCCCTGCGGTCAGGCCTCCCCAGGTTGACTCAAGACGGAATAGGCATCTTTAACCGCATATTGCCCTCGTAAAAAGCCGGTATTGGCCCCAGGGCAGATAAACTGTAACGTCTCGCAATTAAAGCATTCTCGCAGCTTCTCCACACTCTGGAGTTGCCTGCCCCAGTGAAACGTCTTCGCCGATCGCAGGGGGCGGGTCTGGCCATCGGGGTGGGGGAGTAAGTGACGCCCAGAAAATAACACCCCACCCAGGTGGGCATAGTACAAACAGGCGGAGCCGGGAGAGTGGCCAGGGGTCCATATAGCCCGATAGGGGGAGGCAAAAGGCCATTCATCTTGAAAGGTGGCGACTTCTAGGCCAGGGAGCAGGTAGGCTTCCTGTTCCTGGATGATCACAGTGCAGCCAAAGGCTTGGTGAATCGCTGTCACTTGATCGATCGCCCCCCGATGGGTGATAAACAACCAGCGCACCCCTCCCTGGCACTGGAGGAAGTGTTGAGTGGCCTCGTCCCAGGCGGGGCAATCGACTAGACAGTTGCCATGGCTGTCTTGAATCAGGTAAGCCGTACCCCCTAGGGTGGCCCGATTGGGCAGAAAGGCATAAATTTTAGGGGTAGGGGCCTCTGCTTGCAAAACCAGGCGCGGCGATTTTAGGGGCTGGGGGATGTCGGGCAAGAAGAACTCCCTTTAGATGCAATGGGTTTTTGTAGTCTCTGGAGGAGATTGATGCAGATCCAGTGCTGAGAATAGCGGTCTAAGCTAAACTGGACATTCCCGACCTGGGTACAATTTGGGTAGGGAGTGGCAACTTCAGGGATGCGGCACATCACTCAATCAGCATGATTGCACTGTTTCTACTGCTATTATTGGGCGTCATCACTTACTTTATCGTGCAGCGGGTGAAAGGGGTAACGCGCACTCCGAGCTGGGTTCTCTGGCTTGTGGCCATGGCACCTGCCTTTATTTGGACTGGCTGGGCGATCGTGGTGGGCACCAATCGGCCAATGCCTTCTCAATTGTTGGTGATTCCCTTCGTCACCTGTCTCATCCTGTACTGGCTATTAATTCAATGGGGGCGGGTTGCGCCTCCGTCTACTAAACCAGCCACCTCCTCAGTGAGCCAGCCTTCTACAGATTCAAAAGAACCAACCAGCGCCGCTATCAGCCCGCGCACCCTTGACCGAGCGCAAGAAAAGAACTTGCAAACCTGTTTTCCCTGGTCGGTCTATTACCTACAGGCGATCGAGTGTCGGGGGCAGGCCGTCATTTGTCGGGGCCAGTTACGCAGCAAGCCAGAAGTTGCCTACCAGACCATCCGGCGCAACATTGAGGAAAAATTTGGCGATCGCTTCTACGTTGTCTTTCAAGAAGCGCCCAACGGCAAGCCTGTCTTTGTGCTGCTGCCCAATCCCGACAGTCACCATCCAGATGAGGGGGGGGTGATCGAGGTGGCGGAGCCGCAGACTGAAAAGCTGGCCCGCCCCCGCCTGGCGATCGGGCTACTGGCAATCACCTTTCTCACCTGTACCCTGGGTTGGCTGCAAATCACCCAGCAATTAAATCGCCTGGTGCCCTCCCTTTTTCTACAGGGGGTTCCCTACGCTGCTGCCCTACTGGCAATTTTGGGGGTTCATGAGATGGCCCACTATCTCACCGCTCAGCGCTATCAGGTGCGATCGACCCTGCCTTACTTCATTCCTGTGATTCCCCTGCCCTTCTTTCCCTTTGGCACCTTTGGGGCGTTTATGCAGATTCGGTCTCCCATGCCGCACCGGCGCGCCCTATTTGATGTTGGCATTGCTGGGCCTCTGGGGGGCTTTATCGTTGCCTTACCCCTGCTGTTTTGGGGGTTAACTCAGTCCCAGTTGGTGCCGCTACCGCCGAGGCCAGACCTGTTTAACCTGCAGGCCCTAGACCCTAGTTTTTCCCTACTCTTGACCCTGCTGAGTAAGCTCGCCTTAGGCAGTCGTCTGACCGCCGATCAGGCCTTAAAACTCCATCCTGTGGCGGTGGCCGGGTGTCTGGGCCTGGTGGTCACTGCTTTAAATTTGATGCCCGTTGGCCAACTAGATGGGGGGCATATTGTCCATGCCATGTTTGGCCAGCGCATCGGCACCGTAATCGGCCAAGTTGCTCGGTTTTTGTTGCTGGGGTTTGCCCTGGTGCAATCCCATCTGATGGCCTGGGCGATTTTCCTATTTTTAATTTCGGCCAGTGACGAGCCAGCGTTGAATGACATTACAGAACTGGACGATCGGCGTGACTTTTTAGGTCTGCTGGCCTTGGGCCTGTTATTACTAATTGTGCTACCCACCCCCGCTTTTATCGGCGGGTGGCTAAATGTTTAAAATTGCATCAAAGAGATCACCCATGAGTCAGGACTTGAGTCAGTGGTTGGCTGAGATTCAGACATTAAAGCAAAATTTAGCCCAGGCCCAGGCAGAACGGGAGGAGGCCTATGCCAGCGCCGCCAACTGGCGTCAGCGCTATGAGGCAGAAGCGCAGCAACGACGGACAGAGGCCAATCTATCGCGTCAGAAGCTAGAACGGTTGATGGCCCAACTGCAAGAACTGCAGGGCAGCCCGACTCAGACTGCCGCCCCCCCCGGAGCGTTGGCTCACCACTACCAGGCGGTGGTGGAACAGGTGCAGTCTGTTCAGGAGTTAAAAGGACGGCTGCTACAGGCCTTGCTGGACTGCGACCGGTTACAACAGGCCCTCCAAACTGAACAGGAAACCCATGCCCAAACCCGACGCAATCTGACGACGGCCCTGGGGGATGCCATCGATCGCTTGTCTAGGGGGCAGACAGAACAGGGATAATCAGAGAGCACCCTGATCTGCGCCCTCAACCACCATGGCGTTCCCGTTTTTGCTAACGGCCTTCCGGAGTTTATTGCGCCCAAAACCGCTGGCCATCTTTGAAGCCATCCTGATTGGGCTGGTGGCCGCCCTGGCAGCCGTCTTGCTCAAGCAGGGGGTCTGGTTTTTGGGGCAATGGCGGTTAGAAGAAGCCCACCTGTTACCAGTCTGGCTGCTCTTGCCAGGGGTGGGGTTGTTGGGGGGAGGGCTGGCAGGTTTTTTAGTCGAGCGGTTGGCCCCCGAAGCCACTGGCAGTGGCATTCCTCAGGTTAAGGCCGCCCTTGCCTATGTGCCGATCGCCCTGGATCTGCGGGTGGCGGTGGTCAAGCTGGTCAGCACCATGTTGACCTTAAGTTCTGGGATGGCCCTCGGTCGGCAAGGCCCGACGGTTCAGATTGGGGCGGCCCTGGCAGCCCAGTTAAGCCGGTGGGTCCCCGCTTCACCCGACCATCAACACCAACTGATTGCCTGCGGGGCGGCGGCGGGTCTGGCCGCTGGCTTTGATGCGCCCATTGCTGGCGTCATGTTTGTGATTGAAGAGTTGCTCCAGGATGTCTCTAGCCTCACCCTGGGCACTGCCATTCTCGCCGCTTTTACGGGGGGCGTGATTTCCCGCTTACTGGCAGGCCCCAACTTAATGCTGGGCAGCAACCCCCTCGATGTCAGCGATCGCTTCTCCCTCGATCAACTGCCGTTTCTCTTGCTCTTGGGGGTTCTGGCGGGAGCGTTAGCAGCCCTGTTTAATCGCAGTATTCTCTTCAGTCTGCAATTTAGTCGCCGCCACATTTCCCTCAGCCTCCCCTGGAAGATTGGGCTGGCTGGGCTCGTGACCGGCCTGGCCGCGGCTCTGCTGCCCGTCACCTTCCGCGATAGCTCTCTGCTGCAAACCTTTCTCACCCTAGAGCAGTCTGACTGGCAGATGATTCTGGCTATCTTTGGCTTCCAGTTTTTGCTGACCCTGGTTGCCTGCGCCGCAGAAGCTCCAGGGGGGTTATTTATTCCCAGTCTGGTGTTGGGTGCCGCCCTCGGCCATCTGGTGGGCCTGGGGGAGCAGGCCGTGATTGGCAAAGATCCGGTCATCTTTGCCCTGACTGGCATGGGTGCATTTTTTGGCGCGGTTGCCAAGGTGCCGGTGACGGCGATCGTGATTGTGTTTGAGATGACCACCAACTTTAACCTGGTGCTGCCCTTAATGATCGCCTCAGTTACCGCCTATCTGGTGGCAGAGCTGTTGGCCCCCGGCTCTCTCTATACCCACCTGCTAGAGCTAAAGGGGATTCAGTTGCAGTCTCAGGTGATGACGGAAGAATTGTGGACTCGACTCACAGCTGCGGATGTCATGCAACAACGGGTAGAAACCCTACCCAGCCAGATGTTGCTAGATGGGGTGATGCAGACCTTTGGGCGGTCGCACCATCGCGGCTTTCCGGTGGTTGAGGCAGGGCGCTTGGTGGGGATTGTCACCCAGACTGACTTGGATAAGATCGGTCAGCGGCAGTTGCCCGCCACCACTCAGCTCAAGGAGATTATGACACCCTACCCCTTGACGGTAAGCCCCACCGATACCTTGAGCCAGGTGTTATACCTGCTGTCGCGCTATAAAGTTTCGCGCTTGCCGGTGGTCGATCGCCGTCAGTTGGTTGGCATCATTACCCGCAGCGACATTTTGCGGGTAGAGTCAAAGCTGCTGGGCCGCCCCAGCGAAGGCCTGACCCCCAAACCAGACCCCTCTTACCTGGTCTATCGCACCTGTGCGCCCACCACCGGTACCGGTCGGTTACTGGTGCCATTGAGTAATCCCCGCACCGCTGACGGCTTGTTGAAGCTGGCGTTGGCGATCGCCCAATCCCATAACTATGCAGTGGAATGCCTGCAGGTGATGGTGGTGCCCCGCCATAGCCCCCCGGCAGAAACTGCGGTACAGACGACCAAGAGCCGACGGTTGTTAAACCAGTGCGCTCGGCAGGGGGAAACTTGGGGGGTGCCTGTGCATACTCAGATTCGGGTGGCCCATAGTGTTGCCCAGGCCATTTTAGAAACGATTCAGGACTGTCACATTGATTTGTTGGTCATGGGTTGGAAGGGCAGCACCTCAACACCAGGGCGCATCTTTGGCGATGTGGTTGATACGGTGATCCGTCAGGCCAATTGCGATGTGTTGCTGATTAAGATGGGCCAGTCTTTTTTGCAAAGGGGCGATGCCAGCAGCCCCCCCGATCAAGCAGTCAGAACTCTGCTGCACCTGGCCCACCTGGAGCGCTGGCTGGTGCCGATCGCGGGCGGCCCCAATTCTCAATATGGGATTCAACTGTTACCAGACCTAATCGCCTTGAGTCAGCGTCCAGAGATTCGCCTGTGTCAGGTGTTTCCCCCCGATGAGCAGACCTATGACACCAGCCTGTTAGAGGAAAATGCCGAATTTCTCCGCGATCGGGTTTCTGTGCCTGTCATGACCATCCCGGTTTGCGCCAGATCGGTCTCAGAAGCGGTGATTGATATGGCCGAAAAAGACCAGTGCGATGTAATTGTGTTGGGGGCCAGCCGGGAAGGGTTGTTGCAGCAAGCGATTCAGGGCAATATCCCAGAAGCGATCGCCCGTCATTGCTCTTGCACGGTGATGCTGGTGCGCAAGGCCATGGATTAGCCCTGGCCCAATCAGCTAGGAAATGGCAGTCGGCCCGGTAGGGGTCGGTAGTTGGGCCAGGTCGCCAGTATAGCGCCCCACTAACCGACGGGCTGCCTCATATTGTTTTGCTACCAGGGCTGGCGGGGCCAAGATCTGGGCGTTGTCTAAATGTTTAGAGACCCAGTGTCTAAACTCTTCTAGCGATCGGTCGGGTAGTTTTACCCGATAGTCTAGATAGGCCGGGTCACCGGTTATCGGGTCTGGTGGCCCTAGCACAATCTTTTGTTTAGCATGGCGCCGCTCGCCCTCCTGGATAAAGTGAGAAGCAGGCGGAAAAAATCTAACTTTAACCAGGGTCAAGGGTAAGGTGCCCTGGCGCTCTTGTTGTTGCTCTTCTGGGCTGCCTAGATTAAGCCCCCAGCCGTTTTGCAAGAGTTGGTAGGCAAGTTGTAGGCTGTGCTGCTGCGCGGTTAGGCCACGCCCGTTGGGGTCTAAAATTTCTAGATAGTCTTTAAGCCGATCAAGACGAGAAATCGCCAGATGGCCATTTTCACAATCTTCCATGACTAGGTACCAGGCGATGTCGTAGTAGAGCAATTGCAGGGGGTAAACCCGACGATACCCGGTTTTGCCGTTGTAGAGGTTGCGCGATAGGTAGATTTCAATGGCTTGCCCCGCAACGATCGCGGCTTCTAAGGTTTTGAGTTGATGAAACAGGGTACTGCGGTTTTCTTGTCTGTGCATCATTTCTTCTGGGTCTGTGTGGACGATCGCCCGGTTAAAATGAGCCCGCACGGGATAAAACAGTTGCCCCTTGGTTTCTATGTTGAGGCACTTGAGCCGTTGGCTTAGGCGTTGGTAGGTGCGGCGGGTCTGGGGGTCGCCTTGAAAGGTGGCCTGGGAGGCTAGGGCGTTGAGGGCGAGCTGGAGTTCTTCTCGGTTCATGGCACCAGTGCCGATGTAGTATCCCCAATCGTGGCGATTGGCGTCGAGAATGGAAAATTTCCGGAGGGTGGCCAGATCCTTTCGTAAGGTGTGGACAGAGTAGTCGGGTAGGGAGAGGCCCAATGTTTCTTCAATGGTTTGCATGTGCTGCCTGAGGGACTCAAGCGAGTCTTGCTCGTTGTTGTCTTTGGCGCTGCGACTGCCAGCGCCTGGGTGGTGGGCCAGGGTGGCGATTACTAACATGAGTCGGTTAAAGGTGGTGCGATCGGAGTAGGGATGGATCTCTGGCAGTTTGGCCATGTTTTGTCAAGTAAAGATGGGGTATTGATGCAAATCTGTTTGGTTGGCCAAAAGCCTTGCTCCCAAGTATTCCCAGGTTTTTTAGAAAATATCGATCGATATTTGATATTTCTGGGAATCGTTGGGGCACTCTGGTTATAGTTTCTTTTAAGTCACCTGTCACGGGAGGGTCTGGCTGTGTCTGAAACTGTTTATACAGCGATTAGTTTCGCCCCGGTTCAAGGGTTTATTGAGAAGTCTCGGAAGCTGCGGGATCTCTATGGTGCTTCGCTGATCTTGTCATATTTGAGTGCAAAGCTTGTAGAGAAGGCTAAAACGCTAAAGTTTGAGATTATTTCTCCTGGCTTGATTGATATCAAAGAGGGTATGCCCAATCGCATTTTGATCAGAGGCAGTACAGCACTAAACCGCGATGAAGTAAAAAACACACTGATTACAGAATGGGGAACTATTCTGGATCGATGCCGTGGCTGGGTAGAGCAACAGTTAGCGGGTGAGTCATTTCATTGGTCACAATCAGAAACGGATAAAGGTATTCAAAAAGGTGAATGGGAACGCTGGAAAAGCCATGCCTGGGAGGTTTTCTGGGGGCATGGGACAACAGTCCAATTAGCCATGGAGGATCTGGAAACCCGCAAACTCAAACGAGATTGGATTGGGGTTAATTGGACAGGGGAAAGTTCTAGTTTAAGTGGAACAGATGCGATCGCCTGGCCCGGATTAGGGCAAGAATCGAGTCGTCCGTGGGAATGGTCGGATCACAAAGAGGCCGTGGCCAGCTTCTATAACCAATTAGCGAATGCCTTAGAGCCATCTTCAAAACTATCCCCTGGTAACACTCCTTTAGGTAAGTTTCTAGATTCCAATGAACGTTTAAGCATCCCAGAACTAGTTAAGCGATTAGTCACTCGTTACGAAGATATTGGGCGATTTCTAGATAAAGACTTTCGCTTTGATAGTCTGTCTGAAATGAGACGTTTACCCCAAGGTGATCAACCTGGGCATTGGACAGGTTGGTTCATGGGCGATGGGGATAGTGTAGGAGATAAGCTGAAGGAATTAGCTGAAGATCCTGATGATGTTCAGCCCCTCAAGCAGTTTAGTAATGCTATGCGGAAGTGGGGTAATGACTTCAACCATCATTTTCCCAATCAGCTTGGTCGAGTCATTTATGCAGGTGGGGATGATTTCCTAGGTGTTATTTATAGCAAAGATCCCCATAAGCCTATT
>JBJTUO010000220.1:0-7192 GCA_046080785.1 Leptolyngbyaceae cyanobacterium | reverse complement strand
GAGCCTAGATGTCAAGGGATATTCTAGTATTCTCGGATCGGACATGGTGTGTAAGACCTGAGTAGAGGCAACTCGAAAGGGCGGCAGCAGTTCAGGAACCCCGCACTGTATGCATAGCATCAGTGTCAGGAGGATGTCAGTCAATCTGTAGCCCTAATTGCAGTGTGCCCAATCCCAAGTCTTCCGACGACAGGGCTTTCGTTTCAAATAGGGCCATCATATCGCGAACTTGGGGGTTGCCCCGATTTGCCCCAGTTAGACCCTTGGCAATAATCAGCCCGCAGATACCCTTTGTTTTGTGGCAGCGTTGATCCCACTTCTTGCGGGCAGCCAGATGGGCTGGGTCATCCTGTTCAAACTCACCAAATAAATGGAGTTCGCCGTTGCCGGTTTGGAGTAAGCCTAAATCATAGCGATTGCCCCCAAACGGGTCTTTCCCAGGATTAAAACAAATGGCCGTTAAGCTACCAGCATCCTTGATGGCCTGGATCAATGTCTTAGCCTTTGGGCGTGAGGTTTGGATCATGATAATTGGCAGACCATCCCCTGCCTGGGTAACCTCTTGCTCAGACTGATAATAATCAGCACTTGTTTTCAAGATATGCAGTAAATCCCAGGGGACAACCCCCAAACTTAAGTAAGAATTTTCTGGAATTAAGTCATCTCGTACTGTGGGAAATGGGTAGGATGGCTGTTCAGACCCCTCTGCCATTTCCATGAGTTCACGGGCCAGCGCAGGTAATGTAGAAACTTGGATGGTTAAGGTCGCCTTATCAAACTTTGCTTTTTCCGCTTGGGGAATCGGAACCCGATAGCGGCCAGTGAGTTCTGGAAACTGATCGGCTGCAAATTTGCGATGCTGCTGTCGGATAAATCGCTGGAGTGCATCCATTGCTACTAAAAAAGTGGCAGCCTCCTCCTCATAAATAAAAGAACGCAGTCCTTCCAGGGGGTGGAGATTGCCAAAAGTGGGGCGGAGTGCTGACTCAGGCAGGGTACCCAGGTCAACCTCATCGGGTTCGTCGTCCTCGTCGATGGCCTCATAGGTAACAAACAAGCAATCCTGGCCCAAAAATGCCTGCTCCATATCTTCCATTGACTCATTCGACAGCACCTGCTGCCGAAATCGTTTCAACGAATCAAGGGAGCGATAAAAGAGAATGCCATACTCCATTCCCAGCATCCCCATCACCGAGGCATAGAGAGTTTCAACATCCCATTGGTTAATCTGCAGCTCAATAATTTCATGATCTGCCAGATAGTTCCAGGGTGCCGCATCCCACAAATCAAAGGCCGTTTTAATTAGGGCATCTGCGTAATCGGGTGGCAGAGGAGGGGGCTGACTACCCATCGCTTCCTCAAAGCTTCTAAAAATCTCATTAATCAGGGGTAATTCTGGGGCGTAATCGAAAGATATATCGAGATCTTGTAAAACCCCCCTTAAAAAAAAGAGTAACTCTCGATCGTTCACCACTATTTTCTGGGGTCGAGCAGGCAATCCTGGACTGTGGGGATGCTCCATGGCTCGCAAGAGCGTCCGAACAACGGCTTCTTGTCCAGCATCCACAGGTACCACATCCATTGCCCGCACAATCCCCTGAGACCCATCCACCCAGAGAATGCAGTCACCGGTTTGAGGTAAGGCAAGATCCGATCTGCCCCATTCATCATTATTATTAAATGCTTCCCTCCGCAATAGGCGACGATCGCCCTCCCATACGCTTGGTACCTGAGGAAGTTTTTGTAAGCGGCGAATCGTTGACTGATTCAGAATACTCATGGGGTCAATCACGATAACGGGCAGCATCGATTGGCAGCATATACCCTATCGACTAAACTTCATCATATCTCTGGATAGTAGGATGAATTGTTGGTTTTTCTTCATCCCTTATGATCTGTAATAGGGCGCTGACGTAGAATGAAGCAGCAGAAGCTTGTTAGTATGAAGGAGCAAGCTGATGCAACTAATCGTATTGCTCATTCAGGAGTTGTACTGAATCTATGACTCAAATCGCTCAACCACAACAGCGGGGCATTCAAATTTCAGAAAATGCGCTTAAGCATGTGTTGACATTGCGCGAACAGCAAGGTAGAGATCTCTGCTTGCGTGTGGGTGTCAAGGGTGGGGGCTGCTCTGGCATGTCTTACACCATGAATTTTGAAGACCCGACCAATATTCAGCCCAACGATGAAGTCTACGATTACGATGGCTTTAAGGTTGTCTGTGATCCCAAAAGTATGTTGTACCTATACGGGCTTCTGCTGGATTACAGTGACGCCTTGATCGGAGGTGGGTTTCAGTTTACTAACCCCAATGCCTCCCAAACCTGTGGGTGTGGTAAGTCTTTCTCGGCCTAGTCTGGGTAGAGGCCCTTACCCTATCGGGATTGTGGCAAATGGGACAAGCGATACTGCCATATTTTAATAAAGCCCTTACTCTAAATCTAAGGATTTAAGTCTGTTATTGCCTCCATTGTAAAGCTCTAGACGACGACAAGCCAGAAAGTCTTTCCAGAATTGGCATTTTCGTAACTGGCTCTAGTTTAAGTCTTCTGACCAAAGTGATGGATATGGGCTGACGGGGTGAGGGCTTAAGGGGGTTGGCCTGAAAGGGTGGCCTTCACTTTTTCAACAGGGTTCAAACATAATTGATTACTTAGTAGATTGGTTATGACTCAGACAATTGAAGCATTATTTGACCAGGGCATTGAACGCTATAAGGCGGGAGAAGAGCCAGAAACATTGATTCCCATATTTCAAGAAATCTGCGATCGAACTCGCAAAAATAGCTCTGCCTGGACTTGTATGGCATGGCTTTATTTGCTATCTGATCAACCAAAGGCGGCCCTAGATGCTGCTCAAAAGGCGGTTAAGATCAGTCCTCACGATCCTCAGGCACGGGTAAATTTATCCATTGCGATGTTAGAAACCTCAAAGACTGGGGTACGCCAACAGATTGAAGCCGTTCAACAAATTATACTGATGTCGTCTGAATTACGGGACGAAGTCAGTCAAAACATTGAAGATGGTCTAACCCGTAAACCCGATTGGGCCGCGCTGCAACGGGTTAAAAGCTGGTTGTTTAGCTCCTAAATCGGCTACCACCGTAAGCTAGGACAAAAAGGAACACAGTTCCTTTTTGAGTACTCTTAGCCTGTTGCGCTTTAAGCGCATACCCCTAACCCTGATATTGAACAAAACTCCTAATCAACTTAACCACTATGGGTTCTACGGCTGAAATTATTCAATTTGCTCAATGGTCAGGCTATTTAACAGTGTTGTGTGCCGTCTTAACGGTGCTGGCCTGGTTCCTGAGCTGGGAGTTTCGGTTTCGGTTAGTTGGTGTCACAGGGTTTATGGCTGTCTTAACCGGTGGGTTATTTGCCCTTAGTCTGGGGCTTTACGATCGGCCAACCATTCCCGGGGCGCTTCACTTTACCAGAGTTTACGATACAGGTGCGGCTCAAGTAGTCATTACCGTTCCCCCCAGTATTACCCCGTCTGAATTAGAAGCAACCCTGCAACAGGCAGCTTCCGATCTTTATTCCACTGGGCGATTGTCTCAGGGGGACGATAAATTAACCATTCGCGCTAGAACCCTGATTCACCCAAAACCAGGAATTTCTCAGCCACTTTATCTAGGACAAATCCGCCGATCGCTGGCCAGTCGTCAGGATAAGGCCATGGAAATCCAGATGTTTGACGATCAGTTTGCTCAGTTACCCCCCGCCACTCCCTAAATTAACTTTTTAAGTCTGATAGTTCCCCTATTTATTACCCTCTTATTCTTATTAGTTATTAATTCCTAATCCCATGACTCTATCTTCTCCAACTTCACCCAATCTGGCCGTTTCTCCTACCCGGATAATCCGGGGTCGAGGGGTAATAGCTGAGTCTCAAACTGAGATTGTCAATCTGGGAAATCGGCCTCTGGTAGTAGGGGGCGACCGCAGTCTGGCGGTGAGTCGCTCCTGGCTCCACCCTTTATTGAGCCACGCTCAATTACAAGCGACGCAAGTTTCCTACATGCCAGATTGCAGCGAGCAGTCTCTAGCCAAACTACATCAGGCTGTTGCCCATCACCAGGCCGATCTGATTCTGGCCGTAGGAGGGGGCAAGGCGATGGATGCGGCAAAGCTTCTGGCCTATCAATGCCAGGTTCCGATCGTTACGATTCCTACCTCTGCGGCAACCTGCGCTGCCTGGACGGCGCTATCAAATGTCTACTCTGACCAGGGAGCTTTTCTCTACGATGTGCCCTTACCGCGCTGCCCTGACCTGTTGATTTTAGACTATGACCTGATTCAGACAGCGCCTCGGCGTACCCTGGTTGCCGGTATTGGAGATGCGATCGCCAAGTGGTACGAAGCCTCGGTGAGTAGTGGCCACTCCCAGCAGGCATTGGTGATTGCAGCGGTGCAGCAGGCCCGTGTTTTACGAGATCTGTTATTTCAGTCTGCCACTGCGGCCCTGGCAGAACCCGGCGGGGAGGCATGGCAACAGGTGGTGGATGCAACCGTTTTACTGGCTGGGGTGATTGGAGGGTTGGGGGGTGCCCAATGCCGAACAGTCGCAGCTCATGCGGTTCACAATGGCTTAACCCATTTGCCTGCCAGTCACGACACTTTACATGGTGAGAAGGTAGCCTACGGCATTTTGGTGCAACTGCGGTTAGAAGAAATAGTCCAGGGTAGTCACCTGGCAGCAACTGCGCGGCAACAATTGCTCAAATTTTATAGCGAAATTGGCCTGCCCAGGGATTTAGCAGAACTCGGGTTAATGAATTGCTCGATCGGGGAACTGCAGCAAGCAGCCAATCTGGCCTGCTCTCCCCATTCTGATATGCATCGTCTGCCCTTCCGGGTGGAACCAGCTCAAGTCATGGCCGCCCTGGTTTCCACCACTGCACCTGTGTTGGGAGGCAAGCGCGAAGTGGGGGATGAACCTGGAGTAGTCGCTCACGATACGCAGGCTTTGTTGGGTGAGGTCAATCCATGAGTCTGGACTGGATACTACCTGCTGAGCGAGTACGATCGTTACCTCCCTACGTGTTTGCCCGCCTAGATGAGTTAAAAATTCGGGCCCGGCAGCAAGGGTTAGATTTGATTGATCTGGGGATGGGCAATCCTGATGGGGCCACGCCTGCCCCGGTGGTCGAGGTGGCAGTTGCAGCCTTACAAAACCCGGCCAATCATGGTTATCCCCCATTTGAAGGAACAGCCAGCTTTCGTCGGGCGATTACTGACTGGTATAACCGTCGCTATAGGGTACAGCTTGACTCGGAAGGAGAAGCCTTGCCCCTATTGGGTTCTAAAGAAGGGTTGACACACTTGGCAATGGCCTACGTCAATCCTGGAGATCTGGTCTTGGTGCCCAGCCCAGCTTACCCAGCCCATTTTCGAGGGCCGTTAATTGCTGGGGGCCGCATTCATAATCTGATTCTAAAGCCAGAAAATGATTGGCTGATTGATTGGGCGGCCATTCCAGAAGAGGTTGCAAGGGCAGCTAAACTGCTCTACTTCAACTACCCCAACAACCCGACGGCAGCGACCGCTCCCCGGTCATTTTTTGAAGAGATTGTGGCGTTTGCCCGTCACTATGAAATCTTACTGGTGCATGACCTCTGCTATGCTGAACTGGCCTTTGATGGCTATCAACCTACCAGCTTGCTCGAAATTCCTGGGGCCAAGGAGATTGGCGTCGAGTTTCATACGCTGTCCAAAACCTATAATATGGCAGGCTGGCGGGTTGGCTTTGTAGTTGGCAATCGCCACATTATTCAAGGCTTGCGCACGCTAAAGACCAATCTGGATTACGGTATTTTTGCTGCGCTACAAACGGCAGCTGAGGCCGCCCTGCAATTGCCTGATGTTTACCTGCATGAAGTGCAGGCCCGTTATCGCACTCGTCGCGATTTCTTGATTCAGGGGCTGGCTGAGTTAGGCTGGACAATTCCTAAAACCAGGGCCACGATGTACCTCTGGGTACCCTGCCCGCCGGGCATTAGCTCAACAGATTTTGCGCTCCTGGTTTTACAGCAAACTGGGGTAGTCGTAACACCTGGCAATGCCTTTGGCTCCGGGGGAGAAGGCTACGTCCGAATTAGTCTAATCGCCGACTGCGATCGATTGGGCGAGGCTCTGCGTCGTTTACAGCAGGCGGGGATCACCTATTCATCCACGCTTGCCGTACTGGAAGCAACTAAAGCGACGCCGATAACAACGGAAATCGCGACAAATTAGTTCGGTTCCACCCCTAACCAGATTAGGTTAAATCCAGATAATGTCTTAGTAGGAAGACTCATTATGGGATGACTCGCCATCCGCGGAGGATTGAGCCCAGTGTCTAAATGGCTGTTACCGACCCTCAGTGAAATTTTGGCGCTGCATGACCCTACCTGGACACTGCCGGTAGGAAAGCAGTTGCTAGCCCATGCCAATGGAAACGGGGCGATGAATGGGGATCAGTCTGAGGCCCAGCAGCGCCGAGCGGAGTGGGAATGGCGGGGAGCCGTGGCAGCTCTCAGCTTGATGTTACAACAAACCCTTACCCATCAGACCCCACCAGAGCAGGAGTTTAGCCCCCATGGGGTTTTGCTCTCCGGGCCCCTTCCATTGCTGAGTTTACCCGATTTGCTATTTCAACTATCAACCTGGGTGCTCACACCTGACTCCTTGTCCCAGGCCGCGTGGATGCCCTTTCTCTTACCCGCTGGTTATACCCAGACGGAGTGTGCCTCGCAGCATGAATTTTCTGCAACCCCGACCATGCTGCCGGTGATGCCCAGTGACCCCTTAGCAGGGGAACGATTTTGTTTAGTCTCGACGCTGGACTTCAGCCTGGTGATGGTGCTGGGTGAGTCGCTGACGGGCGAACCAGCCTTTATGTACTCATTTATGCCAGATGTGGTGCAACAGGCGTGGGAGACGCTACGGCCCCGTATTCTGCTGACGATGCCGCATCAAATTGATCCGTTAGATCAGCAAATGCAGCAGTTTGCTCCCGTCGCCCCTAATTACGAGCGGGTGATGCAATTTAATCGGTTACTGTTAGAACATTTGCCTGTCTCAACCGCAGCACCTCGACCCGATCGTCGCCAGACTCGGTGCGACGATCAACCCGTTGTTCCTCCGGAGGCTGAACCTTCTACTGCAACCGCTAATACAACCACTAATACTAGTCCAGATGTGGA
>JBJTUO010000219.1:0-37365 GCA_046080785.1 Leptolyngbyaceae cyanobacterium | reverse complement strand
AACACCATCAGCGGCGCTGTTGGGCACGTTTCAGTCTCTGTTGGTTGCAGTGAAGCGGCTGCTTGTAGTGCGGTTAGCACATCAGGATAGGGTTGACAGACTGTCAACCCAGGGCAGCTATGCTGGGCTAGATCCGCCAATGCGGCTGGGTCGGCCCCATCGTGACCAGGGACAGGCACCAGGTAGAGAGAATCCCCCGATCGCAACAGAGCCGCAAAGATATCGCCATGATCTTTAGTCGAGAGCATCCCCATCACCCAATGGGTCGGGCCTGGATAGGCAAGGCTGTCAACAAACTGACGTAAAACTTTGGCACTGGCAGGGTTGTGGGCGCCATCCATTAAAATTTGATGACCTTGCCAGGTAAACCACTGTAACCGCCCAGGCCACTTAGTTTTCTCAATGCCACAGACAATCGCTTCGGTTTCAACTGGCCAGTTGTATTGGCGTAAGAGTTGCACAGTTGCGATCGCCAGCGCTGAATTTTGTAGTTGAATCGCCCCCTGCAACGGCAACCTGTATTGCAGGGTCAGCTCCACTTCCATATCAGCTTCTGCCAGCATGCCGTCTGACTCAATGGTCACCTCAATCTCTTCAAAACCGTGATATTCAGCCAGCCCATTCCCTAGATCTTTAGCGGCGGGTGGATAAATCGCTGTACAGCCTAAGGCCGCCGCCCGTCGATGGATCACAGAAGCGGCCTCTGGTGGCAGCGCCCCAATGACAGCAGGGCAATTGGGCTTCAAGATACCGACCTTTTCCCAGGCAATATCAGACAGAGTCGGCCCT
Source organism: Leptolyngbyaceae cyanobacterium (assembly GCA_046080785.1). Classification (GTDB taxonomy): domain Bacteria; phylum Cyanobacteriota; class Cyanobacteriia; order Leptolyngbyales; family Leptolyngbyaceae; genus JBJTUO01. Next base: position 36,576 of record JBJTUO010000219.1, on the reverse strand, counting down.
AACCGTTGCCAGTGCTCACGGCTGATGGAGGTAATGACACTCACTAATGGGTGATCACAAACATTGGTCGCATCTAGCCGACCGCCCAGCCCCACTTCCATCACAGCCAGATCGACCTGCGATTGGGCAAAATGGAGCCAGGCTCCAGCTGTAATCACCTCAAACTGAGTGGGTGGCTCTGCCGGATCAATGGCAGCTATCACCTGCTTTAAGACCGCCTCAAGGGTTTGTGCCGCGATCGGTTGGTCGTTGATACAAATGCGCTCTGTCCAACTAATCAGGTGGGGTGAAATAAAGCGTCCAACCCGGTAACCCGCCTCAGTCAAAATTGCGGAAAGATAAGCACAAACCGAGCCCTTCCCATTACTACCAGCGACATGAATAATGGGAACCTGCCTGTGGGGATTGCCGAGATTGTTGAGCAGGGCATAGCTGGACTCGAGGCCCAGTCGGACGCCAAACCGCTCAAATTGATGTAGGAGTTGGTCAACAATCAAAGAATCGAATCTCTTGCGCCTGATCAATATCAATAGAGAATAAGTCTATCCTACGCAAAGGCAGATGTGATCGTCCCTTGAGCAGGAGAAAATAGGCAGGAGTGCAATCTGAAGTTTGACTCCTGATTTTTCACTACCAACTCCTTTCTGCCAACAAACAATGACATTCTCTGCAACACCGTTCTACCGTTGTCACAAGCCCCTTAATCTTTACGATTCCCCCGCGCTGGAGCGATTGGCGACCCAGGCGGCCAGGGGGCGGTGGCTCCAGGTCAAGCAGCCAGACCCGCAAGCCGATTCTGTCGATCGCGGGGTCTTGGTGCGACTCTGTGAGGATGGCTACCCTGGTTGGTTAGCGGGGGAGGACTTGCACTATCTACAGATGGCAGACCAGCCCTATCGGCCAGTTAGTCTATCTGACGCAGAAATTCAAGTCAGGATTCCTGCTGTGATCGCCTTTGCCCAGGCGGCAATGGCGACTCCCAATACCTACCGCTGGGGGGGGACGGTTGGCCCCAACTATGACTGTTCTGGTTTAATGCAGGCAGCCTTCGTTGCTGCCGGAGTCTGGATTCCTAGGGATGCCTATCAGCAAGAAGCCTTTGCCCAGGTGGTTGAGCCCGCTCAACGATTACCTGGAGATTTGATCTTTTTTGGAACCCCTGCCCGCGCCACCCACGTCGGTCTTTATTTGGGAAATGATTCTTATCTGCATAGCTCAGGCAAAGACCAGGGCCGCAATGGGATTGGCATCGATCGCCTGGATCAAACTGATGATGCCATCAGTCTGGCCTATCAGGCTCAATTGAGAGGAGCGGGGCGAATTGTCTCGGTATACCAACCCGGTGTATGGTGATAGCAATCATTTCCCTAAATCGGGAACTCCATTTGCTCATCTTTTTTCCCAAATGACCACTTCCTTAGTTACCAATCCCTATTCAACTCAACTGACCTCAAGTCGGCCAGAAATTTCTGTTGTCGTTCCCATTCGCAATGAGGTTGAAAGTTTACCCCATCTGATGGCAGCGATTACACAAGTCTTGCAGACAGAAGGATTGCGCTATGAGGTCGTGTGTGTAGATGATGGCTCAACCGATGGCTCAACCAATTTACTGAAACTGCTGGCCAGGGAGCGATCGGATTTACGAGCAGTGATTTTGCGGCGTAATTATGGGCAAAGCGCAGCAATGGCGGCCGGCTTTGGTTGTGCTCAGGGGCAGGTAATTGTCACCTTAGATGGCGATCTCCAAAATGACCCGGCGGATATTCCCCTGCTATTGGCAAAATTAGACGAAGGGTTTGACCTGGTGAGTGGTTGGCGCAAACATCGACAGGACGATGCGTTGACTCGGTTACTCCCCTCTAAAATTGCCAACTGGTTGATTGGTCAGGTTACCGGCGTCAAATTGCATGATTACGGCTGCTCCCTTAAGGCTTATCGGGCTGAAATTGTGGCCGATATGCATTTGTATGGTGAGCTCCATCGGTTTCTGCCAGCCCTGGCCTTTATTGAAGGAGCTCGGATTACTGAAATTCCAGTCCGGCACCATGCCCGTCGTTATGGCAAGAGCAAGTATGGGCTGGGGCGCACCTTCCGGGTCATGATGGATATGCTGACTGTCTGGTTTATGCGCAAATTCCTAACCCGGCCTATGCATGTATTTGGCTGGTTTGGTTTGATTGCTTTGTTATGTGGGTTAGGGATTGGGGCTTATCTCACAGGGTTAAAGCTGTTGACCGGGGCCAGTATCAACCGTCCCCTCCTCACCTTGGGGGTGGTACTCGTCCTGGCTGGGATTCAACTCTTTACCTCTGGCCTGATTGCAGAATTGCTGATGCGTACCTACCATGAGTCTCAGGGGCGACCGATTTACCGGGTGCGGGAAGTTGTCGGCCATCCCGACCAGGATCAGGATTAAATCTATTTAGTTCCAGAAAGACTGCCTAATCCTCAGGCTGCCGCTGCACTCCTTTTATAATTCGAGAAAGTTCTGTTTTTTCATCGACGCTAACGCGGGTTGGTGAGCCGCTGATAATGCCTTCCAGGTTGCGGAAGGAGTCTTTAATATCCGGACCCTGCTCGCTAATGATATATTCCCGGATGCCTTTATCATGCCAGGAGCCTCTCATCTTAAAGACGTTGATGGCACGCGACATTTCACCCCGAATCTCTACGTATTGCAACAGCAAGATTGTGTCGGTAATGGTTGAAATATGGGAGTCAGTGATGGAATTAGACCCCATAAATTGGTCGGTTGTGTTGGTGAAGAAGCCGGTAATTTCTTCTTGCTTGGCGTAGCCCGTGACCCCAATCACAAACTGCCGGAAGGCATTATTACTCACTCCACGAGCCAGAGCCGAGAGCGAATCGATCGCAATTCGAGAAGGCTTAAAGGCGGCAATTTCTGACTTGATGATCTGCAAGTGGTCTTCTAAGCCAGCCGATTCTGGATAAGCGCAGATAATTTTAAGTAACCCTTTTTGCTCTAAGTCTTCAAAATCAATGCCCCAGGAGTAGGCATTGCGGGAGAGTTGGGCCCGAGATTCTTCATAGGCAAACAAAATCGCCCGCTCTTCATGCTCACAGGCATTTTGCAGAAATTTACTAACCAGCAGAGTTTTGCCTGTTCCCGTAGCGCCAGTTGCTAAAATAATAGAATCTTTGAAAAAGCCGCCGCCACACATTTCATCTAGGGTTCTAACCCCCGAAGAGACGCGCACATTAGACGATCGCTGGGTCAAGCGCATAGCTCCTAAGGGAAAAATATTAATGCCATCGTTGGTGATTGTGAAGGGATACTCCCCTTTCATGTGGGTGGTGCCCCGCAACTTGAGAATTTCGATCGTCCGGCGACGGCGTTCGCCCTCCAGCACGTTGCGCAAGATCACCACATTGTCAGAGACAAATTCTTCTACGCCAAATCGGGCGACTGGGCCGTATTCCTCAATCCGTTCTGTTGTCATGATGGTGGTTGCCCCCACCTGTTTTAAGCGAGCCACCAGGCGAAAAATTTCCCGCCGCACCACGGAAGCCGCGTCGTATTGCTGAAAAACAGCCGTAACGGAATCGATCGAGACCCGCTTGGCTTTATATTTGCGAATGGCGTATTGGATCCGCTCAATCAGGGCTGACAGGTCAAAATTTCCCACGACTTCCTGCCCTTCTGGGTCGGGGGAAGCATCCAGGATAAATAGTTTGCCCTGCTCAATAAAGGTCTGGAGATTCCAGCCAAAGATAACGGCATTTTTAATGATGTCTGCAGGGGATTCTTCAAAGGTAACAAAAATACCAGGTTCATCGAATTGAACGATGCCATTGTAGAGAAATTGCACCGCCAGCATGGTTTTGCCTGTTCCAGAAGTGCCGCTAACTAGAGTTGTGCGCCCCACAGGGAGACCGCCATGACTAATATCATCGAATCCTTCAATCATGGTACGGAGCTTTTGCACCCCGTCAGGAATCGACTGTTTTTCCTCAAGTTTTTGATTTTGTTGATTCATGGGATGAGATGTATGGATCCAACCGATAGCTGCCTACGCCCTGAGCTGACTAGCTGCATTAAAAGCCTAAAGGGAATCATTTTCTACATCCTGTAATTCTTCGTAAAGCAAATCTAAACCAATTAAAACCTTTTCCCGATCGGATAAATCGCCAATAATTTTACGAACAGGGGGTGGCAAAATTTTGGCCAGGGTTGGAGTCGCCAAGATTTTATCTTCTTCGGCTAGTTGGGGATTTTTCAGAACATCAATTACTTTTAAGGCATATACACCCTGAAATTCCTTTTCAAGGATATTGTTCAAAGTTTTTAACGCTCGAATCGAATTTGGCGTATTGCCTGCAACGTAGAGCTTAAGAACGTAGGTTTTCTTGAGAGGACTCATAAGTATTTCAATGTGGGGCGAGAGGATAGGAATCAATCAGAGCAAGCAGGCTCAAGCATTTACGTTCATGCATTCAAAAAATGTCAGAATGACTTAGGATTCTCGTGGAATTGAACGTCGATACATTTCGCAGAGGTGGGCAATGGTGTCAATTAATGTCAGCCGGTAGTCCAGTAAAACTTCCTCACTGCGCCCCTCCAATTTTAGTTGCTTAGAAAACTCATCCATTAATTCCATGTGAATCTCTACAATTTGAGAAACCGGCAGATCACTAAAAAACGCTGTATTGACAAAATCATCAATGCGCTGATTTAGCTTACCGTCATCTGCGAAATAGGAAAGGATGACACTTCTATAGTCTTCTTTGAGTTGGGTTAATAGTTCTTGCTGCTCCTCAGGAGGTAGGTGTCTCAGAAAATTTTGAGCATTCCGCTTATAATACACGCCCAGGTATCCTAGTCGTTCTTTGAGTTTTTCGGTCAGTCGCCGTTGTTGCGAGAGGAGAAAGTCTTCTGCCAGGTCACGGGTTACATCCAGGGCAATAAACGGGCTATCGAGGCGGCAGGTTGGTGAAAGGTTAAGAAATTGAGCGATCGCTCGATCAATCACTTGAGCTAATCTCTCACACTCCCCAATCGAGATCTGGACTTCGGCCGTGTGATAGTAGAACGGCACCCCCGCAGTGGCAGTTGTTTGTGAGGTCAGCGCTGTTGACAACAGTCGGGGTTGAGTTGTCGTAGGTGGCAGGTTGGTTAACAAAACTCCCGGTAAAACGATAGCCTGACCGTGGAGCCAGGTGGCAATGGGAGATAATTCCTCCCCAACCTCTAGAATCAGACAATCTAAGGCCAGCTTCTGGCTCTCTACAAACTGGATCAACTCTTCTAGCGATCGCAGCAGGGTCACTTCATAACGATCGTGATGCAAATGGCGATAAACAGACTGTTTCGACTCATCCGTGGTCAGATAAGCTGCAATTAATAGCTTAGAGTCGGGGCCGGGCAGTGAGGAAAAAGGAGTCAATTTAGGCTAGCCTGCAAGAGAGTGCGAAGGGACACAGTCACAACAGCGTTCACGCTGTACTATACCCATAATTGAGCCAACTTTGTAAGCTTTTGTAAGGGGGAAAAGGCTTAAATCATTAAAGCGATCAGCGTATTCACCTCAAATTACCGGCATAATGATGCTGAGGTCGTCCAGTAAATGTTGTTTTTGTTACTATTTTTCCTCGTTATTGGTCTGGATCTCAATGATCTCCCGATTTAACGTGTTCTAAGCTGCCCTTTATGGGTATCCGCTTAAAACGAGACAGGATTAGTCCCCACGAAAATGGGGATCAGAGGATACAAAAAGGAACTCAGTTCCTTTTTGTTCCGCCTTGCGGTGGTAGCCCCCTTTATCTTGGCACTTACAGTCTTTTACTGGAACCCGCCTCAATCATTTACTCCCTGTTTAATGGGGAAATTCATGGTTCTTCAGAACAGTGCTCTACGTGAGTATCTTCAGCCTGTCCCTACTTGTTTGGGGACAGAAGGTCTGCTGACAGCAGTTAACCGGTGCTATCAGGCGGAGAGTGAGTGGGTCGTGATTGTAGATTCACAACAGCACCCACTCGGTTGTATGGCGCTCTCTCGCTTGAGTCGCTATTTACTCAAGGCGATGCCAGTCTCCGTTGGCGCAGAGCCAGTTTCGCCTAGATCTCAGGTCGCCCATATTCCATTGCAGCGGCTTTTACCTGATTTGGCAACGGGGCTGGTTACCCTTCCAGCAGAGTTAAACCTAATCGATGCCCTGCCTTTTTTGCAGCATCCGATTCCATCCACGGTTCTGGCCCTAGTGAGTGCGACAGGAGAGTTTTTAGGGCTTTTAGATGAGCAGCATTTGCTGCAAACCCTGGCTAATCACCTTACTCAGCCAGAAAACAAATTTTCTATCCTACCGGGAAGAGAGACGACCTCCAAACGCTCAACCCTCCCCCCCCCCCTGCGGCAGGTGACTCAACTCACCCAGCAACTGTTAGCCCAGCGGTCTGAATTTGAATTGCGGTTACGATCGCAGCAGCAAATTATTGAATACCTTCTGAAACAGGCAACCAGCAGCCTCTTCTCTTCAAACCGGGGAGAAACTGGCAATGCCACCTCCCCCTTCATGCTGGCGACTGAGACCCAGGGCACGGTGCCCCTCTTGCCCATGCAGGCGTTGCTAGAGTATCTACCGTTGCCCTTTATGCTGCAAACCAGCGATGGTCAAGTACTGGTACACAATGCTATCTGGCGAGAGCAGTTTGAAGACCTGTTGGATCCGATCGATCTGCGACGAGAGGCAGCCTCTGTTCTGGAACAATCTAGCGGTTCAGCCCTCAAGCACTCCTCATCCTGCGAAGCTGGCAGCCAAGCTGGTAGTTGCATTTGTACCTGCCCACTCAAGGATGGGGGCGATCGTATTATTCAATTCGTCAAGGTGTTGTTGGGGTATCTGATCCCTTCAGAGGGCCCAACAGGGGTGGCGACCCCGGTAGCCCGGCAGTCTCACATGGTAACCTCCCAGTCCGGCTCGGCGGAGCTTTGCCCGAACGACTTTCGTCTGGCAGCCCTGAAAGCAGATCATTCAAAGCTGATTTCTGAGGCTTCAAATACTCCTCGTCAGCAGGTCTGGTTGGTGCTGGCCCAGGATATCACAACGCAGCACCGTCTGGCCCGCGACCTGACCGCTAAAAATGCCGACCTGATGCAACTCAATCGGCTCAAAGATGAATTTTTAGCCTGTATCAGTCATGAACTAAGAACTCCACTCACTGCGGTTTTAGGTTTATCAACCCTACTGAGCGATCAAACCCTGGGCCCCCTCAACCAACGGCAGGCTCGCTATGCCCAATTGATCCATCAGAGTGGCCGGCACCTGATGGCAGTGGTCAACGACATTATGGATCTAACCCGCATCGAGACTGGTCAACTGGCCCTCACCTGGGATCGGGTTAACCTAAAAACCGTTTGTGAACAGGCCTTTGAGCAAGCCCGACAAAAACAACGGTTAGAAGCGAAGGCCGGAGATGAGACGGCCCGACAGGAGCCCTCTTTTACCCTTGAGATTGAATCAGGGCTCACAGCGATCATGGCAGATGAGTTGCGCTTGCAGCAGATGTTAGAAAATCTGCTGTCTAATGCGTTTAAGTTTACTGAAGCACCTCATTCTATTGGCCTGCAGGTCAACCGTTGGGGGGGGTGGGTTGCTTTTACAGTCTGGGATACAGGAATTGGCATTCCCAATGACCAGCAACACCTAATCTTTCAAAAGTTTCAGCAGCTAGAGAGCCCCTTAACCCGCCGCTTTGAAGGGACGGGTTTAGGGCTTGTCTTAACCCAACGACTCGCTCGCTTGCATGGGGGAGAGATTTCATTTTTATCTCAAGAAGGGAAAGGAAGTCGGTTTACTATCCTATTACCACCCCAGCCTCCTGCTGAAGTTTCTTTATCTGCCTACGATCGCACGGTTCAGCCCAGCCAGCTTGAATTCAAACACCTGGGAGTGCCTGCAACCCAGACTGATCGCAACCGCCTAGTGTTGATCGTGGAAGCAGTGCCTCACTTTATCGATCGGCTATCGACCCAACTTATAAACCTGGGGTATCGGGTGATTGTGGCACGGGCAGGAACAGAGGCATTGGAAAAAGCCCGCCGCCTGCAACCCTCTGTGATCTTTCTCAACCCGCTATTGCCGATGTTGTCAGGTTGGGATGTGTTGACGCTGCTCAAGACCAGGGCAGACACCCAATCCATTCCGGTTGTGGTGACGGCCACACCTGTCGATCAGGAGCAGGCCCATCGATATGATGCAGATGGATTTTTGCAAATCCCCATTCAAATCGAGCCATTACGACAGGTGGTTGGGCAGCTTTTAACTCGACAAACTGAGGTTACTGCGCCAGTTGATCAACCCCCTCGCCTCCTAACACTACTGAGGTTATGCCTGACTGACTTCCATCTATCACCCGCAGCCGTTGACTTTAATCAACTGCTCCAGGGATACCACTATCGTCTGTTAGAGGCAGATAATGTGGAGCAGGCAGAATTACTGGCCCGCATCTGGAATCCAGAACTAATTATTTTGGATGGCAGCCCAAGCAACTGGCTCACGTTTTTGCAGCAGCTTAGACACCACACCATGCTGGCTACTCGACCGCTGATCACCCTTGATGGGCTGGCCCAAGCTGCCGCTCATCAGGTGCCTGGTCTCACTGTCTTTACCCGTCCGCTGATGCCAGAGGCTGACCAGGTGTTTGCCCCGCAGGATATCCAGGCTGCCTGGTTGCGGCTGATCCAGCTGGCGATCGGTTATATCTGGCAGCCGATGATTTTAGCAGTTGATAATGCCCTCTGGTCTGATCAGAATCTCTCCGATTCTCAGCCTGGTGCCAGGCAGCGTTGCCAGGGTGCACGACTGTGTGAAACAGAATGGGCCCATGCCCTGATGCAATACTTGATCACTGCCGGGTTACGCGGTCATATCAGTCAATCTCGACAGGAAGCTATGGATTTGCTGCACTCTGGAACCGTCGATTTGTTGCTGATTTCCTGGACAGAAGATCGGTCAGAAACCGAGATCGGCGAAATTGTACAGGCAATGCATCAGGTTTCTCCTCGCCCTCCCTTACTGGTGCTGGATCATCGCACCTATGAACCATCCCGACCCAGCCCCCGTCCACTACCAGATGGAATCTGCGCCATTGCCGATCAGGTGATTTCCTCCAGCCTGCCCATGACCGACTTGCTGGATGCAATTCAAGCGCTGTTAAGTCAAGAGCTGAAGCTAAAGGGGCTGTGATTACCAGCCTTCGCAAGATAAAGCCCCACCCCCGACAAGAGCAACAATAAGGACAAAATGGCGGTCATACGCACCGTTTGGCTGTGAGAAGAGGGCGAGATCGACTCACGCACCAAAATCGAGGCGATCGCCCCCACAATATAACTCAGGCTTAAAACCAGGCAAGGCCAACTGTGAAGCAAATACCAGATCAGGGACAGCGGTATTGCCAGTAGTAACATAACGGCCTCAATCAACTGAGGCGGGCTCTGTTGCCCCAATAGCCAAAGACCAGACCAAAAAACGTTCAATCCTCTCATAGGTCACTTCCATGCCTAACTGTCAGAATAGTGCATGGTGGGTTTGATCCACCAGAATTTTGCCAAATTAAGGCAACCAGCGCGGATGCATGCCATTCAGGGGTAGCGTTTCGAGTTTTAAAGCAACAGTTGGCTTGTCAAGATCCAGAGGCAATAACCACAGTTGACTATTCTCGATCGCTTTGCCATCCTGAGTCCGTTGACTGGTATCAGAGGCCCCAGCGTCGGTAGGTGATATCTGATCAAATAGGATGCCAATGCCGTCGGGTGCCAGACTCATCTGGATATCTCGCTGTTCTGGTAATTCTAGTAAAGGGTTTAATTGACTGGTTTTAAGGTCAATTGCCGCCAGATAGGGTTTTTCTTGGTAGAGGTCACCTGCAATTACGAGATCTGTTAAAAGGCAGTAGAGTACCTGTCGAGTCGGATCAAACTGCGCGTTGAGAATAGAACCTTGGGTTCGCAGCAATTCTTTTTGGGTTCCCTGGCTACTGACTAGAAATAAAGAACGGGTACGATCGGCGTTAAACTTCACCATGGCCGCTAGGGAACCATCCCGAGAAAAGGTCAGGACGACGCCAAACTTGGGTAAAAAGTCTAGTGGTTTAGCATTTGGCTCCAAGGGCAAAATTGCCAATCCCTGCCCCTGAGAAATGGCCAAGGAGTTGCTGTCAGGGGTGATCAGAAAATCACCACCTGGTTCTCCTTTCAGGGGCTCTGGGGATTTCCCCTCATGCAAAATCCAGGGGCCAAAGTCTGCTGGATCCTTGCGGTTGACCCGCTGCACTACAATGATTCGACCATCGGCTGATAAGTCAAACTTCAGGTTTTGGTAATCTTGACTATCAAGCACCAGTTGCACCTCTCCCGCTGGCTTGACTGGAGGTGCAACCAGCGGCTGATCGTCCGGTGTGGCAGACACTTGGGGGGGTGGGGTAACCGTAATGCCGGTGGTAACAGTGTAAAGCTTTTGTTCTAGCAAGCCCTGAGCTTGGTTGGCGCGCTCAGTCGCAGAAAAAAGCATACGATCGCCCAGAGGATAGGGCTTAAAATCCATAACCACCAGATTTTCTGGCGTCAACACCTGTTTTTGCTGACGGGTTAGATTGTAGAGGATCAATCGTCCCGCTTCTTGCCCCTGGACACCGATATAGGCAAACCCGCGATCGCGGGTACGAAATCTACCTAGAAAAGGTTTTAGAGCTGGTTCCCGGTTTAAATGATCCGTCCCCCCCTGAAGTTGAAGCTCATAGGCAGTACCATAGGGGGCAGGGCGTTTTAAGGTATAGGCCATGCGGCGTCCCGCCCAGCTTACTTTGCCCGACAAGGGCGGGGTGATTTGGAGTTGTTCCTCCACACTGGCATGGTTCATCGGGCGACTAAAGCTGATTAAAAAAGCGGTATCGTCTGCCCCAATATTGCGGTCTTGCCAGCTAAAATCGCGCACGCGGGGGGCATTTTGCTTCCCGACCCAAAGCAAAATCCCAATTAACAGGGTTAAAACCAGCACCAGGGCGATCGCCGCCCGGTCCAGAGGTTGTGATAATCGAGTCTGACGAGCTTCAGTCATTCGGCTGATCCCAGGGAATTTGTTTAAACCGTTCCTGCGCTGCCTTAAAAGAGGTTTGCATGGCTTCCTGAATCCGTTTTGGGTCTGGTTTCTTGCCACCCAGGATGTCGCCAAAATAGACGCAAGCAGCCTCACCCAGGGCCCAGGTGTAGGCCGCAGCCCAAGAAGCGGCGATTACACTACCCAAACCTGGAATGAATTTTATCAACTCTCGCCCAATCATCTGAGCCACAAACCCACCCGCGATCGCACTGACAATACCACCAGCCTGTGCCGGTGTCAGGGATTGGCCATAGAGCTTACCTAGCAGACCCACTAGAGAAACCTGCAGGGCGGTTAAGACCGGCATTGTCGCAAAAGGCAGGGGGACTGCGGCTGCCGTAGCTGCCATGATGGCAAAGGGCAAAATGTAGCGACGACCTGCTTCTCGATACAAACCGCCGATCATCTCGCCCTCACTGCCATCTAATAAATGATGAATGGTACGAGCTTCTGCATCGGGCAGCAATTCAGTTAAGGTATTGACAAACTCGCCCAGGCCGTAGAAAACAGGATGAAAACCGTCTTCCTCTAAGGTAAAGTCAATCAAAACAGCGCGGCCGCACAGTCCTCCAAAGTTTTTTTGAATCTCGGTCAATGCCCGTCGAACCGATGGGACATGGGGCGGGTAGTCCGTTGGGTGATTCGTCATTTCGGCGGGATAGAGCTCGTGTAAACAAGTGACTGCCAGGAGACAGGGAATTGCAGGAAATTGCTGGCGTAACTGACGGGCAATTTGTTGCAGGGTATCTGTTGCGAAATCGGTAATTTTAACGGTCAAAACAAAAATTCTGGCTCGCCCACTCTCTTGTTGTAGGTCTGCGGTCAGTTCTTCTACCAGGGCACTGGTAGCCTGGGTGACATCTCCCAACCCAACGGTATCAATAAAGATCAGCAAGGGCAGGTCGCTCGTGGGGAAGTCATAGCGTTGAGTGTGTTGGGTGTGGGGCCGAAATCCCTGGCCAACAATTTCTGATGAAACCCCGGTCAAACCTCTGACAATAGAACTCTTCCCTGCCTGAGGTTTACCAATGAGTAAAACCTCTGTGGTGGGTAGGCTCGATCGCACCTGCTCTAAAATTAGAGCGACCTGTCGCTCATCCACGCTAAACCAGGAGGAAACGGTTTTTGTAGTACGTCGGAGGGGTGCCAGACGAGTCCAAGAATCAGCGGCATACTGTAACAACCCAGACAGGCCATCTACCATAGATGCCTGTATCACCCGATCAGTCTTGGGTTGGGGCGGGTGTTTTGACTGCTGCGACTGAGGAAGATTGGAAGTCTCAGAGGAATCAGCCATAACCGATGCGGATGCAGAATTGCTTAAACGTCTTCACGGGGTTCACTGGCCGGTGAACTGGGGGATGCCTCGTATAAAGCATCCAATTTTTCACGGGCGTCTTCTACGGTGATCGACTTCATGACTAAAAGCGGTTCGTTGATTATATTACCGGAGTTATCTAATAGCTCAGGATGAACCACCTGGCGAGACTGCAGAATCGAGTTTGCATTGCGATTGACATAATGGCGCTGGGAGTCAGACCCCAGAGTAATCATGCTACGAATCAAGTTCCCCATCGCCAAGAAAGCAAGGATAGTAAAAGCCATAACATAGAGCAAATGCAAAATCATACGCCTTCCTCAGGTTTAAACCGCTCACCTAAGTAAAACCAAACGAACTACTAATGCCAAAAATTAAAACTAAGTCAACCGTTGGCATTGACGACTCAAGATGACGAAAAGCGTATTGGATGCTTGAAACTTCATTTCAACTCATCCTGCCTTTCAGCTAGGCCCAATCATTTGTTAACTTACTAACCTGATTGAAGCACGACAGACAGCCTGCGATCGAATAAGTTGCACTTACAAATTGTACGCGATCGCTAGGTCTCTTGTTGAGACCTCTCTCCCAAACGGAATCGTCTAGCGACTTGCCAACATTCTGTCACCAGACGGTGCCAGGGCATCAACACAGCCATTTCAATCCCTGCCTGCCCATTAGTGGCTTGAAACAACAGCTTAGTGGTGGCGACTTCTTGTTGGGCAGCAACCACTCGCCCTAGCAAATTAGCCTGTTCTGAAGCTTGCAGGAAAGGAATTGCTTCATGTTCTAGTAGCAGCCGAGACCGCTGAAACCAATACTCAAAGTCTTCTAGCAGGGGGGCCAGCACTTCCTTTAGGAGGTCGGAATCTGACAAAGGGGAGTTAAACATAGTAAATTCTCAGGAATGAATAATTGTTAAATCAGATGCGACCTGAACTCTCATATTTTTAATGTATTTTTACATACTTTCCAGGTTTGGAGTGTTTTCTATTTCAGTCTTTCTTGGCCGATGTTGACCTGGACAAGTTCCTCCACCGCTGCCCTGTAGCTCAAAAACCAGAACTGCGATCGTTCAGATTTGATCATGAAATACTAGAAAAATCTACAAACTCTTTGATAATCTGTTACATAAGGCAATTAAATTTCAGGGATAACGGCTGTGATTAAACTTGTTAAGAGTCTGTTTGGTTCCAGACAGGGCGATGAGGGGACGGTAAGGGAACAAGAGTCCAAGCCTGCTCCAGTGATGGGCGCTTCCGTGCAGCGGTCTCAAACTCAAGCGGCTTCAGGTGCATTTTTCCTTGAGCCCGATGCGGCTAAAACCTTGGGTGATCTCAATTATATGAGAACCAAGAAAACAATTCGGCGCACCTTCCCAAAAACCGCTAGCGCCCCCAACGTCAAGGCGATTACGACTACCATTTCATCTGATGTCAAAGAAACAGGTGCTAGGGCAGATCAGGCCGCCGCTTCTGTTGTCCAAGCTTCGGCCTCGGCCAATGTGCAGGAAGCGACCACTCGTCGTCAAGCTGACTCTGGTATGGATATGTTTCGTAGTATGGCGAAGCAAATGCGCAAAAACTAAGCTGGATTGTAAAGACGATCGCAGCCAGGGAGTAGTCTTTCGGGGCATTCCTGGCTGCATTTTTGTAAAATTGATCGGTTGAAGAACCATCGCAATCTTATTTGGATTGTGAGAGCATCTCGTCCGGAAAAACCTCTCACAACTTATCCTTCTTTCACGACTGATTTAGGGCTGCTATAGCGATCCGATCAGGATTGTGAAAAGTTTCTGCAAGAAATCCTTCTCACAAAGCCCTTTCACCATTCAGGCGCTCACGAATCATTTAGGATTGCTACATATGTCTGATTTGATTTTGTTCTGGCACCGTCGAGATTTGCGGATCTCAGACAATATCGGATTAGCAAAGGCTCGACAGCAGAGTCAGGCGGTTGTAGGAGTGTTTTGCCTGGATCCTGGCATTCTGAATCGGGATGATGTTGCAGCCGTTAGAGTCACTTATCTAATCGGGTGCCTGCAGGCATTGCAGCAGCGGTATGGGGAGGCCGGCAGTCAACTTCTGATTCTCAAGGCTGCCCCCCGGCAAGCCATACCCCGGTTGGCTCAGTCTCTTCAGGCAAAGGCTGTCTTCTGGAACTGGGATGTGGAACCCTATGCCAGAGAACGAGATCAGGTGATGCAGCAGGCCCTCCAGTCTATTGGAGTGGAAACTCAAGCTTTTTGGGATCAACTATTGCATCCCCCAGCATCAATCATCACTGGATCGGGTGCCCCCTATACCGTCTATACTCCCTTCTGGAAGAACTGGATGAGTCAACCTAAACCAGAACCAGTCGAAGGGTTGCAGGTAGCAACTGGTCTCACCGGGGCAGAGCAAGAAATAGCCCAACAGGCAGGCGCGATCGCTTTACCCACTGCCAAGGAATTGGGCTTTATCTGGGACAATCCGTTGATTTTAGAACCGGGGGAAACGGCGCCCTTAGATCGCCTAGAGTCATTTTGTTACCAGGCACTCTTCAGCTATCAGGAAGATCGCAACTTTCCGGCGTTGGAGGGTACCTCTCAACTGAGTGCGGCCCTCAAGTTTGGGGCGATCGGAGTGCGGACTATCTGGGCTAAGACGGTGGAAGTGATGCAGCAGAGCCGTAGCGATCAGACCAGGGATAGTATTCGCACCTGGCAGCAGGAACTGGCCTGGCGGGAGTTTTATCAGCATGCGATGTACTTCTTTCCAGCACTGGCTGATGGTGCCTATCGCCCTATCTTGCAAAACTTTCCCTGGGAAAATGACCCTGACCTGTTTCAAGCCTGGTGTCAGGGGCGTACCGGCTACCCGATCGTAGATGCGGCAATGCGACAAATGCATGAAATTGGTTGGATGCATAATCGCTGTCGCATGATTGTGGCCAGCTTCTTAACGAAAGACCTGCTGATTGATTTTCGTCTAGGTGAAAAGTATTTTATGCAATCCCTGATAGATGGGGATTTGTCAGCCAATAATGGTGGCTGGCAATGGAGTGCCTCCAGTGGCATGGATCCAAAACCCCTGCGGATTTTTAATCCGACCAGTCAGGCTCAAAAATTTGACCCCGATGCCGACTATATTCGCCAGTGGTTACCGGAACTGCGGGGTGTAGATACAGACGCTTTAGTGAGTGGCAAGATTTTACCCCTGGAACGCGATCGCTGTGGCTACCCAGCCCCGATCGTTGACCATGCTCAACAGCAACGCAAGTTTAAGCAACAGTATCAGAATCAAAAAACCCAATTACAGATTGAGTGAGTCTAAGGGATTTCTTCTCATAGGCCAGGCCCCAAGAGCAAAGGGTGCACTCTGGATGCATAGCGTCCTATCTGGGGAAAGTATTGTGGAAATTGGCCTGATAGGTCTTGGTGCTAATCCAAGCCAGTCCTTCACTGGTGCCAGCCCAAATCTTATCGGCAACCCCTGTCGCCAGAGACAGAATTCGACTGGAGGGGAGGTCGGCAATTTCTCCACCAATCACGCCATTGTAAGGGTTTAGCCGCAGTAAACCAGTCGTAGTGCCCACCCAGAGGCTGGTGGCTTCGTCAAAATCTAAAGCTGTGACACTTCTGCCCTGGAGCTGGCCTACCACCCGCACCCGTTTAATATTGGTAGGGCTAATTTCTGAGAGACCAGATGTTGTTCCTACCAATAGAGTATCCCAGGGACTGAGCGCTAATGACTGCACGGTTGCGCCTGGAAGATTGGGCACCTGCTGCAAAATCAAAGCATTGGCTGTGTTAATTTGAACCAGGCCTTCTAGCGTCCCTACCCACAACTGACCATTCCTATCTAATGCAAGGGCATTGGCACTGACACCGGGCAATTTTCGCACTGTTGTCATCAATAACCCCTGGTCAGGACTGATCAGAGCCAGACCTGCATCGGTACCCACCCAGAGAAAGCCCCGCCGATCAACCAGTAAGGAAAGCACGCGATTGGATGGCAGGGTAAAGTTTTGTGCTGTCACCTGCCCCGTTTTTGGATCAATCCGGAAAATGCCATTTAATGTGCCAACCCAGATACGGCCAACCCTATCTTCTGCCAATGCCCCAACAAAATTATTGGGCAGGCTCGCTTGCAGCAACACCCGTCCTGTTTTTGGATCGACCCGGGCAATTCCCTGCCAGGAGCCAACCCAAAGCGTCCCCCGACTGTCTGGTAGGAGGGTCGTGATCCGATGATCACCGATTTGGGAAACCGATCGGGCCAAGGGAGTGGGAAGCGGAGACGGTGCGGCTACAGCAGCAGATTGAGCCAGAGAGCTTGTTGGAGAGACCTGGGCTAGATGGGCTTTACCAGGCAAGGTAGAATCGGCCAGCGTAGCAGTGACCCCCCCCAGGCCCAACATGGCGCTGAATAGACAGAATGTCTGACTAAAAACTTGATTTTGCAATTTCACTCTAGCCTCCCTGGCCTCACCCATGAGCCTGCTCCCCCTTCTCCCTTGCCATTATTGCCTGGCGGTCGAGTTGGGAACCATCTAACCCGGCCCCATCATACTCGCACTTAGCCGGAATGAGCCGCTTCTGTAGTGAATTTAAGCTGGGAAGATATTCTGTCTGAGATGATACTTCCTGAAGGTAAAGGGCATACTAGAGCAAGCATTGGTGATTAATATGCTGAGCAAGACCATGACGGTGGATTATCTAGGCGAAACCATTAAACTGCTACCGACAGATCAGGGATGGCGGGCCTGGTGGATTCATCCAGTCATGGGGGCATTTGGGGATGGCCTAGATTACCCCAGTCGTGAACAGGCACTCAGAGCAACAGAACAATTAATTCACAAAAATGCCGCGATCGACGCCTTACTC
Organism: Leptolyngbyaceae cyanobacterium; assembly: GCA_046080785.1. Taxonomy (GTDB): domain Bacteria; phylum Cyanobacteriota; class Cyanobacteriia; order Leptolyngbyales; family Leptolyngbyaceae; genus JBJTUO01. The sequence continues at coordinate 19,277 of JBJTUO010000219.1, read as the reverse complement.
AACCAGATTGATCAGTGGGTAGAAGCCGACCTTATTGGTGACGATGAGCATATTCAATTGGAAGTTTCTCTGCTGGCCTTTTTGACATCCTCCCTTCCTTAAGAATGCCGGCACTCTTTGCCCTGCTACCTATAAAAGGGTGGTTGCCTGATGGGGCATTTTCTACTAGCCAGGGGTCAGGCTGCTGCTACCACCCCTTCACGGCTGCGCTGCAAAATCACCATCTCAGAGCCAACCACTGGGCTACGGGCCAGACGGTGATTCTCTGAATCCCGAATTTCTAAGTCTGCAAAGTCCAGGTTTCGAGTTTTCAGGTAGATTTGATTGGCTAAATTGTCTTGTTGGCTGCGGCTTAAGCCATACCAGCCAGGGCCAACCGTCACTGTTAATCGACTGGCCCGAAAATTAGCCTGCACGGATTGGATCAGCCCACTGACATACTGATCCGTAATTTCCGCTACTTCATCCTGAATTCGAGCAATTAACTTTTGCTGGGGAGTCAGTTTCAATGGTGGCGCGGGTGGTGGGGATGGTTTGATTTCAGGGCTGACGAGCGGGGTAGGAATGATCTGTGGCTGCTCTATTGCAGGTGCAGGAGTAGGTTTAACCCCGACTGGCTCAGGTGCAGGAGTGGGTTGTTTGGCCACGGAAGTGGGCGTTGGCGTTGTGACTGGCACGGGTTGAACGGCTACCGTTACGGGTTTGGCCGCAGGAGACAAAATTCCATTGACTGTCCACAGCAACAAAACCAGAACCCCCGCGATCGCACCCGTCAGGGCTTGATCGGAAGGCAAAACCTGGTTGATCGTTGCCGGCAGACGAAGGCGAACTTTGGCTAAAATGCCTTGCCACCCGCGCCAGCTAGACTGGGTAATCTCTCCCAGGGTTGTCAGCCAGTCTGTTGATGTAGATGCCCCCCCCTGGCCAGGGAAACTGGCGACCTGGGATGGTTCTGCCAGGGAACGATCTGCTTCCAGGCGAGTCGCCAGGTGCTCTAAGGTCTGACTCGTCGATCGCAAAACCCGAATGGTCTGTTGCCTGATTCGAGGTTGCCAAGTATCCCAGAAGCGCTCAATCCGACGCAGGGCTTGGCTCTGGGGTTGCCCTGACCCAGGGGGCAATGGTCGCTCTGGTAGGGGCTCACCTGCTTTACTCCGCTCTAATGCTGCTGACGCATCTGATGAAACCGGCTCAAATTCCCCCTGGAGCGTTTCTGGTTCTGAGGAGGTTGGCTGCTCTTCTGGGTTCAGGGGGTCAGGGGGGAGGGAATCCTGTGACACTCTATGTCTCCATACGTCTCCTGGAACGCAGCACCCATTGCAATAAACACGATACAGTTTGATAAGTGCTGCCTCAGAGCATCACTCTAGCATTAGACTGCCGCCTCTCGCTTAGTTCGATATTGCCCACCCTCTCTCTAGTAACTTAATTTTTCCGATGTCATTCAAACGCCGTCATTTTTTGTTGTTATTTGGCCTGGGGGGAGTTGGAGGAGCACTGACTGCTCACTTGAAAGAAGGATGGACTGGTTACCCTCCTTCTGTAACGGCTTCTCCAGCCCCACCGGTCAGCCCGCCCCCATCTTCTCCAGATCATCAACTGTTGCTCAGGTTTGTTGCCCTTGCCGACACCGGCAGCGGCGATCGCAATCAGGATGCGGTCGCTCAAGCCATGAGCCGCTATCTGGCTAGGCATCCCTATCAACTGGCGATTTTAGCGGGGGACAATATTTATAACCAGGGCGAAATTGAGAAAGTAAAGGCTGTGTTTGAACAGCCCTATGCCCCTTTACTCAGGCAAGGTGTCAAGTTTCGAGCCTGCTTAGGGAATCACGACATTCGCACTCAAAACGGAGATCCCCAGGTTCACTATCCGGGATTTGGCATGGCGGGTCGCTATTACACCTTTAGGGAGAAGGGTGTGCAGTTTTTTGCCCTGGATACGAATAGGAACGCGAGCTGGCCCGCTCAATTGAGTTGGCTAGAGCAGGAGCTCAGCCTCAGTCAAGCCCCCTGGAAGATTGTTTTTGGTCACCATCCCATCTATTCTGCCGGGTTTTATGGTGTAGACCAGGCCCTGGTGCAGCGGTTGACCCCCCTATTCCAGAAGTATGGGGTGCAGCTTTACATCAATGGTCACGAACATAGCTACGAACGCACCCGGTCGATCAATGGCACAACCTACTTGATTACCGGCATCGGGGGGGCCTCTCTACGCCAGACAAGCCGTAGGGAGTGGACTGAGTCTGCCGCCTCTCGTTTTGGCTTTTCGGCGCTGGAGGTGTACAGCGATCGACTGGTGATTCAAGCTATTGGGACTGACAATCAAGTTTTTGATCAGGGTACTATTCAGCGGGGGCGGGTTTGATTATCTGAGCGGGCACACTCCACCAGGCCAAGGCATAGGGTTGCACAGGTTGATTCACCTGGCGCTGAAATACGACGCGCAGCTTGTATCGGCCCGTCGCAGGAATTGGATGGAAGATATGCTGCACGCTGTCGATGTCACTGGTAGACGACCAGATGCTCTGACGCGGGTCACTGTCTTCTGCCCGCATTAAGTAGAGGTAAAGAATATTCAAACCCCGATCGCGAAACTCTTCGCCGATATCGTACTGCTCATTTTTGTTGCGATCTACCAATTCAACCTGCCGATTCCAGCTCAGAGTGGCGGCTATAAAACTGCCGGCCTGCAAGGGCTGGTTGAATACATACTCCTGCTGTTTCACGTCACTGGTGGCTGTAACAGTTCGATAGTCCCACCCAATCGGGGAAATCGGGTGATTTGGGTCTTGCTGGCCAGCACTGAATTGCTGATAGGCCCGGAAAGCGTTGAGTTGACCGGTCCCCATTTGGATGTGCAGGGGAATTTTGGGGTTGGTATAGGCGTCAGACTCAATCCAATTGCGATTGTTTTTATCTAGAACCGTGCGTGTCATCCACAACTGAAGGCCATTGCCCTCGTCTTTCAATTTGTCCGTAGAATTCAGTAAGACTGCCTTCATCACTTCCTGTCGTCGAGCATCTAAGCTCCAGGGCAGAGGGCACTTACTCTGGTGACAGTTGGTGCGTAACCGACGATCGCCATATTCTTGTAACAACGCAACCATCGCCGTGACGTGGGGGGCAGCAAAACTGGTACCACTGGAGGTATTGACCGAGCCATTCAGATTCACCATGGCAATATCAGATCCTGGTGCCACCAGCCCGATCGCACGGCGACCTCCCACATTGCTTTCAGTGCCAACGATCGCAGCCCCTCCTACCCCTGTGAAATCACCCAGATTCGCAAAATCAACTTTACGAAAGATGCCGTCAATCTGATTCGTAAAAGCTACATTAATCCCATTAAAGTTATCAGTTGGGATGGAAATCCCCCCTTTCCCCTGATTGCCAGCAATGACGTACAACACATTATGAACCCTTGCCGACCAATCAATGCATTGGGTCAGCAGGGCATTTCCATCCAATAAGGGGTTGGGGCGAGGATCCTGACGCAGCGACTCGCCAAAACTAAAGTTAATGGCCCGCACGTCTCCCCCATTTTGCATGGCGATATGCTGAGCAGACAAGCATTCTTCTGGTTGACCGTAGCGTTTGGGAGTGCCAGTCGCCGAGGAATAAAGGCGGGCACCCGGTGCCACACCCCGTAACGCCTTTGCGGTACTGATCATGACACTCGCAACATTCTGGGCATGGGCGTCCAAACTATTATCGCCCCGTACTTGCCGATCCCGGTAAAAAACGCGGGTGAGCGAGACGACACGGTTTTGTGCCACTGCTTTATCAAGCCCAAATTGACCAGGGCGGCCAATCTCAACCTGACCAATGGCGATTTTGCGACCAGTGAGATTGTAGGGTTCCCGCTGCAGTCGCAGGGCATCAATCCCAACCTCCCCTATTGAAGAGGTGGTGCGACCCGGATCTTGAATTAAACTGGAGCGGGGCAATGGCTCAGCGGAAGATTTCATGCCATAGAGCAATAGTGTCAATGCATGAAGAGACAGGAGTTGGAGAGAAACCAGTGCCCAAGCATAAAACCGAACTCTATGCATCAGCAAGCGCTAACCTCTTGTGGCGAAAAGAGAAGCCGTTACCCAAAAACTTAGCAGGCTAGGAACATTCCCATTTTGACATTTTGGAACGGGAAAAGTTGGGAAATGGGTGGATCGACAAGTTAAAAAATAGGATGATAAAAGTCTACCCTGGTTATTCGCTCAAAAGCCTGGTGGGTGGATCACAGTTTGTTACAATAGTTAAGTACCTGGACATAAAAAATTACCTGTTATACCCCCGGCTGTCGCCGTCCCCCTTATAAAGGGGGACTACAGGGGGTGTATTCAATAGCGTCCAACTACTTACATCGCAGAGGCTCTTAGGAGGACATTGCCAGCCATGACCGAAAAATCTGTTGTTATCGCTCCCTCAATTCTGTCAGCAGACTTTAGCCGATTGGGAGATGAGATTCGTGCCGTCGATGCCGCAGGAGCAGATTGGATCCATGTAGACGTCATGGATGGTCGCTTTGTCCCCAACATTACGATCGGCCCTCTGATTGTGGAGGCTGTCCGCCCTGTGACTCAAAAACCCCTGGATGTGCACCTGATGATTGTGGAGCCAGAAAAGTATGTGGCTGACTTTGCTAAGGCTGGGGCTGACATCATCTCTGTTCACGCTGAGCACACTGCTTCGCCTCACCTGCACCGCACCCTCTGTCAGATTCGAGAACTGGGTAAACAGGCGGGGGTTGTGCTCAATCCTTCTACTTCGCTAGATCTGATTGAATACGTATTGGAAGTTTGTGACCTGGTGTTGATCATGAGTGTAAATCCAGGCTTTGGTGGCCAGAGCTTTATTCCCGCTGTCGTTCCTAAAATTCGCAAGCTGCGCCAGATGTGCGATGAACGGGGCCTTGATCCCTGGATCGAGGTAGATGGCGGCCTCAAGGCAAACAATACCTGGCAGGTTTTGGAAGCAGGGGCCAATGCGATCGTTGCTGGCTCTGCTGTGTTTGGGCAAAAAGACTATGCTGCCGCAATTGCGGGGATTCGCAACAGCCGTCGCCCAGAACTTGCAGCGGTTTAGCTCACTTTAGATGAGCATCGCAGCCCGTGGCGTAGCTATCTAGCCCAGTGGGGCAACACCCTCTTTGTCGCCCGCTGCCTCCCTCGTGCCGAAACGCAATTAATTCGGGCTAACGCAATCGATGGTTCTAACCTGGGAGAAGAAAGTGGTTTTGCAGCCACGGGCAGTATTTACAGAGAGGGATAAGCCGCGTTACCCTGCGGTTGAATTCTAGCTGTCCGACCTGCGGCTGCGTTCTGGCTCAGGCTGATTTCTAAATAATCAGCCGGTCGGTAGGGTAATCGCTCTGCCCATTCGATCGCCACAATCCCCGGCTTCACTTCTTCCCCCTGCCAGTACACTTCTGGATATAAATCGGCGGTGGCAGCCTGGTCTAGGCGATACAAATCTAGGTGATAAAGGGGCATACGGCCGCCTTCATATTCATTAATCAGGGTGAAGGTAGGGCTATCGATCGGCTCTGAAACGCCTAGCCCTGCACCAATGCCCTGCACCAGGGTCGTCTTCCCTGCCCCCAGGCCCCCATTTAATAAAATGACAGTGCCAGTCGGTAAGCTTTGGCCCAGTCTTTTGCCCAGCAATCGGGTATCTGCTGCCGTTGGTAAAGATAGGATGACTGGTTCCATCTATTCATCTTGCTGAGACAACCGCTGCACCCCTTGCCCCGCCAGTAGGTTGTGGGTTTCTTGTAGAAGACGGGGAATAATGCTGGCATGGGGGCTGCCTTGTAGGCACTCGCTTAAGCTGTTTAAATCAATCGTATCGACCTTAACACCAGGAAACCAATGGCTAGCCTGCCCTAGCAGGTTATAGCGCATACCAGCATACTCCATCATGTCGTAAGCGATCGCCAGGTTACGCAACCATAGAATGGTGGGAATATTGAGCCCGCCAGGGGTTTGGTCTGGGGTGGGCAACCCCACAAACCAGCTATCCATCCATTCTTTTCCCAGTCGATCATAGGCGGCCTGCTCCAACCGCTGCACAATACCTGGTAGTAGAGGATCTGCCTGTTCCAGAACGGTCAGGGTTTTTAAGTGCTCATCAAAATCTTGAGGACGGGCTGCGCCTATGCTCAAGGTATGCACCTGGGGATGACTCAGACAGAAGAGGTTGTTAAACACGATCGGGCTGAGGGGGGCACAGAGGTCTACCAGCCGTTGGGGTGGGTTATAGAGCATCCCGCCTTTATCAGAGGGGCTGATAATAAAAACACCCATATCATGACGGGTAGCGGCCTCAATGGCAGGCCAGTTGGTTTGATTAATGTAATACCAGTGCAAGTTTACGTAATCAAAGTGATTAGTGGCGATCGCCCGCTGAATGACGGCGGTGGGAGCATGGGTCGAGAAGCCGATGAAGCGGACTCTTCCCTGGCGTTGAAAATCATGGATAACCTCTAGACAGCCACCGGGGCGCACACAAAAATCTAGCAGTTCTGCTGTATTGACTCCGTGCAGAGCCAGGAGATCCACGTACTCCAGATTGAGGTAGGTCAGAGATTGTTCTAAATTCTGACGAAACACTGTGGCATCGGCCTCGGGTGCCACCTTGGTCTGCACAATCAGCTTTTCTCTGGGTAGGGTCGGCAGGATCTGGCCCAACTGCATCTCTGAACTGCCATAGCCCCGGGCTGTCTCAAGGTGATAAATCCTAACCTCCAGCGATCGATGAATGATTGCCGCTAAATTTGCCTGACTTTTAGCAGGTACTGCACCCATGGGTACATCCTGCCATTTGTACTGATACCGCATACCACCACAGGAAAAGACAGGCATTTGCAGCTCTGTGCGGCCAAACCGTCGATATTGCATAAATCAGTCAAACCAGGTACGCAACAGTAACACCTGATTACAGGTACTAGCTTAACTTAAAGTAACATTTCTCCTTTTGATGGCTCAACCCCTGTCAAGCCAAAAGCAGTCAGGAATAAAAATAAGTTCCTGACTGCTGAGCCAATTTTAAGAGAACGGAACCGGCGTTCTAGGAGGCAATGGGCTAGTAGGTTTCTACATGCCAGCGCCCGGCCCGCTTCATTTCCCGTTGGTACTCCTTCCAGTCTTTGTCAGCCTTGCCTGCTTCAACGGAGAGCGCCGCATCAATGCCATCTTCCATGCCCTTAAGACCACAGATATAGGTGTGGGTCTTGTGGTGCTGCATCTTCTCCCACAGTTCAGGAGCATGCTCAGCTACTCGGTCTTGGATATACATCTTGCCACCCTCAGCATTTTGCTGCTCACGGCTGATGGCATAGGTGAGCCGGAAGTTATCCGGGAATTCCCGCTGCAACTCCTCCAACTCTTCTTTGTAAAGAATGTTAGGAGTGACAGGGATACCAAAGATTAACCAGGCCAGCCCCTTGAATTGATAGCCGGGGTTCAAATCCCGTTCACCCTTCTTAAACATGCGCCAGAGGTAAGCCCGGAAGGGAGCAATCCCAGTTCCGGTTGCCATCATAATCACAGTTGCATCTTCATCACTTGGCAGTAACATTTCTTTGCCTGTTGGCCCAGTGATTTTAACCTCTTCTCCTGGCTTCAAGTTACACAAATAGGTGGAACAAACCCCGTAAACTTTTGCTCCGGTTTCAGGATGGTTGTATTCTAATTGACGCACACAGAGTGAGACGGTTTGATCGTTTAGATCGTCTCCATGCCGGGTAGAGGCGATCGAATATAGACGCAACTTTTCTGGTTTACCATTCTTATCGACACCGGGAGGAATAATGCCAATACTCTGACCTTCCAGATAGCGGAGGTCACCCCCCGTCAGGTCAAACTTGATATGCTGCACAATGCCAATGCCGCCTTCTGCCACTAACGGCTCATTGGAAATAACTTTGCCAATAAAGGGACTGGCCGGGCGGTAAATATTGACCGGAATATCTGCTTTTTCTTTTGATTGAGTCATGGGCTTCTGCTGCTCTCCTGGTGAGTTACCCTGCCAAGTTTGGCCTGAAGCGGCCGCTGCTTTCTGTTCTGGAGTAACGTTCTGCCCTTGAGTCGCAGTTGCATCTAGCGTTTGAATACTGATGATTTTGCCACCCATGCGGGTAATCCGCTGCATGGTTTCATTCATGCGGTTGTAGGGCACATTAATAAAAGTGCTGCCACTTAGCCGAATCTGGTAGTTCATCCGGTCAGTTTCCAGGTTCTGTCGCAGACCGACTACTTCATAGCGGAACATCCGACTCCCTGCTGGAGAACTGGCAGCCCCACCCGCTGCACTTGAGTTATACATTTTGCTTGCTATCTCCGAACCTTAATGAAAACGAATGGCCTCTCCCTATTGTCCAGCAATGTGTTCCCTTTGCCACGACAACCTTTGGCGTCCTAAAAAAAATTAAGACAGACCAACCGGTTAGGGGCACAAGTCTGGGACTAACCGCTTCCAAAATAAAAAAATTTGCACGGATTTTTAATACAAGAAGCGCCAATTAACCGTAGCATTAGTAATTAAGGTTGGACGAGCAGATAGGCATTTGCCTTGTTGGGACGATCGTGTTTCTGTTAAGATTGGGCACAAAGGTAGTAATAAGACTTACTCCGTATTTAAGCCACGGTCAGGTTAGGGATCTTTACCCTGAATCTGTAGATAAAGCCTCAAGTTAGGGGTTTTGTATGAAGTGGTTTCGGGACATGGAAGGCTGATGGGGACTGGCTTTAAGCGCTCAATTTATCAGCCAGCCGCGATGGCTGCCATACTATTCAACTGATCTTAAAACCTGAGTAGATTGATGATTCTGTTAGAGGAAACCTATGACCAGTAAGCCAGACCGCGTGGTTTTGATTGGCGTTGCCGGAGACTCCGGATGTGGTAAGTCTACCTTTCTTCGCCGGATAACTGACCTATTTGGGGAAGAGCTTGTAACCGTTATCTGCCTGGATGACTATCACTGTCTTGACCGGGTTCAACGCAAACAAACCGGCATTACCGCCCTTAACCCTAAGGCCAATAATTTTGATTTGATGTACGAACAAATCAAAGCTCTGAAGAATGGGGAAACAATTAATAAGCCAATCTATAACCATGAGACTGGCATGATTGACCCGCCGGAGCGGATCGATCCCAACCATATTGTGGTGATTGAGGGCTTGCATCCTCTCTATGATGAGCGGGTGCGCGGCCTGCTTGACTTCAGTGTTTATCTAGACATTACCGATGAGGTTAAGATCGCCTGGAAGATTCAGCGGGATATGGCAGAACGGGGGCACACCTACGATGATGTGATGGCTGCTATTAACTCTCGCCGTCCTGACTTTGATGCCTACATTGACCCTCAAAAAGGATTTGCCGATGTAGTGATTCGAGTCATGCCGACTCAGCTGATCAAAGATGACACTGAACGCAAAGTGCTGCGGGTGCAGATGATTCAGCGCGATGAAGTACAAGGCTTTGAGCCGACCTATCTATTTGATGAAGGTTCGACTATTGACTGGATTCCCTGCGGCCGTAAGCTGACCTGTTCCTACCCTGGAATTAGGATGCACTATGGCCCCGATACTTACTATGGTCATGGTGTCTCGGTTCTAGAAGTAGATGGCCAATTTGATCAATTGGAAGAGGTCATCTATATTGAACGGCATTTGAGTAATACTTCTGCCAAGTATTCTGGTGAAGTTACCCATTTGTTGCTGCAGCACCGCGAGTATCCCGGCTCCAATAATGGTACCGGTCTGTTCCAGGTGCTGACAGGGGTGAAGATGCGGGCCACCTACGAACGCCTGACCACGAAGGAAGCCAGGATTGCTGCAAGTGTCTAGTGGTCTGTCAAGACGTCGATAGTCGCCTGAAGTTATTAAGGGGATGCGGTGGGTGCGTCCCCTTAATGTTTTTGCTGTACTCTACTGCTCTCATACCCGCGGCTTCCCCCATTGAGTTCAGGAAGCGTTGATGGGGGCCGAATGGAATAGGTTAGGCGATCATGATTGCGGATAGGGTAAGTGTCCCTAATTGTTATAATATTTATTTAAGGTTTACTATCAACCGTTTACATCTAAGCGATTAATTTATTTATCTCTCGCCACAACAATACAACACCGTTATCACTCGAAGGGCTAACTGTTATGACAGCCAATAATGTAACAAGGCCAAGCAGCCGCCGAGGCAAGGGGGCTCAAAAAACCGACCAGACAACCGATGAAGCCATGCTTTCAGAAGATGTTTTGTTGGAGGCTGCTGAAGCGATCGATCAATTAACCGAAAAAACTGAAACCAGTGAGGAAGAAGCCATGCCATCTGATAACGTCGTTAAAATTACGGCCCGCCCAGTCCAAGAAGAGCAGAAGGGGGAAATGCAACTGCATCAACCGACGACTATGGTCTGGAACCGCCCCGTGATGCCTAGTGAAATCGAGGTCAAAGAAACCATTGTAGTGGCAGGTGTGCGGCCAATCGAAGCCAGCCACCTGGCCCTATTTGGCTCTTTTCTCAATGGTCGTCCCATTGCCGCCAGTCCTATTCAAGTCGCTGAAATGCTACCGGGCGATCGGCCCATTTTTGTCAGCGAGTTTCACATGGTAGAAGGCCTAACTTTGCCCGGCGAGCGTCCGGTGATGGTGAGTGACCCGCAATTGATGCAAGCTTCAGTATTGCCCGGTGGGCGACCGATCGCATCCAATGACATCATCGACCCTGAGCCTGCTACATTAATGGGCTATCTCGACTAGTAGGCTTGGTCGTGAATTTACTTACTGTGGTGCCCAAGCCTACCATTAATTCGGCAATCATAAAGATTACATTTCCTGGTTACGAAGCTCCGGCTTCGTAACTTCCCTGAAAAGCCGGGACGCACTGAAGTGACTTCATTAAGCCCCCTCCGGGTTGGTACAGCGAATTGAAATTTCGCTAGTACGGGGGTACGTATTGAGGCGAACGAGGAACTGATACTGGTTGAAACTGCGGGGGTCAGAGCGGGAACGAGACAGATCGACCGCTTTGTGAGTCGTAATCCGATCGTTGGGCACACCAGTCTTGGCAACCAACCAGGCCAGGGATTCATACTGCCTGACTGTATAACCGCTATGGACTGGACGGTTATTCATACCATCCGCAGGTGTTTCTAAAGACACATGGTAGGCAAAGTTATTGACTGAGGGGGGAAATTTAGGGTGAGTTTTAAAGGCTTCTGCCCCTTTTGCCCCCCGAAATACCGAGTTGCCCGCGCCATAGGCCCGCTTATCGGGGGGTACCAGATAAACAATCGTGCCATCTCGCTCAATCAAGGTATGGTAGCTCGCCTGATCGGCCTCCTTGGGATGATAGCTACGAAAAAAGTTGAGGGCACTGCTGGCGGTACTGACTGTTTCATGCAGCACCACAATCGTGTCCATACTGGCGGGGTTGCCATTCACATCTTTTAAGAACCGCTCACCGTAGTTAGAGGCATGAATCAGGACAACTTTTTCTTCAGGCGCATAGACAGTGGAATTGACTGCTTTTGCGAGAGATAAATCAGTTGCTAACTGACGAAACCGCTCTAAAGTAATGGGTTCAGCCCCCATGGCAGCAGCTCGTCGAGCGATTTCTGCTCGAATTGAGGCAGCAGTCCGTTGTTTAGGGGGTTGTAGGGAGCAGAAAGTAGACGGGGAGGGAGCGGGCCTTTCAGCAGGCTGAGAGGGGTCGAGCTGAGATAGGCCCGGTAACTCAAACCCAGCCTGGGGTAACTGGGCTACCCCAACCCGGACTGAAATAAAAAGGGCTAAAGCGAATAAAAAAATCAGTATAACCGCTGCTAAAAGCCGTCGCTGCATGCCATTCCACACTCAAACTACTGAAATAAAAGGGGATCAGGCGGTGAAATGACTAACCAATTAAGCCGATCTCACTATCTTTGTTAGATATGATCTAGATATTTATTGCCTTACACGGAAACATTACAATTATTTACACAATAAATCTAGCTTAACAAATTCTGTTTTTGTAAAGCTTGTATAAGTGTAAGCTGAATCTTCTCCGGTGAAGGAGGGAAGCTCCCCCGCACTCGAAATAAATTGTTATTTAAATCACGTTTCATTTTGAATATTTCCCCTAGGCTAGCATCACGTCCAACTTGGGATGAACCATGGCAAATTCTGTCAGTTGGCGTAGGGCCGCTGAGTCAATCTTGATTCCGATCGCAGCAATTTTGGTTGCTCTGGTCTTATTTGGTTTGTTTTGCGCCCTGGTTGGTAAAAATCCTGTTTTGGTCTATGCCACCATCTATAAGGCTGCCTTTGGCAGTTGGTTTTCCTTTCAAAATACCCTGCTGCGGGCTGCGCCTCTGATGCTGACATCCCTCTGTACTGTCCTGCCTGCCCGTCTGGGCTTGATGGTGATTGGCAACGAAGGGGCTTTAGTCATGGGGGGGCTGGGGGCTGCTGTGGCTGGCTTGCTCCTCTGCTTTGGTGACCTGACACCGGTTACCAGCCAAACCTTAGGCTTGCCGCCCATGATCGTCCATTTGGGTATGGCTCTGGCTGGTCTGCTGTTTGGTGGCATTTGGATCATGATTGTGGGGGCACTGCGCCACTACCGGGGGGTAAATGAAACCATCAGTAGTTTGCTGATGAACTATATTGCGATCGCCTGCATGAATCAATTGGTCGGCAGCACTGACCTGTTGAAAGATCCAGCTTCCCTGAATAAGCCTTCCAGCTTTCCCATTCCTAAGGAGTATCTGTTGGGCACGTTGCCGGGTAGTCGGGTTCACTACGGCCTGATCTACGGCATAGTTGCTTGCATGATTGGCTATTTCTTACTGCAACGTACCACCTTTGGCTTTGCTGCCCGTGTCGCTGGCGGCAATGTGCGGGCCGCCCGGATTGCTGGCCTCCCAGTTGGCCGCTTAACTCTGATCATCTGTTTTTTGGCGGGGTCTGCTGCGGGGTTGGCGGGGATGGTGGAGGTTGCTGCCATCCATGGTCAAATCAATGAAGCTATCGTTGCTGGCTATGGCTATGCCGGGGTTTTGGTGGCCTTTGTGTCTCGCTACAACCCGCTGGCAGCCACCATGATTGCCATTCTGTTGGGGGGGATTTTGGCCAGCGGAGGAGCGTTGCAGCGAATTTTAGCGATGCCCGATGCAACGGTCTATGTGTTTCAGGGCATTGTGTTTCTAGTGATTCTCTACAGCGAGTCGCTTTATGGCCGCATCCCCCTGTTTCAGGAGCCAGATAGTCAGTTGCCAGTGCCACCGGAGGGCACAGCGCCCCTGTCAACCCAGAGTTAACTCAGTTTTTATCATGCGATCGCAGTTGGGGAGTACATTGATTTATGGCAACTGAAACCCTTGGTTGGTGGGGGGTACCGTTGGGGATTCTGGCTGGCACCCTGAGAGGCAGCGCCCCCTTTTTGTTTGTCAGCCTGGGGGAGTGCTTAACGGAGAAAAGCGGCAAGATTAACCTGGGTTTGGAAGGAACCTTGTTGACTGGAGCAATGACTGCCTATGCTACCTCTTACCTGACCCAGGGGGTGGTCGGCCCAGCCCTTTCTCCCTGGTTGGGGGTGCTGATGGCCGGTATCGCGGGCATGGGGTTAGGGGCGATTCATGCCTGGTTATCCCAACAACCCCGCGTCAACGATATTGCGGTGGGCATCGCTATGATTATTTTTGGCAGTGGCATTGCCTTTTTTTTTGGTAAGCCGTTTATTCAACCGCAAGCTGCGGCCCTGGCTACTATTAATTTGGGGGCCTGGAGTTCAATTCCAGCCATTCAAGCTGCGCTTAAGATCAGTCCTCTCTTTATCCTAGGGGTTGCGATCGCTCCATTGATGCACTGGTTCTTTAAGTCTACCCATTGGGGCCTGTTGGTGCGGGCCGTGGGGGATAGCCCAGATGCAGCCCTGGCCATGGGAATTTCGATCAAACGAGTGCGCACCCTCTCTATTATTTTGGGCAGTTGTTTAGCGGGGATTGGCGGTGCCTATCTTTCCCTGGTCTACCCTGGGAGTTGGTCAGAACGCATTTCTAGCGGGCAGGGCTTGATGGCTGTGGCGTTGGTTATTTTCGCCCAATGGAATCCAATGCACTGTCTCTGGGCTTCTTTATTTTTTGGGGGGGCGCAGGCGATCGGGCCCGCGCTACAATCTGTTGGCGTTGGGGGTTGGTATTACCTGTTTAATGCAGCCCCTTATATTTTGACCCTGTTGATTATGATCATCACCTGCTCCCCTCAGAAAACCCTGACTGGATCACCGGGCGCTCTAGCAAACACTGGCCTTTAACGGATGCCTGTAATGACTGATGTGGCAAATTCTCTGATTGACTGTTCTCTCGCTCCAGCGGGGTTAACTGCCCCGCCGGAATTGGCCATTGTTAATATGAGCAAGCGCTTTGGCAGTCTGGTTGCGTTAGATCAGGTCTCTATGACCTTAAAACCAGGGACATTCCATGCCCTGTTGGGGGAAAATGGCGCGGGCAAAAGTACTTTAGTCAAGTGCGTCATGGGATTTTACACCCCCACCGCGGGGCAGGTGTTGTTAGGGGGGCAGCCCTGCCCGATCACCAGCCCACGGGATGCTCACCACCACGGTATTGGCATGGTGTATCAACACTTTACCTCTGTGCCTGCGATGACGGTGGCAGAAAATTTGGTGTTGTCTCAGGTTGACAACCCCAGGGTGATTAACTGGAAACGCACTTACGAGCAACTCTCTGCCTTTATGGCCACCGCGCCCTTTTCCCTGCCCCTGGAGGCCCTAGTGGCCGAGTTGGCCGCTGGTCAGAAACAAAAATTGGAAATCTTAAAGCAACTCTATCTCAAGAGTACAATTCTGATTTTGGATGAGCCAACCTCTGTGCTGACTCCGGATGAAGCGGACGAGGTGCTGGGGCTACTGCGCCAGGAAGTAGAGCGGGGTAAACTGAGTGTACTGTTGATCAGTCACAAATTCCGGGAAGTGACGGGCTTTGCCGATCAGGTTACCGTGTTGCGCAAAGGCAAACTGGCTGGTACTGGGTTGGTGCAAGACTTGAGTGTGGCTGATATGGCAGAGATGATGATGGGGGAAAGGCAAGACCCTCACCCCGTAGAAAAGGTTGCCCAGTTGGAGTCAAAACCGATCCTCCAAATTCACGACCTGCATGCCAATAGAGACAATGGCCTGGTGGCGGTGCATGGGGTTAGTCTCACGGTAAATAGTGGGGAAATCGTCGGCATTGCCGGGGTTTCGGGGAATGGTCAGCGAGAACTGGTGGAGGTGCTGGCGGGCCAGCGAGCAGCCACCAGCGGCCAGGTGAGGGTGAATGGCCAGCCCTATGGCGCGACTCGGGCCGAAATGTATGCCAATCGGGTGTTTGTCTTACCTGAAGAGCCGCTGCGGAATGCCTGTGTGCCCCACATGAGTGTGGCTGAAAACCTGGCCTTACGCACCTTCGATCGCCCGCCCCAGGCCAGGGGCTTTCTGCTGGTCTTCAATGCCATCCGGGAAATGGCCCAGGGCTTAATCCAGTCTTTTAAGATTAAAACGCCTTCTCCAGACACCCCGATTGCCCATCTATCGGGGGGGAATGTGCAACGGACTGTGTTGGCCAGGGAGTTGTCTGCCGATCAGATTCAACTGTTAATTACCGCTAATCCCTGTTTTGGTCTGGATTTTGCCGCAGTTGATTACATCCACAGTCAAATTGTGGCTGCCCGTAATCAGGGTGTTGCTGTGCTGTTGGTCAGTGAAGACCTGGATGAATTGCTCAAGCTCTCCGATCGGATTATCGTGATCAGTAGTGGCAAATTTGCCTACGAAAGTGCCGTCGATCAGGCAGATTTTGTAGCCATCAGCCACAGCATGGCCGGACATTGACATTAAGGTGATGGGAAAACCAGCAATGGCATCTATTACAGCTCAGCCCTATGATTACGTTTTGCCCTCTCAGGGCCGGCTGGCTCTGATCATCGTTGATATGCAGCGCGACTTTCTAGAACCGGGCGGGTTTGGCCAGATCCTAGGAAATGACGTAAGCTTACTGAGCCCTATCGTGCCGACTTTGCAAAAACTGCTGGCAGACTGTCGGGCCTTAGCCATTCCAATTTTTCACACCGTCGAAGGGCACAAGCCAGACCTGTCAGATTGCCCCCCCTCTAAGCAAAGACGGGGGCAGAGCCAGATGGGGATTGGCGATCAAGGCCCCATGGGCCGGGTTTTGATCTTGGGGGAGCCGGGAAATCAAATTATTCCTGAGTTGTCGCCCCTGGAGCATGAGCCGGTGATTGCCAAACCGGGCAAAGGCGCTTTTTATGCCACACCACTAGAACAGTATTTGCAGGAACAAAATATTACCCATCTTTTAATCGCCGGAGTAACGACTGAGGTTTGTGTACAGACGACGATGCGAGAGGCGAACGATCGCGGCTACGAATGCCTAGTTATAGAAGACTGCACCGCCAGCTATTTCCCGGCCTTTAAGCAGGCAACCCTGGATATGGTAAGGGCCCAGGGCGCGATCGTCGGTTGGACGGCAACCGCCGCCGCAGTTTTAACAGGGCTGCGGCAATGGCAAGCCGCTGAAAAGCTCTCGACTGGCGACAGATAATGGCAATATGTAGCTGCAGTCTTGGTCACCGTAATGGTGCCCTGGTTTTGATGAATTCGGTGTAAATAGGCTCAAAATAGATTGCGAATCAGGCAACAGTCTTTTAGGATGGTGCTGAACCGTAAGTGTGGGGAAAGCATGTGACTCAAACGACTATTCTTGTGACGGGCGGGGCCGGATACATTGGCGCCCACGCTGTTTTGTCGCTGCAGCAGGCCGGTTACAAGGTTGTCGTGTTAGATAACCTGGTCTACGGTCATCCAGAACTGGTAGAGGGAGTTCTCAAAACAGAGCTAATTACAGGCGACATCAGCGATCGAGCCTTACTGGATCAGGTCTTTGCCACTCACGCCATCGATGCGGTGATGCACTTTGCCGCCTATGCCTATGTCGGTGAGTCGGTCACCGCACCGGATAAGTATTATCGCAACAATGTAGTGGGTACCCTGACCCTGCTGGAGGCGATGCTGGCCTCATCGGTAAAGCAGATTGTGTTCTCTTCCACATGCGCCACCTATGGGGTGCCCCAAACAGTTCCGATTCCAGAAGATCATCCCCAGTCGCCGATCAATCCCTACGGGGCCACCAAACTCATGGTGGAACAGGTCTTAAAAGACTTTGATGTGGCCTATGGCTTAAAGTCTGTGTGTTTCCGCTATTTCAATGCGGCCGGGGCTGACCCAGGTGGCCAATTAGGGGAAGACCACAATCCTGAAACCCACCTGATTCCTCTGGTGTTGCTAGCTGCCCTCGGCAAACGAGACGCGATCTCAGTGTTTGGCACCGACTACCCCACCCCTGATGGCACCTGTATTCGAGACTATATTCATGTGACAGACTTAGCCCAGGCTCACGTCTTGGGCCTGGAGTATCTGCTAAAAGGGGGCGATAGTGCCATCTTTAACCTGGGGAATGGCAATGGCTTTTCTGTTAATCAAGTGATTGAAGCGGCCCGTCGCATTACAGGCCGCCCAATCAAAGCGGTCAACTGTCCCCGTCGCCCCGGTGACCCCCC
This sequence comes from Leptolyngbyaceae cyanobacterium, assembly GCA_046080785.1. Lineage (GTDB taxonomy): Bacteria > Cyanobacteriota > Cyanobacteriia > Leptolyngbyales > Leptolyngbyaceae > JBJTUO01. The sequence continues at coordinate 1,669 of JBJTUO010000219.1, read as the reverse complement.
TGCCCTGATTGGTAGCAGCGATCGGGCCCGCGCTATCTTAGGCTGGAACCCTCAGTATGCAGATTTGGAGACGATCTTGACCCATGCCTGGCAGTGGCATCAAAGGCGGCATGGGTAGGGTTGGTCGGCAGAGCTAGTTAACCATGACCTATTTCAAGCAACAGGCTGAGGTCTTCGCTGTTTCCTATCTCAATAACCTACGAGGGGCGATTCTGGCCTGCCCATACTTTGCGATCAATAATCTAAACCGCGATTTTGTCGGAACAAAGGGGTTTTCGGTCGTGTTTCAGCGATCGGCCATTACCCTGGTCGAGCGGCAGTTTCCCTACTTCAAACCCTATTTAGACCGGGCCTTAGAGCCAACTTGCAATGCATTTTACCTGAATCCATTATTGCTGCAGCAGCATTCGCGGGTTGACCCACACATTGACCGCTCTCTAAGATCCTATTGCAAGACCGTAGAACCGCCTGAGATTGTCAGCGTTCTTTATATTCAGGTGCCACCTGATTTGCAGGGCGGAGAACTCGTATTGCGCGATCGCAAGCGGCAGGTTGGTTCCATTCGGCCCCGAGTCAACACTCTGCTCTGCTTTCAAGGTCATCTCACCCATTCGGTGAACCCTGTGCAAGTAGCAGGGAGCCGCCTCAGCTTGGTTTGCGAACAATATTGTTTAACTGAGCTGGAACTCAGACAAATCCCAACTTTTACGGTAGAGTCGAGGGCCGCTCAGGCCAAACAAGCCCGGTGAAGGGGGGCAGAGAGGCGTTGCTGAAAAGTAGTATGAATCGAAACGAAGTTTCGAGCATACAGCACTTTTTTTCATACCCAGAATCAGCAACATCACCAGGGGAGTGATTAGAGGTCGTATTGCTGGCAGAGCTGGCGAAGCTCGATTTTGAGCCGATCGCGGATGGGGTCAGGGCTGATGAGGGTGCAATCTTTGCCGTAGCGTAATACTTCTCGAATCAGCCAAAAGCTACTGGTAACCCGACGCAAAACCTTGCGGACTTGGGCTGGCTCGGTGAGCCACTCTATCTGGCTGTCTTCAGGTTTGGGGGTGTAGGCAAAGGCTAACCCACCGGAGAGGTGCAGCTCTGTCTCGACCCAATCGAGGGCGGGTCGCCATTTGCCTGGGGTGGGGCCGATCGCGGGGTCAATTATGCGATCGAGGCGAAAGTTCCAGTTATGGGCCAGGGCGGCAATATCTTGATTGCCTTCGGTTTCTTGACACCAGCAGTCTAGGTATTGGCGCTGCTCATGGGTGACGATGGCGGCGTAAAAAATCTTAAAGTGCCAGATCCGGTGGGCGGCATCTTGGTAAGAAAGATGAAATGGGTGCTGCCGCCGAATATAGCGTTCAATTTCGAGCCGCCAGGATGGGGCTGGGTGCTGAATGAATTGTTCAATGTCTTGCCGGAGTGGGATGGTTAGCTCACTGCGCTCCAGTAACAGTTGGGCGATGGCGATCGCGGTTTCGATCTGGCCAGCGTCGATCAGGGCGTTGCGGGCCTGGTTGAGAGACTGAATCCGATCGCGGCTCCAGTCGTTGTTGGGGTAAACCAGCAGTTGACGACGGGCGATGGCTTCAACGAGACGGGAGATGTTGGGGCGATCGCCCCACATGAGGCCCAGCTCCAGGGCGATTTGCTCTAGTTGGGCTTTGTCGCT
>JBJTUO010000218.1:0-2603 GCA_046080785.1 Leptolyngbyaceae cyanobacterium | reverse complement strand
TCGGTCAAATGTTTTTTTGACGCGATCTATGCAGTCCTGAAGCACTTGAGAGTAGAGCTTTCCATACTGAGGGAACAGCTTTTTAGAATTGACTAGATCTCGCTTCTGAGAGTAAAAGTCTGGATTAGGCTTTAACTCTGGTAAATGGCAGACAAGAGGGCATGAATTAACATCACAGCGGTTTTGCTCCCACCAGTTAAACCGTTCGCCCAAACGATAGTTGTATTGATACTGTCGAGTAACTATCTGAAACACAGACAGGGTAGGGAATTTTGGCTTTTATGAGCATCTTTTGTCAGTCAATCAGCCCATCATCTCTCATCTCCACAGAAGCCAGAAGACCGATCGCAGTTACCATCGTTAAGATTTGCGATAAAGTCCACAAAAGAGCGGAATTCTGGGTTTGAACCGTTGTAGTTATTTGGATACATAACATTTCACCTTTAAAATAGCCATGACAGGGCAGCTTTCTCAGATCACAGTCTTAATGCTGAGTGCTAATCCCAAGCAAACAGACAGGCTCAGGCTCGATGAAGAGCGGCGGGAGGTGGAAGCTGGGTTAATCGAACGATCGCAGCTGCGCGACCGGTTTCGTCTGATTACCAAAGTGGCCGTGCGGCCCCGGGATGTGCAACGGGCCATGCTGGATTACAGCCCCCAGATTGTCCATTTCAGCGGCCATGGGGCGGGGGCGGCTGGCCTGATACTGGAGGATGAAGCCGGCAATCATCAACTGGTGCAGGCAGAGGCCCTGGCCGATTTGTTTGCCCTGTTTGCCGACCAGTTGCAGTGTGTGGTGCTAAATGCCTGTTATTCCAAGGTGCAGGCCACGGCGATCGCCCGTCATATTCCCTATGTGATCGGCATGGGCGACGAGATTGGCGACCGGGCGGCGATCGAATTTGCCGTTGCCTTTTATGATGGGCTGGGTGCCGGGCGAGATCTGGAGTTTGCCTACAGGTTAGGCTGTAGTGCCATTGCCATGGCCGGCAGTGGGGAGGCCCATGTTCCTGAATTGATCCGCAAGTGCGACATGGCCCCATCGCCAGCGGCCCCGATCGCCGTTCTGGCTTCGTTGGAGTCTCCCGATGGGCTGGTCAGATTGAATTCTGGTTTTTATATTGCCTCTGCCTATGAAGCCCGCTGCGAAGAAGAAATCACCAAACCCGGCTCCCTGATTCGGATCAAGTCGCCTCGTAACATGGGTAAATCATCCCTCATGGTGCGGGTTCTAGATCGTGCGACTCAACTGGGTTACCGCACCGTTATGCTCGACCTGGATCAAACCAACCAAAAGTTTTTTCATGATCTGGATCAATTTATGCAGTGGTTTTGCGCCTCGGTGGGCAAACAACTGGGGGTCAAGGTCAAACCCGATGAATATTGGGATGACATCTTTGGGGCCAATGACAATAGCACTGAGTACTTTGAGAAGTATCTGCTGACCGAAGATGACCGCCCCCTGGTGCTGGCGATCGACAACTTCGATCGGGTGTTTGAGTATACGGATATTGAAACGGACTTTTGTGGCCTACTGCGGGGCTGGCACGAGCGATCGCGCAGCCATGCCCGCTGGGGTAATCTGCGGCTGGTGATTGTTTATTCTCAAGAGCCCTACCTGCAAAAAGACATCAATCAATCACCCTTTAATGTGGGGTTACCCATCCTGCTGGGTGAGTTTTCAGTCGAGCAGGTCAGGGATCTGGTGCAACGGCATGGGCTGGCCTGGTCTGAAGTCGAGCTTGGGCAGGTGATGGGTTTGATTGGGGGCCATCCCTATTTGGTCAGGTTGGCCCTCTACCACATTGCCGCAGGTGATGTATCATTATCGAGCTTTCTGCAAACGGCCCCCACCGAGGCCGGTATTTACAGCAGTCATCTGCTGGGTCACCTCAAAGCTCTGGAAGATTACCCGGAACTGGGAGACGCCATGCGTACCGTTGTGACCTCAGACCAACCCGTGCGGTTACGATCGGAGCAGGCGTTTAAACTGGACAGTATGGGATTAGTCAAACGGGTCGAAAATGATGTCCAACCCCGCTGTTTACTCTATCGCCAATACTTTAGCGATCGCTTAGGAGCGAGTGGATGACCGCCCAACCGCCACTGCCCAGCTCTCAAGCCACCGTGAGCTATCAGGTGGGCGGCAGTCTGCCGTCTGGCTATGAAGCTTATGTAGAACGACAGGCCGATCGGGAGTTGGTAGAGCGCTTACTCAACGGCGAGTATTGCTTTGTGTTTAACTCGCGGCAGATGGGCAAGTCTAGCCTGCGGGTGCGGGCGATGCAACGGTTGACCCAGGCGGGGGTGCTCTGTGCGGTGATTGACCCGCAGACACGGGGCACCACCCTGCGCGAAGACCAGTGGTATGCGGGCACGATCAGGCAACTGATGACCGATTTGGGGTTACAAGATAAGCTCGACTTTCCCCGCTGGTGGAAAGATCTGGAGGCCCAGTCGATCTCGGCTGTCGAGCGATTTAATGACTTCATCGATCAGGTGGTATTGGCCGAGATCAGCCAGCCCGTCGTGATCTTTGTGGAAGAGATCGATAACCTGCTCAGCCTCTCCTTTGATACCGATGGCTTCTTTTTGCTGATCCG
>JBJTUO010000217.1:0-24246 GCA_046080785.1 Leptolyngbyaceae cyanobacterium | reverse complement strand
GGCCAATTAATTGTTCGATTTTTGCCGGAATCCCCTGGGGGCCAAGGGCATCAGCCCGCAGAGATAAAAGAAGGGGTGCTGCAGCCAGGTACAATCAGTCTGGGTTATCCCATTGAGTTTTGTTAAGGGTTGACTGTTTATTCGATGGAAACTAAATGCCCTTAAGCAACGACTCTCTTTTTGACCGATTGTCCAGCCTACATCCGAGCTATGCCCATGACCCGATCGACCTTTTCTCCCAACGCCTTCCGTCTGCACTTCATGCTGTGGGGGTGGGGATGGCTTAGTAGTTTGAGTCTGTTGGGCGGGGGCGCAGTTATGGCTCAAGCTCCATCCAGGGAAGTGCTACCCACAGTTACGACAGAGCCTCTCTCCACCGTGGCTTCCGAGCCTACCCCTGCCATGCCAGCGGTGCCCCTGCTCCCCGAATTACCAGAATCCCAATTTGCGGCACCAGCTACAAAAACACCGATCGGGCCTGCTGTCAACCTGACTCGACCGACTCAAACATCTACCGATTTTGATGGTGGGCCTGGTTTAATTGTGCTGAAGCAGCGATCGTCCGGTTGCCAGACAACCCTGGTGACCGGTCAGGACATCCCCGATCGCCTTTGTGCTGCTGCTGCGGTTCCCCCAAGACGAACGGATTACCCCCTGAGTCGTGCAACTGCAAATCAAGGGAGATCGGTGGGGGCCGTCATCAATGCGGTCAGCGATCGACCGCCTGGCACACCGCTTCTGTCTTCCCTGGTGAATGGCTATAACCATCAGATTTGGCCCCTCATCCGATTGGGCAATGGCAATCGTCAATTGCTGTTTCCCCTCTCGATTCCAGCCCCGATTTCGTCAATGTTTGGCTGGCGGCGGCACCCGATCACGGGCGATCAGCGATTTCATGCGGGCACCGATCTGGCCGCTCCTTTAGGAACCCCTGTACTGGCTGCCTACGCTGGCCGGGTGGTGCTGGCCGACTGGTTGGGCGGTTATGGTTTAGCCGTTGCCCTGGAGCATGGCAAGGGCTCCCAACAAACCCTCTATGCCCATCTGTCCCAGTTGTTTGTGCAACCGGGAGACGTAATTAAGCAGGGAGACGTGATTGGGCGGGTGGGGAGCACGGGTAACTCGACTGGGCCTCATCTACACTTTGAGGTTCGTCAGTTAACCCCAGAGGGCTGGGTGGCAATGGATGCCGGCGAGCAGTTAGAGTATGCCCTGGCTCAACTGGTGAAAGCCCTGCAAGTGGCCGAGGCCAAAACTGATCGGGGCTAGGTGAATCGGACAGCAGCAAAGGAGATTCGCCATCCCTGCCACCCAAAGGCTGGCTTCTTGCCTGAGCGCGGCTTATTAGAAGTACCCATGCTCGGCCAAAAAGCTAGAGTCAATGCCCGCCGCAGCCAAATCTCCCTCTCTGTCATAGGATGCAGGCCCCAGACGCAAAAATTTCTCGACATATTTGCCCAAAATATCGCCCTCCAGATTCACAGGGCTTCCAGGTTGTAAGTATTTCAAGTTAGTTTCGTCATAGGTCAAGGGAATCACTGCCACGGTAAAGCAGGTGCCCTCCGGGTCGCAATCGGCGATTGTTAAACTAATTCCATTGACTGCAATACTGCCCTTAGGGACGATGTAGCGCGTCACACGGGCATCAAAGACGGTAAAGGTCATTTCCCAAAAGGTTGCAGTCTCTATCGCAGCACTCAGGTAGCCGATCCCATCTACATGGCCTGTAACAAAATGCCCTCCCAGCTTACTCCCCACCCGTAGGGAAGGCTCCAGGTTGACCCAGGCCCCTTGCTGCTGACCCAGGGTGGAGCGAGCCCTGGTTTCGGGAGAAGCATCGGCGATAAACCCTTGGGGCAAGCATTCCACGACGGTCAGGCAAACCCCGTCGACGGCAACGCTATCGCCAATCGCCAACCCCTCCAGAATGTTGGCACGGGTTTGAGGAGCACAGAGGATTTGCAGCCGATCGCTTGCCTGCAGAGCCAGGCTTCCCAGTCCTTGAATCAAGCCAGTAAACACAGTCCTTGTGATGCCTCACCATAGAAGGGTAGTTTAATCATAACTGGGGTATCCGCTTAAAGGACAGATTAGAGCCTTATGCTTCAAGGCGAAACGTTATCCTTGCAATAGAATTCAGAATCTAGAATCCAGGAGGCAGAATCTAGAATCTAGGAGGCAGAATCTAGAATCCAGAAATTTGCCTAACTCCTGCCCTCCTAACTCCTGCCCTCCTAACTCCTGTCCTCCTGCTTTTTTTGCAGTGTTCATTTCCCGATCGGATCAATTAGGATCAATGCATAACTTGAGGCATACTTAACTCTAAGTACGCCTGAGTGTTTGTAATTTGTTGTCTCGCTTCAGGTATTCTAGAGGCCAAACCAATGATCGAAATGAGAGTCGCTGGTATTGCATTAGACGCGGCAACCCGTAGCCCCATTGTGCTATTGCGAGACTCAACCGAGCGACGCGCCCTCCCGATTTACATCGGCCAGGATCAGGCCAGGGCGATTATTAATGCTTTAGAAAATCAGGCACCCCCTCGCCCCCTTACCCATGATCTGTTTGTTAATCTAATGGAGGAGTGGGACATGAAACTGGAGCGGGTGGTGATCCATGCTCTGCAAGATAATACGTTCTATGCCCTGCTCACCATTTCTCAGGGGGAAGTCAAAAAAGAACTGGATGCCCGCCCTAGCGATGCGATCGCCTTGGCTTTGCGGACAAACAGCCCCATCTGGGTACTGGAAGAAGTCGTGGCGGATGCCTCCATTCCTGTTGATCGGGAGGCCGATGAAGCAGAACAACAAGCCTTCCGAGATTTTATCTCCAACCTGCGGCCTGAAGACTTCATTCAACGGGGCATCTCTGAAACTGGTCAAGAACCCCAATCCTAAGCACCATAGCTATACTTTGCTAGGGTATAGACTTTAGGGTTTTAACCGGGTTATAAAACGAAGGCGTTGCTGTTGATCACAGTGCCGCAATAAAAACGCGGCAAATCTCTCTATTGCGTTTATCCTAATAGGGTTTAGGCAAATGGCACCACTTGTCTAAATCAAAATGGGGTGTGTGAAGCGAGTCAATGTCCAGAGTGGCACTACTCATTGGGGTTAGCCAGTATCCAGTTGGCTTACCCCCAATGGCTCAGGTTGAAACTGATCTGGCAGCGTTGGAGCGAGCTCTCAAATCGTCTCCGGTAAACGTTGTGGTAGAACAGTGTCTGTTAAATGCTGCCCTGGTTGAGACAGAAGCAGCGATCGAACAGTTTTTTAACTACCGTCAGCCCGAAGACCAAGCCATTTTGGTGATGGCGGGCTATGCTTTTTTAGACCGTAAGAGCTTGCTCAGTCGCCGAGATCACATTTACTTTGCCACTGCTGATACGGCACCCGATAGGCAGGGGCAATTAAGTAAGGCCAATACCATTCCAGCTAGTTTTATTCTAGATGCGATGAATGGTAGCCCGGCCCAGCATCAGGTAGTGATTCTGGATAACTGCTTTCGTCAAAGCTTTAGCAACGAAGCGGTCAGTGATCAACGGCCTGTCGCCCTGACACTGTTGATGGGGGAGGGGCGAGTGATTTTAACAGCCACCAGCAGTACCCATCAGGGGACTGCTCCTGCTACGCCCCAACTCTGGAGTTACCTGCGTTACCTGACAGAAGGGCTTGAAACTGGGGCTGCCGATGGGGATGGTAACGGCAGCCTTTCGGCAGAAGATTTGCATCAGTATGTTGAACGGAAGCTCAAGGTTGCCGCCCCTGCAATGGATCCCCAGATTCTCGTGGGAGAAGGGGCGGCGGCCACCTGCCCCCTGTTAACGGTCGCAACAGAAACCCCAGAAGCGCGGTTTCGCAAGCTACTGGAGGGTGCCCTGGAGCGGGGGGATGTGGATGCTGCCAACTGTGAGATCAAAGGGCGGACTTTGCTGACCGAGATTCACACCTACCTGGGGCTTGACCCGACGCAGGCACACCAGATGGAGCAGGAAGTGCTGCGCCCCTATCTCGAACATCGTCAGCGATTGCAGGATTACGAACAAGGGATGACAACCCATCAGCCCCAAACTTCAGCTAGTTTGAAGCAGTTGCGTCAGAGTTTGTGGCTAACTGAGCGGGATACGGCAGCGATCGATGCCCGCCCCTACCTGGCAGAGCGGCAACGGCAACGGTTGGAGTACCAGGCTAAACTCTCCCAGTATGAGCAGATCTTGCTTGTGGCGCTCCAGCATCAGTATCCTGTGGAAGAGAGTGAGCAGCAGCAGTTGGATCAACTCAAACAGGTGCTTGGCTTACGGGATGAGGATGTGCGCCTGATTGAAGACCAACTGATAGCCCGCATGCCTCCCCCTAACCTGGGTGACTCTCCCCGACCGCTTGATAGCTTTTTTTCTCCTCCACTGGCAACGACTATGGAACCACAACCACACCAACCAGGGCCTCCCTCCAATTTCCCTGATCAAATGCCGTCTGCCTCACCCCCCGCATCAGAGGCGATACCGACAGATTTACATCCTACGGTGCCTCCCAATAGTCAATTAGGATCAATTCCGCCCCAGAGCCCACAGCCCCAGAGCCCACAGCCGGTAATTCAAAGCAATGAAGCCCCCCCGCAAATGGAACTGTCACCTAATAAGGAAGCGGTCTTGCAGCGATTAGTCTCATTTAACCCAGGGATGGGGCCACCGCCAACCGCCCTTGCTTCAGAGACGACCTTGCAACCTGGTTCAGATCCGGCTGGCACGACTCCCCTGCCCCCGACCGCCGCCTCAACACCAAGCCGGGATGCCCCAGGGGGCTCTGCTCCGCCGCCAGAAACACTGCCCTCTGAATCCTGGAAGCGATCGCGGGCCAATAACCTAAAAGGGTTAATTATACCGGCAATGATTTTGGCCACAGTGGGTGGAGTGGTTGCGGCCACAATTCCCTATTGGGGCAGTCAATTTTTTTCCCAGTCGATCAACCCCAATCAGGTCATGACAGAGTCGGTAGAGATGCAGACATCCCTACGCCAGGCCAATAGTTTGTTGCAGCGGGGGCAGTATGATGAGGCGATAGCAGCCTATAACAAGGCATTGCAAATTAATCCAAATTCTGCTGAGGCCTATATTCAGCGGGGGGTGGCTTACCACCGCAAGGGAGACTTAAGTGCTGCTCGACGAGATAACGACCGAGCCATTGAGTTATTGCAATCTGCAATTAAAGGCAATGGGGGGCGGTCAACCCCCCAAATTAATGACAAAATGGCCAGCGCCTATAACAATCGCAGTCACGTTTATTTTGATTTAGACAATTATCAACAGGCAGAGTCAGATGCCCGCCAGGCTATCACCCTGAAGCCCCAATTACTCAGGGCTTTTACAAACTTGGGTAATGCGCTGTATAAGCAAGGTCGAGTGAATGAAGCCATCCAGGAATATACTCGCGTGATTCAACAACAGCCGGTCGATCTCAACCTGTTAGCAGGAACCTATACCAATCGGGGCAACGTCTACCAAACTCTGAATCAGATGGATTTAGCCCTAAAAGATTACAATCAGGCCCTTAAGATTGACCCCACCTACGCAGACGCTTATTTTAATCGGGCTATCATGCTGGAACGTCAGAGCAATCTCACCCAGGCAGCCCGTGACTTTGAACAGGCCGCAGCCCTCTATGGCAAGCAGGGCAATGTTGAATTGCAGCGTCAGGCCAGCGAACAGGCCAATCGCCTGCGGCAGCCGTCGGTGCCTGCTCCCCCTTCGACGGCAACCTCCCCTCAAATTTTGTAGGCCAGAGCATAGCGATCAAGCCCCGCCAGATCGAGATCAATTTTTATAGAGTGGTAGGCCCCTGTTTGGCTGAGTAAATCAGCAACAGCAGCCCCTTGACCAGCCATCATTTCCAATAGTAACAAGCCGCCGGGTTTGAGATACTCTGCCGCCGATCGTACCAGGTGGCGAATACAGGTGAGGCCGTCGGGGCCGCCATCTAGAGCCAAATGGGGCTCATGGCAGGTGACCTCTGGTTGCAGGATCGGTACCTGTTGACTGGGAATATAGGGCGGGTTGGAGACAACCCCGCTGAGCTGACCTTTCAGGGGAGTTAAGGGTTCCAGCCAGGACCCCTGATACAGGTGAATGACAGATTCCAGACCATAGGCCGCTACATTGGCGCGGGCAATCTCCAGGGCGGCAGAACTGGTATCTACCCCATGAATTGTCGCTTCAGGAAAGGCATGGGCCAGCCCCAGGCTGATCGCCCCGCTGCCCGTCCCTAAATCTGCCCAGTCTCCCCTTGCTAGGGGCGAGCCTGAAGCAAAGGCTGCGATCGCCAGATCAATCAGCGTCTCTGTCTCTGGCCGAGGAATTAACACCGCTTCCGAGACCTTTAACCGCAGCTGTCGCCAGGGCGTAAAGCCCGCCAGGTACTGCACCGGCACTCGCTGGTGCACCCGTCGCTGCCAACGGGACTGTAACTCTGCTAAAGAGATGGGCAATGTGATTTCAGGCCGAGACTTAAAGGTCTCCAGGCAGAGGGCCAGCCGATCCAGGCCAGCCAACTCTTGCAGGAGCCAGTCAACTTCCCGCTCTGGGATATCAGCAGCGATCGCCTGCTTTTTGGAGTTTTGCCGCCATTCCCAGAGTCTTTGACCTGAGATCAGGTGGGGGGCATGAGTCATTGTTGAATTACCAGACTGCCTCTGGACATCCATAGGCAATTGCAATTGGGCAGAGATCCAGGGTTACTTATTGTTGTTAGCAGGAGCCGGTTTTTGCGGGCGCTGTTGGTTGCTGCCTGTCATGCTACGCACGTAGTCGATCGATTCTTGCGGGGCAATCAAAACAATTTGTGTCAGTTGAGGATCATCCTTTGTCCGTAAGACATCGATTACCCCCTCCAGATTCAAGACCTGAATTTTAATGCTAGAAGCCTGCTTGGGCTGTTGCTGCTTAAACCGATCAATGAGGGCTTGCAGTTCTTCTTTTTTAAAGAACATAGGAATGATCGCCTGATTACCCTGTTGAATCGTGAGATAGCCCTCTTTTTCACCACCGCGAGCAACAAACAGAGGTGTGCCATTAAACTGTTGAACCTTCTGGCCACTGTTATTCAACAACGCGATCGCTGAATCGACTTGCTGTTTAGAAGGGACAAAGGTGAAACTGAGGGCATCTGGCTTGCCTTTATTGGATGCCTCCAACTGATAGACCTCTGCCAGAGAAACGGGCACAACCTTGACACCTTTTGCCAACTCAGGATTTTTCGTTTTTAAGGTTTCTAGGAAGGTTTGGGCATCTCTTTGGGTAATGAAGACCCCAGCCACCGCTGACCCCTTCTGGCCTTGAGGTGGGCTAGCGACTAAAGGTGCGCCTTGAGCATTTGTGATGGTAAAAACGGGAACGGGGCGCAGTTTTTGTAGAATTTGTTCCTGGGTCAGTGCCAGAACCTGAACAGCTCCTACAAAAAGAGAACCAACTAACGCACTGCTTACGATTCCAGCCGTTGCACTCCAGCGAACCAATGATTTCATAACTGCTCCTGATACTTATAAGGATGAAAGAGGCTTAAGCGAACTAACGATCCGAAACTGTTCAACTGTTTGTTTTCATGCCTTGCCACAGACGGATACCGCTTAACAGGTCAAACACCAACAACCAGACTACCCAATATCTTAAATAAGAATTAATGCCAGACTGGAGCTGTGGAAATTTATCCTGCCCCTTCTGTAAATTTAGCGCAACATAGTAAGGGACAGTAAAAAAATCGGAACATTTTCTTCATAAAACTTCGGAAACCCTTGTGTTTCCTGGATAAAGCAGAGAAAATATCTACCCGGTTACCTGGTGCTCCCGGCGGGTAAGATGCCGGAGTTGCAACAAACCCTTGCAGTAGAGTAGAACATTGGGAAAGCTGGGGAAATTATGGGTCAGAAGAGAAAGATGTCGATCGATTTCAGGGCATGGCTCGCGATCGCATTGGTGACCACCCTACTCAGCACCACAGCCTGCCAGTCAAGGGATGACCCTCGGGGGTTAAAGCTAGGAACTCTGCTCCCAATCACAGGAGATCTTTCCCAGTATGGTACTTCCATGCAAGACAGTGCCAGTTTGCTGGTAGAAACGGTGAATGCCTGCGGCGGCGTCATGGGGCAGCCTGTGAAATTGAGCAGTCAGGATGATCAGACTGAGCCTGCGGCAGGTACGGCCGCCATGACGCAGCTAGCCGAGATTGATCGGGTGGCAGGGGTTGTGGGAGCTGCTTCCAGTGCAGTCTCTAGTGCTGCGATCGAGATTGCAGTGCGAAATCAGGTAGTCCTTATTTCTCCTGCCAGCACCAGTCCCGTTTTCACAAAACGGGCTAAGCAGGGAGACTTTCAGGGGTTTTGGGCCAGAACCGCCCCTCCTGATACCTATCAGGGGGAAGCCCTAGCTAAACTGGCTCAAAACCGGGGCTTTAAAACAGTTGCAATTCTGGCGGTGAATAATGACTACGGCAATGGCTTAATTGCCTCCTTCGTGCCCGCCTTTGAAGCCCTCGGCGGTCGCGTCGTGAATAAAGCAAACCCCCTTCGCTATGCGCCAGAAAGCAGCAGCTTTGACTCTGAGGTGGGCATGGCCTTCCGAAGCAACCCCGATGCTGTGCTGCTGATTGCCTACCCGGAAACCGGCAGTCTGGTGCTGAAGACCGCCTACCAGCAGGGTTGGCTGGGGCGAGGGATCCAGGTGATCGCCACGGATGGCTTGAAAGAAGCCAGGATTGCAGATTTGATTGGTAAAAATTCCGCCGGGCAGTATATCGCAGCAGGGCTAATTGGTACGGCAGTCAAAGCAGATGGCCCGGCTTTACAGCAATTTGAATCTCGCTTCCAGGCTCGTTATCGACGATCGCCAAAGATCTATGACCCCCATACCTGGGATGCGGCCGCTTTACTGGCATTGGCGGCGGAGGCTGCCAGGGCTACCAGCGGGGCTGCGGTGAAAGCCCATTTACAGGAGGTTGCCAACCCACCAGGAATACCTGTTACTGATGTCTGTCAGGGGTTAGCCCTGCTGCGCCAGGGCAAACTGATTAACTATGAAGGTGCCAGTGGTAGCGTTGATTTGAATCAATGGGGCGATGTTATGGGCCAGTATGTCATCTGGACGATCGCTGAAGACGGTCGCCTGACGACTGTTGGTGAAATTTCTATCCGGGGTCAGTAATTACAGCTAAAATCTAAACAATGGGAGAATGAAGAGGTTTGTAGGTAAGCACTAAACGCCGCATGAAATTAACAACATCCTCACTCATCATTGCCCTTAGTTTTGGGTTCCAGATTCTCAGTGGGATGACAGCACCTCAGGCCGAGGCGGGACGCTACGTATTAAATCAAACCCCGGAAACCATCCAGCGATCTTTTGGTACACCCCTTGCAATTGAGCCATTTCCGGCCAATCCCAATATCAAGAGCTATACCTATTCCGCTGCCGAAATTCGTCGCATGTTCCCGGATTTTCCACGCCAGGGGCGCTTTGGAATGACCTATGTCAACAATCGCGTTACCCAAATCTGGTTAGTCCCAAATTCCACTCAGGCCGGAGGGTTTAAAAGCTTTGATCCGCGCAAATTTTTTGATCATATTTTTGCCTACGAGCCTCCGATTTGGCAAGAGTTGCAGTCTTCTGGGGGGCAGGAAGGCTTTGCCGCCTACAAAGCCTGTTTGGGCGATGGCGTTGGCATTTCATTTACCCAATATCAACTGGGGTTTGACAATATCTCAATGGTTTATAACCCGGTCTGTGAGCCGCCTTATCGCGGGTTTGGTCAATTTCGATGATTTCGACCGGGTTCCCGATTCCCAACCCGATCAACATTAAATGATCAATAAATGATCAATAATTCCCAAGACCGAGGGATGAATTTGTCAAGTCTTTTTCCATGTCGAGTGCAATGCGATCCTTAATTTTGTCAAGCTCGGCCTGCAACAAGTTCTTACTCATGGCAGGGTCACCGATACTTGTCCATGACTTGCTGGTAATAAACCATTGCTTTAGTTGATTTGATTGACGGTCAGTCAGGGTTACTGGAATAATGTGCGGGGTTTGACCAGAGTTTTCTAAGGAAAATAAAAAAACTTGATATAGCTCTCTCTCGGCTAATCGACTCATAATTTCTCGCCCCTGATGACTCTTGAGATCCAGATAGCAGCGTAGCCAACGGGGGCCTTGCTGACTATATAACTGGTTATAGAGAGCTGTTACCCAAAGCACCATTGGGTGAGGGGAGGGGGTACACAGGAAGGTTCGATAAATGCGGTTATATAGTTTATGCATTTGCAGGTTATAAATTTCCTGCTGGGGCAACATCGTCCAGAGGCTAACGATCGGCCCATTACTGGTCTTAAGCACATGAGGAAAGACAATCTGAGCCACAGGTTTGTCTTTAGGCCAGACAACCGTAGAGGATCGACCGGCTGTTACAGGAGGCGGTGGAGCCTGGTTCAAACTTTTGGTCAGAACATTCCCAATCCGATTCCCCACTTGCCGACTACTGCTATACCGTTGCTCCAGTGGTTCCAGTGTTTTAAGAATTTCATTAATGCTCTGAGGCCGATCGCTGGGTAATTTTGCCAGACAACTCATCACCAGCAATTCTAAGGCCTTAGGCAACTTGAGACCGGGCACCGTTTTCTCCAGGGCTTTGGGAGGCTGGTAGTGATGGGCCTTATACCAGCTACCAAAGGCATGGTTTTCTACCTGAAGTGGCATTTTTCCGGTCAGCATCTCAAACATGACGACGCCCAGGCTGTAGATGTCAGAGCGCACATCCAATTCTCGGCCCTCCATCTGTTCTGGCGACGAGTAGGCCAGGGTGCCCATGTAAGAGTGGGTCTGGTCGCCATCTGCCTGTAGGGATTTATAAATGCCAAAGTCCAACACTTTTACCAGCTCACCCAGACTGGCATCCTGACAAACCAGAATATTATTAGGTTTGATGTCTCGATGAATGATGGGACAGGTAACCCCTTCGATAACAATGCCCTGATGGGCGCATTGCAGGGCCAGACAGATTTGCCGCATCACCGTTAAAAAGCGAGGCAATGACATGGGGTGATAGTTGATCGCTGCGCCGAGGCTATCTCCCTGCAAATATTCCATCACATAGTAGGGCACCTCATCCTCTTCACCGTAGTAGTCGATGACACGGACAATATGGATACTTTTTTGCCCCAACTGAGCGCAGATACGAGCTTCTTTGTAAAAGCGCTCACGCATCTTGGCATTGAGCAGAGCTTGGGCTAAAAACTTTACGGCAACGACCCCGCCCAGGAGGATATCTTCAGCCCGGTAAACCCGGCCCATCGCCCCTTTACCAATTAGCTCAAGCAAGCGGTAACGATTTGCCAGCAGGCTTTCAATATTCCTATCAATGGTCATAGACAGATCATGTCGTCTCAAATGGCTACTCTGCTCTGGTATCCTCTCTCCCCATCATACTGCCTTACGCTAAAGGCTCTGCGGTTAGTCTTTAGTCCCAGATTCTCGCTCCAGTATGGCCTCCATTGTACTAATCAAGTAGTGGCCCGACAAAATGCCGCTGGATAGACAGTACTGTTCGTTTTCCATGCGATACAGCGTTTCAAACCCACTGCGACGGTAGCGATCGCCCAGCATCCAATAGCGTTGAACGATCGAACCAGGGGAAATCCAGCCCTCCCCCTCCCCCCGGCCCAGGAGACTGTGCTGCAAGACAAACGTGTAGCTGCGCTCACCTGCATCCAGGCGGCCCCGATATTGCAAGCTCACCCGATCCCGTTCACTGCCAGGAAACGTCAATTGGGTTACTATCGTAAACCAGTTATCCCGACTCCAGGCCACCAATGTTTTTCCTTTTACGGGTAGGGGCACACCACTGCGCTCCAACCAGTTACCTTGCAGGCTCCAGCGTCCTGCTTCCATTAAGAATGCGTGAGGCACTGCGGGTTACCTTAAGGTGATATGCACCACTGCACGAGTATCCCATGCTATCACGCAGAATTAGCAATCGGGAGAAATTTCTCCCAATAGGACTGGAACCTCTGCCCCCGTCACCGCAGGTAGATTTCCAGGGATTTGTTGTTGCCGCCAATAGGCTAATACCGCAAAGGAGATCGCCTCCTTAAAGGCACTACTGAGACCGACTTCATCTGTAGCCAGGACTACCACATCCGGCAAATAGTGCTGAATCCGCTGGCGCAGGTAATGGTTCTGACTGCCACCGCCACAGAGCAAAACCTGATCGGGCACTTGAGGTAAGAAATCTCGATAGTTTTGAGCAATGGAAGCTGCTGTCAGATCGGTCAAGGTGGCCAAGATATCAGCAGGAGAGAGGGATAGCTGGGCTGCGTCTTGCAAGCATCGCTGTAGATAAGCAGAGCCAAACCATTCCCTACCCGTGGATTTGGGCGGCGGTTGATGAAAAAAGTCTTGCTTCAACCACTGATCGACCAACTCCTGGCATGGTCTGCCCGTTGCGGCCCAGGCACCATCTTGATCGTAGGTGAGGGTGCCGCCAGATAGATGATTCACAGCCAGATCCAGCAAAACATTGCCAGGCCCCGTATCCCAGCCCAGAATCAAGTCTGGTGGCCAGGGGAGAGTACGGGGGCGTGGTGGCAGGAAGGTGACATTGCCAATGCCCCCCAGGTTTTGGACACAGCGCGTTAGGGTGGGGTGAGATAACAGGCAGGCATCCACGGGCGGCACTAACGGTGCCCCTTGCCCCCCAACCGCAATATCAGCGGCTCGAAAGTTGCTGATGGTTAAAATCCCGGTCAAATAGGCGATCGTCTCTCCCCGCCCCAATTGCAGGCTGTAACCCAAGCGGGAGGGCAGTTGGGCTGGACGATGGAAGACCGTTTGACCGTGGGAACCAATCAAGTCAGCAACCGGGTATCCGGTCTGAATCGCCAAGGCTGCCGCAGCAAACTGCTCAGCAATGGCGTCATCCAGGTCTGCCAGGTTCTGCAGAGAGAGGGGCATGCCACCGCAGACAGCCAAGATGCGATCGCGCAGATCCGCCGGATAGGGATAGGTGTCTCCAGCCAGCAAGTTGATTTGTAAATCATCCCTCAGGCCTGAAACCTCAAGCAACACTGCATCAATCCCATCCACAGAAGTGCCGCTCATTAGCCCAATGACACGCTGCATTCCAACTTAGCCTTTAGTATGTGCTGCAAAAATCCTACGGCTTTATGACAATGCCTGCTCATGTTTCTGCAAGACAGTGAGATAGGGCGATCGCCAGGTCTCTAGCCGTGAGATAGCGATCGTAGGGATCGGGTTCAGTAACACGGTTAATCACCTGCTTCAGGGGGGCTGACAGACTGGGGATGCGGTCAACCTCCAGGCGGTATCCTGCCATCCCTTTCTGGTAAAAGCGAAGGGGGCTCTTACCCGTCAAGATGTAGACGAGACAGGGGCCGATCGCGTAAAGATCGGACTGGGGCATCGGGCGGCCTTGTTTTTGCTCAGGGGCGCTAAACCCTTCTGCACCAATGCGAGTACCAGAGGGAAGCCCCACCTCTTTCACCGCCCCAAAGTCAATCAAAATCAGGCGATTTGTCACACTTTGCACCAGTAGGTTACTGGGCTTAATATCTCGGTGAATCACAGGGGTAGGGTGGTGATGTAAATAATCTAGGACTTCGCAGGTCTGTATCATCCAGGTGATCGCCTGCCCGTGGGAGACTGGCCCCTTTTGTCGAATCCGGCGTTCCAGATTTTGCCCGTGGATCAGTTCCATCACCAGATATTTCTTCCCGGCTTCAATAAAGAAATCATAAAAACTGGGAATACCAGGGTGATTCAGGGTCTTTAGGGTACTGGCTTCTCGCTCAAATAGCTCCCGTGCTTTGGGAATCTGAGCCATATCCGCATTCATTTCTTTAACGACACAGAGACTCCCTGCCTGGGGCCGCGCATCTGAGACAACCCCACCGGGCTGCCAGGCGAGGTATGTCGTGCCCATGCCACCTCGTCCTAGGGTTTGTACCAGCTGATATTGCCGAATTTTGCGCTCTACGTGGGTGGGTTGGCCACAATGGGTGCAAAACAAATGATTGGGGGCATTGCCTTCATGGAGGCAGGGGGGCAATGCTGTCGCGCGAACAGGGCTGGATGTTGGCAACTTCGGCAATAGGGGAAGTTGGGGGGAGGGTAAGCCAACTGGATGGCTTGTGGTTGCTGCCCCGGTAATTTGTACAGCCAGAATGGGGCCACATGGGGCCAATTGCAGTAGGGCTGTTTCGGGTAGGGGCAGTTGGGTGATGGATTGCCCCCCTAAAAAGGTGCCATTGGTGCTGTGGTTGATCAGATGCCAGTGAGAGTCGATCGCCGACTGGCTGGAGGGCAAGGGTGATTCTACTCGCCGCAGTTCTAGGTGATAGCGCGAAACAATAGGGGCACTGACAACAACCTGATTATCGGGTGCCCGCCCAACCCGAATCACCCGCTCAGCTTCAAATCGCCATTGCTTCAGGGGAGTTTGAGTTTGCGGATGCAGTAGGGTCAGAATGACCATAGTAGATGTGGTGAAGTGGAGCCATCATTGTGCCCGATCCAGGTTTGGGCGCACCTTAGCCCTGATGGCGATCGCCGTGATATTGTCGTGCCCATTACATTGATTGGCTAGGTCAATCAATTGGGCCACTCCTCGATCCAGATTAGTTTTTGAGCTAATCAATGGTTCAATGTGGGTTTGAACATGTTGCTCAATTAGATTGTTATCGCTCAAGCCATCAGAGCACAGCAGGAAGAGCGCATCTTCATTCAGCTCCAGGTAGTGGATATCTGGCTTTAAAAATTCATCATCTCTAGGGCCAAGCGCCTGGGTAAGTTGGTAGGCATCTGGACGAGCGTAGGCCACCCCTGGTTCTACCCCCCGCTGAATTTCTCGCTGCCCCACTTCATGGTCAACCGTAATTTGCTCTAACCCCCGCTTGCGGGTATAGCGATAGGCCCGACTATCTCCGACATGGACGATCGCCACATTAGTATTGCAAATTACTAACATCACCAGAGTTGTCCCCATACGGCCACTGCCGAGGCGATCGTCCTCCTGATTGACCTGATAAATTGCATTATTCGTGATCCGTACGGCTTCCAACAATTCATCAGAACTGGGCAGTTGGTAGGGGGGGCCATCTTGAAAAGGGGCTTTTTCCCAGATTAACTTGAAGTAGCGCCGCAATGTATCGACGGCAAGGGCACTGGCTACTTCACCTCCAGCATGGCCACCCATCCCATCGCACAGGATGTAAAGGTTACGGGCATGCAGGGTTTTACCCGCCGGATTTTGTACCGTTGTCACCTGGGTTTCAATGCCAAAGTAGTCTTCATTGTGTTCCCGTCGCTGGCCAACATCCGTGCGGCCTGCATCGTCTAGGTTAAAAAGCTGCATGGGTAAAACAACTGTCGGCATATCATCACCATCCGCCGGAAGTTCGGTTTTTGCGATCGCAGTTAGATCATCAAGCGTCCATTCCGGTTGGGTTGACGCTGGGGTTAGACTCGGTTCAAGACCGTTATTGGCCAGACCAGCTACATCAGGGGGCGCTACAGCCGCAGTGGATCGAGCTGGGGGTTGCATTTGAAGGGGTGCCTCTGTAGAGCCCGTTACTTCTGGTGCAGCTTGCAACCCATTAACAATTGCTTCGATGCGCGATCTCACCTCATCGGTGCTAGGCAGCCCCCCTGCTTCTAAATCAGTGAACAAAGGAGTTAAAGCCCCTAAATGGGTCTGTTGGGATTGGGGAAATAGGCTTTTCCAGAAATGGGCCAGATCTTGTAATGTCGGAGGCCAATCGACGGGGTCAGCATAGAGCTGCTGTAAACAGAGGGTATGGTCTTCATCCAAACAGAGATTGTCACCGTCTAAAATACTTTGACGATAACCCCATGGTTCCAGCACGTCCCACAGCTCCAACATTTCGTAAAGGGTATGCAAGACCTGCAAAAGTGGGAGCGCCTGGCCTTTGTCTACCCAAACGTCAGTCAGAGTCGGCAAAGTAGAGCGGTCTTCTAATAACAAAAATTGTTGGCCGTTTTGTTGCCAGGCATCCCGAACGAAGGGAAAAGTTTGCGGCATGATGTCACTCAAAGCCAAGTAAGGACGGGCGATGACAGGGATGGCCTGACTGAGTGTCTTGAGGTTTTCCGATTCTGTTTCATCGCTCACACCGAAAGCCTTAATTAGGGCTTCTAGGAGGGATACCTGGAACGGTTGACAATCTAAGACAATTGCCTGCTGCTCTTGGGGTAGAGTGTCAAGCGACGATAGAACTTTTAACAAACAGTAGCGCTGTTGATCATCTAGATAGACATCAGTAGCAGCAGCCCTGCCAGCGGTCAAGTCAGCCAACGATCGCCCACCGCCCTGCACGATCGCCCGCCAGGTCACCCCTGCCTGCGATCCACACTTGGAACATTGTAACGACTTGAACGACGCCAGATTGCCACATGCTGGGCAGGTATTTTGACTCAGGGAAGCACCACACTCCTGACAGAAGTTGTTGCTGTTGGGATTTTCAAACTGACACCTGGGGCAGACAAGCATGACGGGAGTTCCTTATTTCCCACCGGGAAGCAAATAACAGTTAGGCATGGTATTTAACAACTTCCTTTTGGGGAGACCCTAAGGCAGAAATTTGCACCAATTTAGGCAAATTGGCTTAGATCATCCCCTGAGTACAGATTATCTGAATGTTACCAGTATGACTCACTCAAGTCAGGATTTAGGCCGTTACTGAAAAGCAAGGTGAATTGAAAACATCCAGCATCCTTTTTATCGCTGGAATCAGCAATGCCAGACTTAGCGGGATGAGGTAGAAACAGGGGATGTTGCAGTGGCCTCCACTTCTGCAGATAAAGGCTCCAATCGATACCCCACGATCGGGGTGCCCTTGCAGTAAATCCCTAACCTGGGCCGAATTTCAAAGGCTGGCTCCTGACCAGTTTGGTACTCCACCGCCGTTGTCAGATAAAACCCCTTACCATTGGGAATAAGTTGAACCGGTGTTTTGCGCGAACGGGAAATCAACTGATGAGACGGGGTAAACATCGATAATCACTCCACATTAACTAGGGGCAGATCTGCCATCGTTCTTGGCAAGACCCATTACATTATTAATTAATGCAACTTTTTCTCAGATTTCTAAAGTCGGGCCAGCCGTCCCTTAAAGACAGAAAACCGTATCAGCATAAATACTTGATAAATACTTGTCTGGCGGTGCAGGGCTGGTTACTCCCATCTGGCGCATTTCACCTACCAGCCAAGATCCGTCAAGCGTAAAGGCGCGGGTTACAGTACCATAGATGATCTAGGGAGAGGTGTCGGAGTGGTCTATCGAGCTCGACTTGAAATCGAGTGTGGCGCGAGTCACCGTGGGTTCGAATCCCACCCTCTCCGTTGCAGTCAAACTTTAAGCCAGGTTCGTCTGGCTCAAGGGGGATCCGCTACATTGGAAGCAGACGCTGTTTAGTTGGAGGTGTCAAATGCCTACCCTTACCCAGCTTCCGATTCCAGACCACTTTCAGATCACCAAAGTCGGTGAGGTCTGGCGTGTCCCCTATCAGGAGCGAGCCAGTCAAGCGATCGCCTGGGCCAAACAACACCACATCTTGCCCGCCGCCCAAGACACCCACCGGGTCTGCCTGCTACTGATTGACGTGCAAAATACCTTTTGCATCCCTGGTTTCGAGCTATTTGTCGGCGGTCGCTCTGGCCTGGGTGCCGTAGAAGATAACCAGCGCATCTGTCAGTTTCTTTATCATAACCTAGGGCAAATTACCGAAATTATTGCCACCCTGGATACCCATACCGCCAGTCAAATTTTTCATCCCATTTTTTGGGTTGATCGCGATGGTGCCCATCCTGCCCCCCTGACTATTATTAGCCTGGAGCAGGTGCAAGCAGGAGTATGGCAGGTGAACCCCGCGATCGCAAATAGTCTGGGTATCGCGGATCTGACTGCGCTACAAGCCTATGCCCTGCACTATGTCACCAGCCTCAGTCAAGCAGGCAAGTTTCCTCTGACGATCTGGCCCTACCACTCAATGTTGGGCGGTATCGGTCATGCCCTGGTTGCGGCGGTAGAAGAGGCTTGCTTCTTTCATACCATTGCCCGTCAGCACCAGACCCGGTTTGAACTCAAGGGCCGCCATCCCTTAACCGAAAATTATTCGATTCTGCGCCCAGAGGTCATGGACTCACCAGGCGGTGCAGCGATCGCAGAAAAAAACTTGGCTTTAATCCATCACTTACTAGAGTTTGATGCCATTTACATGGCGGGCCAAGCCAAGAGCCACTGTGTGGCCTGGAGCATTGATGACCTACTAACGGAAATCGATCGCATCGATCCGCGATTGGCTAAAAAGGTCTACCTTCTGGAAGACTGCACCTCTCCTGTCGTTGTTCCGGGGATTGTGGATTTCACCGACCAGGCAAATGCGGCCTTCCAAAGATTCGCTGCGGCTGGAGTCAAGATTGTGCGCTCAACTGACCCCCTAGCAGTTTCGCCCTTTCGTTCCTAACCACAGGTTTATATCCCCTAGATTTACTTAAAGGCAATAACTGCAACGGGGTTGAGCATATTTTCGGGAAGATGGTCTGGGTCAACTTGTTGATGGTGGTGGTTATGACCCTGGTCATGGTTGTGGTGTTCGTGAGATGAGTCTGTTTCGTCATAGGCATTTTCAAGCGCTAAAGGAACTCCATGGGGCGTGTTCAACACCGCTTGATGCCACAATTCAAGTTGCCGTTGATAGGTTGGCCAATCTGTTAAGCCTCGCTCGACAGAAAGCCGTTCTAGCGCACTGCACCAGTGGAAAAAATAGGTGTCTCCCCGGTCTGGATCACCTTGGGCTTGAGCTGCTTTTATTTCTTGGCTAAAAATTTCGACCCATTCGGAACAAGTTAAAAAGCCCTGTTTGATCAGGAGATTGACAATAGCAAATGCTTCCGCCTCCCATGAATCGCGGAAAACCGGCTCACCATTGTCTTTGAAGAGGGGCGGAATGGGTTCTTTTTGTAGAGTTTGAATATCCATAAAGTAATTAAGCTGAGCGTTAATACAGGGGCGATGGTCTGACAAGAGAAGAAGTTGTCTTACTCTACTAAAGTTATGTAGGGTTCATAGACATCGGCATAAATTGCTAAGCGTGGGTCGCCAAAGCCCTCACCCCAAATTTCATTGTTTTCAAAGCGGACATTATAGACTGGCGTATAAAACCTCTGGAGACCTCGGCTAGCAATTTCGGGATATGGCGCGTAGTAAACCCCCTGAAATTCGACTTGTCCTTGAGCATCGCGTTTTTCTTCAGCCAAGCCATAGTAAGCAACGATGGTACCGACCTTGCCGCGAAAATAGGGATACTCGCGGGTATGGCCAGCCGCTAATTGACTGATACAGCGCACCCTGTCGCCCACTTTAAATTTGGGATTGGCACCGATCGCTTTAATAGACCCCATGACGGCCGGATCGTATCGAGTAGATTGATAGCGTCCCTGAGCATCGGGGCGACCGCACCCCGGCACGGTCTGGGTAAAGGCGATTTTACGGATTGCTTCTGCCCTTTGTTGGGCCGCTGCTGTGGTAATTTGACGGTTTTCTAAGTCTTCTACAGAAATCCCCAGGCGATCACCATACATCGTAATCAATGAGCATAGGGTTTCCATCCAGAGTGCATCATAGGAATCGTTCATGTAATCCCGGGGATTCATGGTTTCTCGTCCCCAGCGAGCAGCATCTATCCCCCAAAACGGGACAGGCTGATTGGGTTCTAGCCCCTTATCAAACTTCGTAGTCAGGAGGGCAAAGATTGATCCCAGTTCTCCTTCCCACTCTTCTAGCCATGCTTGACTTTCCGGCTGATTTTTATAGGGAATTTTTCCGTAACCTGCCCAACCTTGTAGAAAATGGGGGCCTTCCATAAGTGTCGTCTCTCCTTAAAAACTCATTAGTCTTGCAGCAGTGAATTCTTGAATTAGGCGTAAAGAATCTCTGCACCAAGCATGGCATTGCGGGTAACGCGCTTGCGTAATTCATTTTCGCTTAACCCAGCCCACTGCTTCGGCATTTCAGGAATCACAAAAAAGCGCACTTCGGAGTTGGAATCCCAAACTCGCAACTCGTCGATTTTGTCAGCATAGACTTGGAATTGTGCTTGACGATCCGCTTTGCCGTGATTCGCGTCTGCCGCAAATTCTGCCAGAATCCCAAAGGGATCGGAGACGCTCCGCGCTCGATACTGTTGAGATTTGTACCACATGGGTTGTGTGCCTAATAGGGCTTGAGGATAGCAGGAACAAACGGTACAAGTGACGAGGTTATGGACAAAAAGTGTTTTACCATCATGGGTTTGCTCGCCATTAGCAACAATTCGAATAAATTCTCCTTCTGGGCCAATGGTGAGTCCAAAGGTAATTTGGGGGACGAGATAGGGTTTACCGGTGTCGGGATTGATGGTGTTGAATAGGAAGTCTCGAATTAACAAGGCCGCCTGAAAAGGTTTATTTTGAGGAGGAGCTAAGAGCTTAGCTTGCCAATCGGGATTGCTCCAAGCATGGGCCACTACCGCTGCGCCGAGGTGGGGGCCGACAAACTTTTCGTAATAATCTACAAAGCCCTGAACGGATTGATCGGAGATTAATTTTTTCTCGATTAGCAATTGCTTGAGGGCAAGGACGCGCTCTTTCAAAGGTGGTAGTACTGGTTCGATGCGACCATTGGGGGATTTGACCGGCGCATCTGATACAGGAGAGCCCCCATGAATAGCACGGGAGTCATCCGGTATTACGCCATGTTGGGCGGGGAGGGTAGCAGTCGCTGGTTGGTCAATTGTTTCACGACCGACGATGGTAGTTGCGCCAGCAGTTAAACTTGCCAAACCTGCATGACGAAGAAACTTACGCCGAGATTTGCTCGTTGTCTCTTGAGCGGATGGTTGGAATGAAGATGAAGACGGGTTTTGGGTCGGTTCTTTAGGTTCCATAATTTTGATTGAGTTATATAAACACAATTGCTTTAGGCTGATTAGCGGGTATCAAGTCAACGCCAAATGGGACAGCAGAGAAAACAGACCCACACCCGCGATGGATATTCCGCCGTATTTAAAGACATTAATTGCGGAAAATTGTTGACAGAGAATGCCGCCTAGATAATAACTTCCCCAAGCAATCATTCCTTGCATAAAAGAGAGACCGGTCAAGTAAGCCACGATAGGAGTTGTTTCTGCCCCAATGACGGTTTCTCCGTAGGCATAGCCATGAAAAATACCCGCTAAACCAGTTAACAAACTTAGTCCAAGTAAGGCGAATGGGGCAGTACCTCCATCCCGCCAACGGGAACGAATGATTAAACAACTGCCCAATAAAATGACAGAAATAGCGATCGCTATTTCACTGTTGGGTACATCTACAGACCGAAGGTGAACCAGAACGCCGACAGCACTAGCCACAACAAAGCTGCCGGGAATTATCCAAAAATGAGATAAATTAATCGCCGCTAGGCCGCTGGCCACAATAAAAGCAAAGTGATCGATGCCAATTATGGGATGCCCCAACCCTGATAAAAAACCTGCCTCAAAATTATTGGGGGTGGTGCCTCCCATGGGGTGATGGGCATTGGCTGAGATCGGGAACGAGCAAAGGATTATTACGCTAAAGACTAACGTTAAAACGGGTTTCAGTGGGATAGACCATGGCGATCGCGAAAGATTCATGAGCATTCGTTAATACGTCTCTGAATGGTAGATGGCATCAGAAAAAAAACCAAGCACCCTAGAACATGAATTGGGTTTTTAGCTGCCATACCCAAATAGTGGGATTATTGTTGTTGTTCTCTGGGTTGAGAATCACTAGAAAACCCGGCTGAAGCGAGAGATTGTTATTGATGTTGTGTTTATAGGCTGCTTCAATATGCCAAGCCGTATCACTCTCGGGTTTGAGGGTGCCACTACCCTGGCTAACAACGCGATAGGGGTTACCGACCATCAACGAGCCCACATTGCCTTTTTTAAACAAGTCCGGTAGAGCAATGGCAAAATTCCATTCGAACAAGGTTGCGCCATCGCCCCTAGAGACCCCATAAGCGGGATTATCTTCCTGGGCATGGGCAAAAGCAACGCCTACATCACCCGTGAAGGCTAATTGCGATATGGGTCGCCATCCAAAGCCCCAACTCAGATGATCGGCAGTGGTGGCAATAGAAGCAGGAGCCCCATTTGGAAGCAAAGTCGTACCAAATGGTTGATCCGCATACAAACTACCGGTCTGTCCCGAGACAGAAACTCCCGTTCCCGCAGGATTATAGGAACGAACATAGACCAAGGTCATTCCCAATGTGTCCGTCGGAAACAGACTTAATTGGACGATCGCCGCATTGCCGCCATCAAAAAGACCCGTTTGAGGATTGTTAACAAAAAAGTCAGCGTAATAGCCCGCGCCAACGGAAAACTTATCGCTGAATTTATAGCTTGCCGCCACCCCTGGCCGCGCCAGGGTTTGATAATAAATTGGATCGTAACGACCAAATCGACTGATAGAAGTTGTGTAGGGCGCAAAAACCGTAAACGGCTGGGTAGCGAAAAGCAACTCCCCAGATACCTCTCCACCGACGGCATCAATAAAGACAGTAAGATTATTAACCGGTTGAAATTTATAGATTAGATCTGCCAGAGTAACTTTACTGTCGTAGGGGGGTGCGTCGAAAGAGAGACGCGTTTGATAAGTTCCGGTGACATTTTTCGTAACGCCGAAAATAGGAGAACTAAAGGGTGTCAGATTACTGGTCCACAAATCCACTGACAGATTATCAGAGCCGCTGAAGCTAGTGTTGAGGGATAACAGGGTGGAATACTGCATCACGGCTTGCTTTTTTATGTCTTCTCCCGGGCGAACCACCTGAACCCCGTTAACGGTAGGAACATAGCTGGTGGCCGTTTCGCTCCCTGCGGCACCGGCGACATACATCGTTGCCACCCCAAGCAGTTTGGTCGTGGTAGAAAACTGTTGCTGCTCTAGGGTCGCAGTGCGTACTTCCAGGGCATCAATGCGCCCCCTCAGGGCGGCCAGTTCGGCTGCAAATGATTCTTGCAACCGTTGGATGGTTAGCAAGCAGGTCTTCTTTTTTAATTAAATCGGCAGTACTGGCCCCAATTAATTCATTAATCCGATCCATGCAGGCATTCAAGCCAGCGGCAAACTCGTAGCGAGTGAGAACCCGGTTACCGCGAAATGTTTTGTCGGGGTAGCCCACAATACAACCGTAGCGTTCTACCAGAGATTGGAGTGCCTGGGAAGCCCAATCTGTCGGTTTGACATCGGTTAGTTGGGAAACCGAGGTGACCTGATCGGCCGTCTCCGACTCTTTTTCTAGAGCATAGGCTTCAATTTGAGGCATGGTAGAAGCAGCCTGCGCTATTAGCAGTGAATCTGTTCTGGAAGCTTCTAAATTGGATTCAGACACCTTCTTGATGGGCTCTGAGGCGGCCTGAACTGTTGTCGCAGAAATCAACACCGTTGCTCCTAACAGCAGCGGAACCATGCTTTGCATCTGCTCTCTTTTAGTCACTGTTAAACCCCTACAACCCGTATAGAAGGAAATTTTATACTAACAAAGAGAATATTTAAAGCGTGCCGATTGAAAACGAAAGTTGCCTGGATGGGGGGTGAATAACTCAGATTAGAGGTTGATCTTGGATGTACGTTAGGGGTTGGGTGTACACTAGGGCAACGCATAGAAAGTCCACTCCATGCAAGTCCACTCTATTTTCAAGCGGGGAGCAATGAAGACCATTTTCACTAGAAATGTTTTAGCTGCAGGAGTCTGTGGTGCAGCAATTGCATCAGCCAGCATGTTGCCGTTTACTCGTCCTGCTCGGGCTGAGTTACCAGAGCAAATGCCTGGTTGGTGCAAAAATGAGGTTGTTAGCCGGTATGACACCTACATGGCAGATGTCACGATCACGGGCACTCAGGGCACAACCGTTAGTTGGAGGGTAGACAGCAGTGGTCGGACAGGTAAATGTTTGTTCAATCAGAGTTATAAGTTTGTGCGGATTGTGGTGAATGAGCAAGATCCCCACTACCGGGCAACTGGCAACATTTACTGGAACGCCCAAGCCAAGAAATGGATTGCTCCAGATGGGGGCATTTGCCACACCTGCACCCCTGAAAATGGGTTTCCAATTCCGCCTAAGACCCAGGATGGCTTCTTTTACCTGCCGAGCGAAAAGCTATGGTA
>JBJTUO010000216.1:0-13189 GCA_046080785.1 Leptolyngbyaceae cyanobacterium | reverse complement strand
CAAATTGACACAGCTTTGCTCCCAGCAACACACCGGGCACAGAGCCAAACCAGATCGCCCCCACCAAGCCCCAATCGACGCTACCAAACCCAATATGGCCGATGGAAGTGAAACTTAGCAAAATCGCGGCTTGAGATAAATCTGTCCCCACCAGTTTACGGGCATCCAGTTGAAAGAAGGCCATCAGCACCAGGGCAAACATAGAACCGGAGGAAACACTGGTTAACCCCACCAAAAATCCCAGGAGGGAGCCGATCGCCAAGGTCGCAACCCGACCAGACCAGGTATCCAGATTCAATACTGGCAGCACAGGCAGTTGCATGTCAGGAAAGAACTGAGACAAAACTAATTGCCCGATGCCAATCAGGGTCATGGCCAAAATCAGACTGCCCAGCAGTCGCAGTAGCAGTTGATTCCAATCTTCGCTCCAGTGATCTTTGATCCCATGAAAGAGGATCAAACCTGCTAGCGCTCCAGGCACACTTCCCAGGCTCATCCACTTCACCACTGTGGGGTCAAGGGTTTGTTGCCGCCAATGCTTAAAGCCGCCCACCACCTTCATCAAAGTGGCAGCCACCACATCAGAGCTGATGGCGATCGCCGTAGGCACCTGAAATACTAGGATTAGCATAGGAGTAATCAGGGACGCCCCCCCCACTCCTGTCAAGCCAACCACAATGCCCACCCCAAAGCTGAGGCCGCACAATAGCTCGTAATTCATAGATGTAATTTTTTAGCTACCAGGGCAGAAGAGAACTGAGATTCGCTAATTGCTCACTGGCAAAAATAGCCGGAGTTTCCAGCAGATGAAATTGCAACAGGCCGACAATTAAAAGGGTGTAGGCGGTGGAAGTAACAATGCCCGTTAATAGTTCTTGCTTAAGACTGCGTTCACCAGACCGCTCTGGCACCATATCTAAAAGGCCACTCTGCATCAGCAAAATGCCCAAAACATTGGAAAACCAGTAGCCCGCGATCGTCCCTGGCACTAACCAGTGGGGCGACAAGAGACTGCAAAGATAACCAAATCCATAGGCAACAGGCAGATTAAAGATCAGATCATTCCACCAACTGAGGGGAGAGAGGAGAAACCCGATTGTCAGCAGAACGCCACCCCGTATTTTCTTCAGAATAGGAGCCTTAGCCCTGGAGTCTTTAACGGATGGTTCATCTGATTCAACTCCAGTTAATGGTTGCTGCTGAGGTTCCTGTATCTGCATAACGCTGTCCTAAAATACTGCATCTCTACCGACAAGATGTAGTATATCACCGCCGTGCTTTTATTTAACTGGGCTCGACAACTGGGGCAGAGATGGCACCCTCTGCTTCCAGGTAGGCGGCAACTCGCAGTGCTAAGACCTCCTGATAAGGGGCTGCAATCACCTGCACCCCAACGGGGAGTTGACCGACCTGCTGCACTGGCACAGAGACAATGGGCAAGCCAATAAACGAAAGGGGCTGGGTATAGACCCCGATATTGGGACGCAGGGGAACTTCCTGCCCTCCCAGTCGCAACGTCTTCTGGCCAATCAGAGGGGAGACACAGGGAGTGGTAGGGGCCAGAATCAGATCAACCTGTTGGAATAGCCTTTCTACCTGATCTCGATACCAACGCCGAAACCGCTGAGCTTGTAAATACCAGGTTGCCGGCAGCAGTGCCCCCGCCAGGAAGCGATCGCGGGTAGCAGGATCAAAATCCTGGGGCCGCTGCCGCAAATGTTCTAGGTGAAGATTGCTGCCTTCTGACGCTGTAATCAGAAATGCGGCTGCTCTGGCCCTGCTTGCTTCTGGAAAAGTGACTCGCTGGGTGACATGCAAGGCCTGGGCTACTTGATCTAGCCCCGCCAATACCTCTGGCGTCGCGCCTTCCAGGAAATAGCCATCAGCGATGGCAACCCGTAGCCCCTGCAGCCCTTGAGATAACTGGGGTAGGGCTGGCTCAATGCAGCGATCTGCGCAGACAGGATCGCCTGGATCAGCCCCTTGCAGTAAATCATAGGCCAAGGCCAAGTCTCGCACTGACCGGGCAAAAGGCCCGACATGATCTAAGCTGGCGACAAAGGGGTAGGCACCAGCTCGAGATAATCGGCCATAGGTGGGTTTTAACCCCAAAATGCCACAAAAGGCAGCAGGTACCCGAATTGAGCCATTGGTATCGGAGCCAAGGGTGAGGGGCACCAAGCCAGCGGCGATCGCTGCGGCGGAACCGCCGGATGAACCGCCCGCGACCCGTTGCAAATCGTGGGGGTTCAGGGTCGGGCCATAGTGATGGTTTTCGGTGACGAAACCATAGGCATACTCATCCATGTTGAGTGCCCCCACCAAAATGGCACCAGCCTGTCTCAATCGCCTCACCACCGTAGCGTCCTGAGTGGCAGGAGGATTGTCGGCATTAATCTTGGCACCAGCCAGGGTGGTTACTCCCTCAATGTCAAACAGGTTTTTAACCGCAAAGGGCACCCCTGCCAGTGGCCCTGGATCGTGTCCCTGGGAGATCGCCCGATCCACTGCTGTTGCCGCCTGCATCGCCTGCTCTGACAAGACGGACGTAAAACAATTGAGGGTTTGGTTGTGGGCGGCAATGCGAGCCAGGGCAGCGGCGATCACTGCTTGGGCAGAGACTTCCTGGTTGTGCACACTAGCTGCAACACTGGTGGCATCTGGGTAAGCAGGAGTCATGGATGAAACACCGGTGCGATTTCACTGTCTTCAGGCAGGGGAAAATCCATCACCAACTGGGCGATCGCCTGCAACCGGGCCATATTTTCCACTACGCCGGGTCGATGGGCTGGCTGCAAGGGCAAGTCAATGATCTGGGCCATCTGCTCCACCCATGCCTCTAATGGGCTGGTCTGATGTGAGCCTTGCCCGATCACAGCCTCTCCTGTGCCCCTTGACTTCTCAGGTGTCAGGTCTGCGATATAAGCCCGCCAGCCTCCCCATTGGGTGATTTCTTGCTGCCCTGCTACTAAAAAAGGCTCCCCCAATACTCCCAGTACTTCTTCCCCATCCACCAATCGGACTTTACCGATACAAAGGCCAGCAGGTTCCATCAGCAGCAGGGCACTCACCTGGCCAGCGGGAATTGCCCACACTTCCACTGCGATGGCGCGTCCCCCCTGGGTAACCTTAAGCATGGCGGGGTGACGATCGTTGATCGACCACAGCCGATAGCAGGGTTCGGTTTGGGTTTCTCGAATAAAGCTGGCTCCCACCTGGTGCAAATTGGGGTTTAAATCTAAGCCCCGCATCAGGGTGCCGTTGACGGCCAATTTAATAGAGGTTGTCATTTTTACCTTCAGCCGCACGGGCATCTAAAAACAGGACGTTATGCCGCGACTTTAGGGTCAGGTGACTTTGCAGCGGTTGGGATGGCATGGTCTAGGGGGTTGAGATAGAGTAACAGGGAATTGCAGACGACGCTGAGAGAGCTAAAAGCCATCATAGCCCCCGCTGCAGCAGGGCTGAGTAAAATGCCAGCAGAGGGTAATAAGACTCCAGCAGCAAGGGGAATGCCCACCACATTGTAAGCGAAGGCCCAGAATAGGTTTTGCCGAATTTTGTTAAAACTGGCTCGACTGAGACGAATGGCACTGACCACATCCATCAGGCGATCGCCCATGAGAATGATGTCTGCCGTTTCCATCGCCACATCCGTCCCAGAGTTGAGGGCAATCCCTACATTGGCCTGGGCTAAAGCCGGTGCATCATTGATGCCGTCTCCCACCATCGCCACCCGATGGCCAGCCTGTTGGAGTTGGGCGATCGTCGCTGCTTTTTCAGCGGGGCTGACATTGGCCATCACCTGATCGGGCGACAGACCCAACTGCTGAGCTAAAGCAATGGCGGTGTCTGGCTGGTCTCCCGTCATCAGCTTTACCGCCAACCCCATTTGTTTTAGGGCCGCGATCATCTGAGCCGCATCGGCTCTGGGTTGATCAATCACTGCAATCAGACCAACCCCTTGATCGGCAACGGCAACATAGACCACAGACTTACCCGCCTGAGCCCAGGCATTGCCCTGCTGTTGCAGGGATAGCTCAACGGCAATGCCCTGCTGCTCTAGCCAGCGCAGGGAACCAAGATAGACCGGCTTACCTGCAAAGGCAAGATTCTCGCCAGTCTCCAGGGTCGCTGCTACCCCAAGCCCTGGTTCTGTAATAAAGTCATGAGCTGGGAAGGGGCCCAATCCTAAACGTTGTGCTTCAGTTTGAATCGCCTCTGCCAGGGGATGGCGGGTGCCGCTTTCAACGGTGGCAGCCAACTGTAAAAGCTGTTCTGATGAGAGTTCAGGAAGACAGGGTAGACAGTCGGTGACGGTAGCCCGCCCTGCCGTTAGGGTGCCCGTCTTATCCAAGACGATCATATCTAGGGCGTGAATCTTTTCTAAACTATCTCCCCCTCGAAGCAGCAGCCCCCGCTCAGCCCCAATCCCGGAGCCCACTAAAATTGCTGTCGGGGTGGCCAGGCCCAGAGCGCAGGGGCAGGCAATCACCAATACCGCAATCATTAATTTGAGACTGAGTAACAGGGGGGAGACTGTGGCAAGCGGGTGATGAGGCCCTGGGGGAGAGCCATGGCTAAAAGGCCCATGGCCCAGGATGAACCAGTTTTGGCTGAGAAGGGTATGGGGCCAGAGATGGGTTCCAATCAAAAACCAGAAGAGAAAGGTGAGGGCCGCAAGCGTCATGACGCCGTAGGTAAAGTACCCCGCCACCCTATCTGCCAACCGTTGAATGGGGGCTTTGCGGGTTTGGGCTGACTCCACCAGGGCAATAATTTGAGCCAGGGTCGTCTCTTGCCCGGTACGGGTGGCTTGCAGGACGATCGCCCCGGTCTGGTTCAGAGTCCCGGCTGCAACCAGGTCTCCCGGCTGTTTCACAACGGGTAAGGCTTCCCCGGTTAACATGGCTTCATTGACCGTGGTCTGGCCAACCAGCACCTGACCATCGACAGGAATTTTGTCTCCCGGTAACACCTGTAGCCACTCTCCCACCCGCACACACTCGGCGGGGATTTCGATCGCTGGGCAGGCAGACAAGTCAGGGGATCCATCGCTGATTGGGCGATCGGATTCAGATATATCTTGCCTGATCAAACGGGCCATTCGGGGTTGCAATGCCAGTAGGGATTGAAAGGCTGTCGCTGCCCGATTGCGGGCCAATTGTTCTAACGTGCGGCCCAGCAGAATAAAGCCCACCAGCATCACGGGTTCGTCAAAGAAGCACTCCCACCCCAGGTTGGGGAATACCAGGGCAATCATGCTAGTGATGCAGGCGGTCAGGGTACCCAGGCTGACCAACGTGTCCATATTTGGGGCATTACGGCGTAGCCCCCGCCAACCCTCGATGACCATTGCCCGACCGGGGCCCAGTAGGGCCACCATTGCCAGCCCTGCATGAAACCAGAGATTTCCTAGGACGGGAAGGTGAATGCCCAACAGGGGTTCTAGATGCCCAAGGGCAGATAACAACAGTAGCAGAATCGAGATCGTCAGACGTGTCCACTGTTGCCGGGTTGCCATCTGACGTTGTTGCTGCAGATCTAACAAGCCAGGTTGATTGATCCCCTGACTGGTCGGAACTCGGGGTTGGGATGGAAACCCTGAGTCAGTTAAGCGATCGGCTAACTCCCCAGGGCTGATCTCCCCAGGATGATATTCCACAGTGGCGACTTCTGTTGCCAGGTTAACGGTTGCCGTCAAGACCCCAGGAGTACTCAGTAATGCTTGCTCTACTGCCCGCACACATCCGGCACACTTCATGCCCGTTACATCCAGAGCAGCCTTGCTGGAGTCAGGGTCTGAGGCGCGTTCTAGCGTCAGATCCGGGGGAGAGGAAATCAGTTGAGTCACGTTTTCTGAGGGATGTACAATAAATTAAAGGAAGGTTTAGCCGCCCCAGCCGGACGATCGCAACCTTTCAACGGCAATTCTAGCAATCAATCAACTATATACTTCACCCCCTACAACCGGTCACTTTCTGATCGGAGGCATTATTGAGGGTGTTACGCAAGTCAGCAAACAGCTTACGAGACTGGGCAGTGGTGCGAGACTTCACAACGTCTCTGGATTAAGTTCTTAGGTTTTACCAGCATGATACTCAGCCATTGCTGACGCTGCGAGTTTTGCAAGAATATCTGGAGAATGGGAGAATGCCTCATCCCAACGACGCTCATCTTCAATTTCCTCCAGGATAATTGAGGCGATTGCGTTCTGCTCACTTTCAGGCAAAGTTTGTAACCGAGCGATCGCACGATCAAGCAACTCGGTCATTCCTACCCTGCCCGTTACTTCATCCAGAACAGTCTCCTGTATCCCCAAAAAACTAAGCAAATTCTTTAATTGCCGCTTGGGCCTCCCGCCGCAAGCCCGCTGCAATGCGAAACAACTCCTGGCCAGTATGGAGGTAGTGGTCGTCGTAGTTTGCGGTAAAAAACTCCAACTGGTCTAGCCCATCGCTCACCTGCCCCAGGCAGTAATACAGGTTGGCCGCAATTCCAGCTACCGCTGCCGGGTTAGGCCGCGATCGGAAGGTCTTTTCGGCTCGACCGAGCAGGTCTCGACAGTGATCGAGATAGTCTTGAAAGTCACCCATCAGCTGATCATCAAAGGGGTCAGCCGCCAGGTCATCAACCTGTCGCTTTAAGGGGCTGAGGATCTGTTGGATCGTGCGACAAACAGGGGTGTAGACCAACCGAATCCACTGTTCAATCTGCTCATCAACCTGACGAGATCTGTGTTGCTGTTTGCGATAGCTGGCCTGGGCTGTCGCCGCCGTCGGTTGCCGTGGGTTGGCCTGCCCGCTGCCAGGGCCGTTGGACGAGCCGGAGCGCCTAGCGTAACGCATTTGCTGGTCATAACTTTGGCGCCGCTGGGGGTCACCTAAAATTTCATAGGCTGCATTGATGCTGGCAATCTTGTCGTGGCAAGCGGTGACCTGATTGCTGTCGGGGTGAAATAACTTAACTAAGCGGCGATAGGCTAGCTTAATCTCATGTTGACTGGCGGTTGGGCTAATTTCTAAAGTCTGGTAATGGTTGGGCTGTGACATACTCCCATTTTACCGGAAACCTATCTGGCCTGGGAGCGGTAAGTTAACCAGTGTCAGGGTTTTACCGCCGCAACGCCAGTCAGTCAGTCTCTCCTGATAGGATGTAAACAGCCCAACTCTGGTTAGATAAAAAGTAACCCATGACCTCAGGTAATTTGCGTGATCTCTACCAGCAAGTGATTCTGGAGCGATACAAAAAGCCCCGTTATCGGGGAACGACTGACCCCGTCGATCGCCACCAAAAGGGACACAATCCCTCCTGTGGCGACACAATCGAGTTAACGCTTAAACTCAATCAAACGGGCGATCGAATTGAGGAGGTTAAATTTGAAGGGGAAGGCTGCGCCATTGCGATGGCCTCAGCAGATTTAATGGCAGAAGCGATGCAGGGTAGGCCTGTGAATGAAGCCATGGAAATGGTGCAACGCTTTCAAAAGATGATGCACGGTCAGGGCGAATTTCCCACCGAGTTTCGCAAGCTCAATGTGATGCAGGGGGTTTCTCAGTTTCCTGTGCGCATCAAGTGTGCCACACTCACCTGGCATACTCTAAAAGCTGCCCTGGAGGCAGAAGGGCAAAACCAGGCCGATGGCTTTGTCAGCAATGAAACCGAAGAACCTCAGTAGTCTATACTATGAAACAAAAATTGCTCAACGGCCTCAACACTCTGCTCATGGTAGATCTGTTTCTGGTGCTGGCCAGTTTTTTCTGGTTTGCTGCTGCGGTGGTTGGCCGGTCGGCTGGTATTCCACTGGGGCTAGATGTCTGGTACTCCCTGTGGGAACCCATCTTCACCCCAGCGATCGGTATTTTGATGGCGGGGGCAATTTTCAGTGGCCTGGCCAGTTGGGTGTTAAAGCGCTTTGTTAAGGAATCATCCCCCTAAACTCAGAGGCTACAATCATGGAGCCAATGCCCGAGTCGGTAAAGATCTCCAGCAGCAGGGAGTGCGGCACCCGACCATCAATAATATGGGCAGCCCGTACCCCCTGAGCCAATGTACGTACGCAACACCCCACCTTGGGGATCATGCCGCCCGACACCACACCGGTATCAATCAGCCGGCGGGCCTCTTGAATATCCAGTTTGGGAATCAGGGTAGATCGGTCTTTGTAGTTTTGTAAAATGCCAGCCGTATCTGTGAGTAAGATTAATTTTTCTGCACCGAGGGCAGCGGCAACTTCCCCCGCCACTGTATCGGCGTTAATATTGTAGGCCTGCCCCTCTTCATCGGTGGCAACGCTGGAAATCACGGGAATATAGCCATTGTTGACCAGGGTTTCCAGAATGTGAGTATTAATACTGGTGACCTCTCCCACAAACCCGATTCCTTCCTGGTCTGCTGGCCGTGATCGAATGAGACTGGCGTCTTTGCCACATAGCCCTACCGCAGAACCGCCAGCCTGATTGATCAGGGAGACCAGTTCCTTATTGACCCGACCGACCAGCACCATTTCCACCACATCCATGGTAGGGCCATCGGTGACTCGCAGGCCATCCTTAAATTGCGCCTCAATCCCCAACTTATCAAGCCAGGAGTTAATCTCTGGCCCACCCCCATGCACCAGCACTGGCCGCAGCCCCACACAGGCCATCAGCACCACATCGCGAATCACCTGGTCTTTTAGGGTGCTATCTTTCATGGCGGCACCACCATACTTGACCACGATGGTCTTGCCCGTCAGATGCTGAATGTAGGGCAGTGCCTCGCTTAAAATTTGAACCCGTCGAGCGTCTTCTTCCTGGATGTAATCAGCGGTAGTCATTGCTACAGTTTTGTCTTCTGTGAAATCAAAGGATGACAGCAGTTTAGGGGCTATTGCGTCAAAAATCATCATATTGATTTAAAAAAACTACCCCGCTGTTCACCTGGAGGGACCTCTTCGGTTGACAGAATGGGCGATCGCCCTCCTACACAAGAAATACGGTGGCCCCCTGGATGCCCTCGATTGCCCCCGATAGTTCCATTACAAAATTCCTAGAACTCATCCCTAAACAAGCTGACTTCCAAATGCCAACCTCAGAAAAGCAATCAGCCTGTATTGACTAACGTCCGTTCAGCGTTCAAGATGCTGATATGCGATCGGGTGTACTATAGCGTAAAATGTCTTAATAACCGATACACATCACTCCACCTCCCTCTCACAAGGTATTTGAGAGGGAGGTGGGATACCATAGTGTTCATTGATTCGTCAGGGATTTTTCAGATCACCCCTACATCTACTGAAATTTATTGAGCCAAGCTCTATATATAGTGCTACTCTGGACTCGATTGGAGTGGATGGGTTTTATGTCCTTTGTCGGTCTGCACATTCATAGTGATTATAGTCTCCTGGATGGGGCCAGCCAGTTGCCCGACCTGATTGACCGGGCCGTAGAGCTGGGCATGCCTGCCATCGCCTTGACCGATCATGGTGTGATGTACGGGGCGATCGAACTACTCAAGGTATGCAAGGCCAAAGGGAACATCAAGCCGATCGTCGGCAATGAGATGTATGTGATCAATGGCAACATCGAGAAACAAGAACGCCGCCCCCGTTACCACCAAATCACCCTAGCTAAGAATGTCCAGGGCTACAAAAACCTGGTGAAACTGACGACGATCTCCAACCTGAAAGGCATCCAGGGCAAGGGCATTTTTTCTCGCCCCTGTATCAATAAAGAATTGCTGGAACAATACCACGAGGGGTTAATCACCACTTCTTCCTGCCTGGGAGGGGAGGTGCCCCAGGCAATTTTGCAGGGCAAGCCAGAGGTGTCGCGGCGGGTCGCCCAGTGGTACAAAGACCTATTTGGCGATGACTACTACCTGGAGTTGCAAGACCACGGTTCACAAGAAGACCGGATCGTCAATGTAGAGCTGGTCAAGATTGCCCGGGAGCTAGATATTCAGCTGATCTGCACCAACGACTCGCACTACATCTCTTGCTACGACGTTGAGGCCCACGATGCCTTGCTTTGTATTCAAACGGGCAAACTGATTACGGAGGAAAAACGCCTGCGGTACAGCGGCACAGAATACCTGAAGTCTGCCGATGAGATGCGGCGGTTGTTCCGCGATCACCTACCGGATGAGGTGATTGAAGCGGCGATCGCCAATACCCTGGCTGTAGCCGAAAAAGTAGAGCCTTTTTACGAGATTCTGGGAGAGCCGCGCATTCCCGATTATCCCGTACCCGCTGGCTACACCGCCGATACCTACATGGAGAAGATTGCCACCGAGGGCTTGATTTGCCGCATGCGCTGCAATTCTCTGGAACAGGTTGAGCCCCGCTATCGGGAACGCCTCGATTACGAACTCCAAATGATGGTACAAATGGGCTTTTCCACTTACTTCCTGGTGGTGTGGGATTACATCAAATTTGCCCGCGACCATGACATTCCCGTGGGGCCGGGGCGCGGGTCTGCAGCAGGTTCCCTCGTCGCCTACGCCATGGGCATTACCAATATTGATCCCGTGCATCACGGCCTATTGTTTGAGCGCTTTCTCAACCCAGAGCGCAAGTCTATGCCAGATATCGATACCGACTTCTGCATTGATCGGCGGGATGAAGTGATTCGCTATGTCACTGAAAAGTATGGCACCGAGCGGGTGGCCCAGATCATCACCTACAACCGCATGACCTCAAGGGCAGTGCTGAAGGATGTAGCGCGGGTACTCAACATTCCCTACGGCGAGTCCGATCGCATGACCAAGATGATTCCCGTGGTGCGGGGCAAACCCACCAAGCTGAAGGTGATGATTTCTGACGAGACCCCTACCCCAGAATTCCAAGAGAAGTACGACAAGAATTTGCCCGTACCCGGAACGGATCCCCAGGTTACCTACCAGCGATGGATCGATATGGCCATGCGGATCGAAGGCACCAACAAGAGCGTGGGAATCCACGCAGCGGGGGTAGTAATTTCAGCCCAGCCGTTAGATGAGATTGTTCCCCTGCAACGCAACGTTGATGGGGCTGTCTTTACCCAGTACTTTATGGAAGACATTGAATCTCTGGGCCTATTGAAAATGGACTTTTTGGGCCTGAAAAATCTGACCATGATTCAGAAGGCCGTCGAGTTGATCCACAAAGGTAAGGGCATTCAATTGGATCTGGATCGGTTACCCCTGGATGACCCGGAAACCTACAAGTTACTGGCCAGGGGAGAACTGGAAGGGGTCTTCCAACTGGAGTCTTCCGGCATGCGCCAGATTGTGCGGGATTTGAAGCCCTCCGGGCTGGAAGACATTTCTTCAGTCCTTGCCCTCTATCGACCGGGGCCGCTGGATGCAGGGCTGATTCCCAAATTTATCAACCGCAAACATGGTCGAGAAAAGATTGACTACGAGCACAAAATTTTAGAACCCATCCTAGAAGAGACCTACGGCATCATGGTCTACCAAGAACAGATCATGAAAATCGCCCAAGACATGGCCGGTTACTCCCTGGGGCAGGCCGACTTATTGCGGCGGGCGATGGGGAAAAAGAAAAAATCGGAGATGGAAAAGCATCAGTCGGCCTTTGTGGAAGGGGCCAAAGAGCGCAGCGTGCCGGATAAGGTGGCAACGGAGTTGTTTGCCAAGATGGAGAAGTTTGCTGAATACTGTTTCAACAAATCCCACTCCTGCGCCTACGGTTATGTGACCTTTCAGACGGCATACTTGAAAGCGAACTACCCTGTAGAATACATGGCGGCCTTGTTGACGGCCAACAGTGGTGATCAGGATAAGGTGCAGCGGTATATTGCCAGTTCTTTAGCCATGGGGATTGAGGTAGAACCGCCAGATATCAACCGCTCCGGTGTGGATTTTACCCCCATCGGTCAAACCATTCTGTTTGGGCTATCGGCGGTGCGCAATCTGGGCATGGGGCCGATCGAAGCCATTCTTACCGTCCGCAATCAGGGGGGAGGTTTCAAGTCCCTGGCAGAGCTGTGCGATCGCCTGGCTTGTTCTGACCATCCCAATGTGGATCTACGATCGGTGAACCGACGGGCACTGGAAGCTTTAATTTACAGTGGTGCCTTTGATCACCTGGAACCGAATCGTCACCAACTGATTCAAGACTTGGAACCCATTCTGGACTGGGCCCAGTCGCGAGCCAAGGATCGGGAGAGTGGTCAGGGCAGCTTATTTGATTTGTTAGGGGGCGGCTCAACTAGCGCCCAAGAATCGGCAGCCCGGTTTGAAGTAGCCCCTAAAGCCGCGACCGTGGCAGACTATCCCCAACAAGAAAAGCTGCGATTAGAGAAAGAGATTTTAGGATTTTACATTTCTGACCATCCGCTCAAAGCGATTCGAGAGTCAGCCCGGATTCTGGCCCCGATTAATCTCAGCGATTTGGGAGATTATAGCGATGGAGCCTCGGTTAGTGCCATCGCCCTGATTACCA
Organism: Leptolyngbyaceae cyanobacterium; assembly: GCA_046080785.1. Lineage (GTDB taxonomy): Bacteria > Cyanobacteriota > Cyanobacteriia > Leptolyngbyales > Leptolyngbyaceae > JBJTUO01. The sequence continues at coordinate 762 of JBJTUO010000216.1, read as the reverse complement.
GCATCAAAGCTGTCACGACCAAAAAGGGCGATCGCATGGCCATTATCCAACTGGAAGACCTGACCGGGCAAACCGAGGCCGTGGTATTTCCCAAATCCTATGAGCGGGTGCAGGCCCATCTACAGGCGGATGCTCGCCTGATGCTGTGGGGCAAGGTCGATCGGCGAGAGGATCAGGTGCAATTTATTGTGGATGACGTGGAACCGATAGACGAAGTTCGGATGGTAATGGTTGAGCTGCCCCCCACCATCGCCAGTGATATTGAACAACAACATCGCCTGCGTACGGTAATTTTGCAACATCGGGGCGAAGAGTCCCAGGCCAAAACTCCTGTCGTGGCGATTGTCCATAGCCAGGAAAGACGCTACTTTGTGCGATTTGGGCCACAGTTTCGGGTGCAAAATCACCAGGCGGCGATCTCTGCCCTGGGTCAGGCTGGTTTTCAGGCCCGCGCTGCGGCTTTAATCGGTGTTTGACTGTTGAGTGCTAAGCTACACTGCCATGTAGGAGTGGACTTTACACTCAATGCTGTCAGCTTCTTGAAGTCAAAAATCGTGACATACCCTACTAACTTGCCTACCCGACGCTGATTGCAAGCAATACAGCACGGGCTTCCAAGCTTTCGGCTACACAGTTCACAGGCTGGGCAACCCCATCGCCTCCCTATGCGTTGTTTAGACTCCGCGTGATGACCCACCGCAGAGTATTAGTTTTTGGTTTGATGCGGCATCACCTTGCAGCTATCCGACTAGCGCAACTCCG
>JBJTUO010000215.1:0-10905 GCA_046080785.1 Leptolyngbyaceae cyanobacterium | reverse complement strand
CGCAGAGTTTAAGGTACTGGTTTTGCGATAGGCTTTTCAGCTTCCCGACTCGCGTAACTCCCGCCATTTACGAGGCTTAATCCTCATGGTTGGGGACATTCCTTGACTATGCTGGTTCTTATGGTTGCAGGCATTCAAGATGGCGGCTTCACCAATAGATCTATTGTATCATTTTGCTTATTTCGTTGGCATCAAGCCACACTCAACAAGCGCGGCTTTCATCCCGTCACTGAGCCGCTCTTGAGTAAACACAATTTGCGTCTACAGTGCGGGGCTTCCCGCCGAGTAAGCTAAAAACTGATGCTTTAGCAGTAATACCCATACAACAGCGGCAGTCTGTCTGATTTGGCTGTTTACTTATTCCTGGTCGTCCAGATGTTAGTAAACATCATCAACATCCCTCCCAGAAAGATTGCGATTGCTAACCCAGCCGCTATAACACTCATCCAATCAACGTTTTCCATCATAAAAATAACAGGGTATCCGCCTACTCTTCCTGACTGTCGTCGAGTTGCTTGAGATGAATGTGCTTTCGCCCTAAAGAAATTTCAAACTCATCCCCTGGCCTCAAATCCATTTTCTTGGTGTAGGCAGCACCAATCAATAGATTGCCATTTGCTTGTACAGCAATCCGATAGCTAGCACTCCGACCACTGCGGCCATTTGTAGCCATACGACCATCCAATTCAATGCCTTCAGCGTCAATCAAGGCATTCAAAAATTTCATCATATTGACCCGCTCCACGCCGTTTTTAGTGACGGTGGAGTAACCACATTCACGGGCTTTTTCCTCTTTACTAAGGCTCTCTAGCTCCTTAACTTTCTTGAGCAGAGCTTCACCTGTAAGTGGCTCCGACTTTTTCCGCTTATTCATTCACTTGACACAAAACAGGAGGAAATTATTTGAGCTGATGAATGGAACAAGAAGTAATTCACCAACTTTTCCCATCATACTACATAGAATAGAGGTATCCGCTTAAAGTAGAACAGACTAGTCCCCATGAAAGTGGGGGGAAGAGCATGGAAAAGAGCACGGCGTTCTTTTTTGTCCTGCTTTATAGTGATAGCCTGCAATAGGGCTATGGTTTTTGCTGAAACTGATTAGATCAATTTAGAATGTTTCAGTTCCTATGAGGGTGATACGGGCGCTGAATCCTAAGAGATAAGGGGTTGACTTTGCGACCTAGTTAGTAGAAAACAAGTTCAATTGTTGAATTTATTGCGGTCGCCCTAAGGTCGTAATATACAAGACGGCTTCATCCTGAGGAATCCCTAAAACCTCGTTTACTTGATTGTCAAAGAAGCCACCAATGCCGCTGACTCCAATGCCCAGGTAAATCGCAGCCAGATTAAGGCGTTGTCCCAAATGACCAGCATCAAGATGGAGAGAACGGTAGATACGATCGCCGTATTCCGCCACAGCAACCTTGAGATCCGCGGTATGAAACAGAAGAGCCGCTGCATCTCGTCCTAACTCTTGCCAGAGGCAGAGAAAATGCAGTTCTTTACGAAAGTTTTTAAACCGAATTTGGCGCAGTTCGTCTGCTTTAGGAGCATAGTAATAACAGCCTTCTTCTAAGCCATCGACAGAAGACACTGCAATAAACGTTTCAACTAGATTCAAATCAAAGAAATCAGGGCTCCGATCCAATCCTTGAGCAGCATAATGTTCAGGATGATAGGTAAAATCTAACAAAGCCTTAAGCTCACTCAATTGGATGACTTCCCCACTGTAAGACCGGGTGGAGCGTCGTTTCAATATCGTTTCTTCTAATCCTTCTAATTGCTCGCCCCAAAAGATAGGCGGGCTGATGGTTGATACCCTGGTACAAAATGGAAAGTTATATTTATCCATCCGTTGCCCTTCTAGAGGTGGGAGCTTCCAGTTGGGTCGTAGGGTATTTTTGATGGGAATTGAAGTGGCTTGATGTAATGTCGAGAGTAATTGCCCTTCTGGAACGGGGGGTGAGTAATCAAAAGCATTGACGCTCGGCAGGATTGTGCGGGCAAGGGGTAAATTTTGCTTAATGTCTAATCGATCAGCCAGTGGCACAACCGCGATCGCAGCTTCTTGCACTGGATCGAGATAAAGGAGTTGATTTACTGCTTCATCGATAAAAGTGCCAATTAGATGGGGGCGGTAGTCAGTAACGGCCCCAGCCAGTTCAATGTTACCCAACAGATGACCTGCATCCAAAAAAATGCGTCGGTAAGCTCGATCTTGATAGCGCCAGGCCGATCGCAAAAACATGCCAGTCAGAACCAGAGCAAGCTGGGTATGCTCCAGGATTGGATGCCAGAAACAGGCTGCTTGCAGCTTTGTCCAGACATCATTTTCCCAAAAGTGAATCAGGGAATGGCTATAGACCTGATAGTTATAGAGGCCAGCGGGTAGAATCGGCGTACCCCGAGAAATAATGTACAGTTCTGATGGATAGAGGCCTCCGGCAGAGGGGGATGCCCGTAGATAGTGAGACCCATTTGTAGTAGAAAACTTGCCAGTCAACCCATAGCTGTAAAACAGGAGATGGGAAAGTCGTTGCCACCACTGATCATCCTGAGTATCTGATGCGGGTTGGGCCGTATCCAGGTAGGGTTTGAGGTCATAAGACCGACCGATTTTATACTCCTTAAACGGGAGTGGCTGTTGGCTCCAATCTAACGGTTTACTCTTAGCATCGATCGTCTGCGGATCGTATTTGGTTTGCTCATGGTAGTACTGAGCAACTGAGGGCAGGGAGTCTGGCATGACCAACCTGGAAAAAGGGTTCCCCTACCATCTTGACACTTCTCTTCCCTATCGGTCAGGGCGATCGTCGAGAGGTTGGGGTTATTTGAGCGGAAAGCGGTATCGTTTCGAGCTGGGCTTTCCATACCTGGTAGCCCTGATGGCTGAGATGCAGCCCATCTGTACTGAGATGGGGCAGGAGATCTCCATTGATATCTGTAAACTTTGAGTGTAGATCCAAATAAATAACCCCTTCAATGTCAGCGATTTCAGCCAATTGTCGGTTTAAGTCACGAATATGGGAGTTAGGTACCTGCTGCAGACGCTCAACCCAGAGGGGAGGATCCGGCAAGTTTGGTTGGTCGGTTGGCTGCTGCCAACGATCAGCCCCATGGGGCAAGATAGATTGCACAATAATTGTTGTTCGAGGATGGGCTTGCTTGAGATGCTGAATGATCTCCTGGTAATTAGCCAGTAAGGTGGCATCCCTCACCCCCTGGATCAGGTCATTGATCCCAATCATGACCAAAATCCGCTCAGGGCGGGTCTGGTCAAATAGTCTTAGTCTACGTAACAGGCCATAGGATGTTTCACCAGAAATCCCCTGATTTAGCCAATTCTGACTTGTCGGCAATAAATCAGTGGGAAACCAGAGACTGAGCGAATCACCAGCCAGGATTGTGAGGCGGGGAGGGGCTTTAGTTGCAGCCGATTGGGCTTCCTGACTTAAAATGTCTAGCCATTGTTGGTAATTTAACTGCAACCGCAGCCCCTCATGAGGAACCGATGCCGGTGTAGGAGGAGATGGCTGCCCAGAGACGGGCATCTGATTCAACGAATGGGGGCTACCCCAGTTGAGCCAGAGGGAGTTAAGAACTATTCCCACCCCGCCAGCGATCGCCAGAGCAGCCCACCAGTAAAATCGCCCTACGCCTCTCGTCACAGGTTAACCCGATAAGACCCTAACTCCGATTGTAAGCGAGTCAGGAAATTAAGATGAGATCAGTCAACCCGACTAGCAAAGGCAAGCTCACCAGCGACTTCTTCGCCATAGCCAGATTCACCGTGTTGATGCACATCTAGCCCTTCATCTTCAACTTCAAGGGGGACTCGGAGATCCATAACGGCCCCTAAAATCTTGAGGATGATGAAAGTCCCTAGGCCGGCAAAAACATAGGCCGCTAAGACCCCAACGATATTGGCAATGAATTGGGCAAAATCTCCATAAAGGAGACCATCTCCACCCAGGGCATTGACCTGCTTGGTGGCAAATACCCCCGTTAAGATGGCACCAACCGTTCCACCTACACCATGTACTGGAAAGGTATCGAGAGAATCGTCGAACTGAATCTTAGCCTTATAGTTGACGGCAAAAAAGCAGCAGATACTGGTGATTACGCCAATGACAATGGCTGAAATTGGGATGACATAACCCGCGGCGGGCGTAATACCGACCAAACCAGCGACAAAGCCCGTACCCAGCCCCACTGCTGTAGGCTTCCCCTTCGTGATCCACTCAATCAGGACCCAGGCCAGTCCTGCGGCGGCAGCAGCCACCATTGTACTGACAAAGGCCACCGTTGCCAGAGGGCCTTTATCCGGTGAGGTTCCAATTCCTAGGGCACTACCGGCATTGAAGCCAAACCAGCCAAACCAGAGCATACCGACCCCCAACAACACAAAGGGCACATTATGGGGCACGATCGGCTTGATCATCCAATCTTTGCGGGAGCCCAGCATCCAGGCAGCCACCAGCGCCGACACCCCAGAGCTAATATGAACGACGGTTCCCCCGGCAAAGTCAAGGGCATACCTGCCACCCAAAAATGGGATATTGCCTAGCCAGCCTTTGCCCCAAACCCAGTGAGCCAGGGGTGAATAAATAAAGGTAGACCAGAGAATCAAAAACCAGAAATAGGCCTTAAAGCTAATGCGCTCAACGATCGCCCCTGAAATCAAACCTACGGTAATGATGGCAAACATCATCTGATAGACCATAAACACCTGATGGGGAATCGTCGCTGCATAGCCCACAGGATCTGGTTGAAAACTGCTAACCCCATTGAGAAAGACCCAGCGCAAACTACCAATGATTGGGTTGGCGACATAGGCTGGATTGCCACCAGGGGTCAGGGAAGTCGGCGCAAAGGCTAGACTATAGCCCCACAGGATCCAAGTAACCCCTACGATCGCCATCGCAATCAGGCTCATCATCATGGTGTTGAGAATGTTCCGCGATCGCACCAACCCCCCATAAAAGAAGGCCAGACCGGGCGTCATAAACAACACTAGGGCAGATGAGACTAGCATGAAGGCGGTATCCCCAGCATCAACCGTAGAAGCTGGCGTTGCAGTCGTGTCTTGAGCCACAGCAAGTTCTGCCATCGGGCCAGAAAACAGCCCCAATACTGTCAGGAGTAATAGAGGCGCGGCAAATGCAATCAAAAGCTTAACTGCAGATCGATTTTGCTTTAACCTTTCTCGCCCGGCCTCTAACTGTAGCCAGTCGTACCAGGAAGAAACCGCACTTAAAAAAGAAGAACGAGCAGGGCGTCTGCGTCTGCTACGGGCCCGCTTGTGGAGCATGGATTTAGACATGGTGAAACAACATTCCTCGCAGAAATCAACACAGGAAACGAATACTGATCAAGGCAGGGGCTGGTTGGAGCGTAAAAAAATCTCCCCAAAAATTAAGACACAGGTGAAACATGACATTGGCCTGACCTGACAGCAAACTACCCACTGATTGTGATTACACAATGTATTCAGATAAATGCTGTAGTGCAGATAACATTTTTATGAGGGGAATAGAACAGATGCTATGGTCTTGATTGACGCTTTTCCTCCATACTGAAAATGAAGTGCCCATCAGCAAGAGGCTGGTCATGTTGTCAAAAGGCTTTGAAGTTGAACTCTATACCAGCACACCTACAGGTGATGTGGTGGGCTTATCTGATCAAATTGTGGCGGCCCTGGATGGCTTTGTTCGAGAGCCAGATAGTCGCAATGTAGAATATACGACCCCCCCCCGCTATCGCTATGAGCGCCTGTTGTGCGATCTGCTTGTACCCCGTAGACGGCTGCGTCAGTATCTCCATGATTTAGGCGGCTATACCCTGATGCCAGGTAGCACGCTGCCACTAGGAGAGGGGCAACAATTTCATCGATCTGATCCAAATAATCCTTACCACGACTACATCGAGCGCACCTATGGTACGCGGGTCGTCACCGCCAGCATTCATATCAACGTTGGCATCTCTGACCCTGAGCGACTGATGCAAGCCTGCCGCCTGGTGCGGGTTGAAGCTCCACTATTTCTTGCTCTCAGTGCTTCCTCTCCTTTTTGGGCAGGTCGGGTGACGGGCGCCCACTCAACCCGTTGGCAACAGTTTCCTAAAACTCCTGTGCATGTGCCCCTATTTGAAAGTCACGCCCATTTCATTGAGTGGACTGAGCAACAACTGGCTCTGGGCACGATGCAAAATGTTCGCCACTTGTGGTCTTCAGTGCGACCGAATGGCGATCGCCGTCCCTATAATCTGAATCGCCTGGAGTTGAGAATTTGTGATCTGGTCATTGATCCAATCGCATTGCTTGCCATCATGGCTTTATTAGAGGCGCGGCTGCTGCAACTTTTAGACAATCCCGACCTGGATCCTTTAAACAAAAGCTGCTTCTCCCCGGCAACCCGTGCAGAGGATCTAATTGCTCTGACAGATGCCAATGAACTGGCAGCCGCCCAAAATAGTTTGGCGGCAGAACTGCATCACTGGAAAGATGGGCAACCTGTGGTGGCCGGGGCATGGATTGAACAACTCTATGAAGAAGTCTGGCCGATCGCAAAACAACATGGTTTTAGTTGTTTTTTAAGCCCATTAAAAAAAATCTTGCGTCAAGGTAACGAAGCCCAACAGTGGCTGGCTCGATACGAAGCAGGTCAATCGATCCGGACGATTATGCAGCAGGCTATCCGGGAAGCAGAGCAACAAGAACGGGCCTTGCAGTCAGATATTTGTTATACCCTGGTTGCTTAAATAACCGGCGTTTAGTCGTGGATCACAAATTGTCCTGGCTTACTGTTTCAGCTCCCTGCGACCTGGGATAAAGATTTATATCAAGATTGCTAATCACTCCAGCAACACCCGACCTATTAGATATATCTATATATTTATCAATAAAACTGAGCAAGTCCCCTAGCCAGCACTTGATTCTCAAAAAGCGACTACCCATGCTGAAAGTTGTTTTGATTCATCCCCAGATTCCACCCAATACAGGCAACATTGCCCGTACCTGTGCTGCAATGGATACAGAACTGCATCTGGTGGGGCCTTTGGGGTTTGAAATTAGCGATCGCTACTTGAAACGGGCAGGGCTTGACTACTGGCCCTATGTTAAATTGCACTACCATCCCACACTGCAAGACTTTCATCGTTTTAGCCAGCCTCTACCCGGTCGTCAAATTGGCTTTGACACCACTGGCATGGGGAACTATGTGGAGCTTGACTATCACGCTGACGATTGGCTGCTATTTGGCCATGAAATAGATGGCTTGCCTGAAAGCGTTCTGGCAGCTTGCCATGCAACAGCCTATATTCCCATGCGGCAACCCGCAGTTCGCAGTCTGAATCTATCGGTCAGCGTGGCGATCGCAATGTTTGAAGCACTGCGACAACTCAAGCAACTAGAAACTTGAACATCTCCCCTTTACTCGTTTCAAGAAACAGATTTTTACCTGTCGCCTGGTTGCCAGCACTAAGGTAACAAGGGTTACCAAAAGTAGTTATTCGATAAAAAATTTCTATAAGAAGCTTTTCGATGAAGTTATTAAATCTTCGTAATTTTCCCTGACTCAAACGTCAGAACTTGATTTAGCATGATTAGGCTTCGTCAGCCAGATTTCTCTACTCCGGTCTCCCCTTGAAATGTTTTTCTATCAAAAACGGCAGGGTTCCGTGAAGTTGCAGTAAATTTGCACTTGCTGGTATTGGAGCTGCCAAAAAACCTGGGTTAGATTTGACCTCATGTGAGGATATTTGTTTACGGTTAATGCTGTCTAAGTGAGAAACTCTATTTTATTTACCTGAAAGATTTTCGATTACTCTACAGGCTAAGCTCAGCCTTAGGAGTGGAGGCAATATCGATACAATCTTGACGGCACTGTAATTTCCTGATTATTTACTATCGACTGTAGGGCAATTCATTTTTTGGATTATATGAATTAAATATCTGCCTCAATGCGGCATTATGTCTTTATCTTGAGCGTACTGTTGCTTTTTTTTGAGGTATGTAAACTTGTCTAAATTCAAAAAGCAGGTTACTCTTGCTAAGTGTGTTTAGCCTATGGAGCTGGGATCGTTAAATGCCTGCGGTCTGGATCCTGGTAAATCGGGTAGATGAGTGACTCGAAGACAGTTAAACGCTGGACGTTTAGGAGGTCGTTTTTTTGAAGCGAGCAATTCCACAGAAGGTTAATTTGGTTTCAGCAACTGTTGCGAATAGCGGCGTTGCACCAAGTCAAAATAAGCAACCTCTTCCAGAGGTTAATCGTCGGGCCGGTACTTCTGCGGCTGTAATTGGCTTAGCCCTTTCCGTTGGCGCTCATTGTTTGCTGTTGCCCCGCCAGGGAGATAACGCTGTCGCAGCAGAGCCAGTCACGAGTAAAACAGCAACAGATGTAGCTGTACTTTCACCTGACGCTACACCGCCGACTACTGCGCCCACAGGCGGCGTGCGGGAGCATATTGTTCAAGAAGGTCAGTCCCTCTGGCAAGTTGCTGAAGTGTATGGTGTTAACCCAGCATCGATAGCAGCACTCAATCGCATTTCACTTGATGCGGTGTTGAAAGTTGGACAAGTTTTACACATTCCACAAGTCGATGGACGATTGGCCAGTCTGGCAAACGATACGGTCGTTAGTGATTCTGTTAGCCATTATGGCTCCATTCAAGCCAATAGTGCTGCTGCATTGACTTCCGACAATAATGTTGCCAATCAAAAAGAGATCGATAATACCTTGCGCTTAAGTCAAGAGAAAGCTGTTTCAACCTTGAAGCAGGCCCGGGAGGGTTTGAAACTCAGCCTTCAGCATCTGGATAGGGGCAAGGTGAAATTGCCTATGTCAGACAGTAGTGCTTCAACCCCCGTGGTTCCTCAATTGCTGCAACCGTCTGATACACCTCAAACTCCTCAAGGGCAGATTCAAGAGGCTGCCAAGGTCATTGCTTATCAGGTAGCCCCTGGAGACACATTAAGTACGATTGCTCGTGCTTATGGAATTTCTCAAGAGGATTTGATCAGGAATAACCGCATTGCGAACCCCAACTTTTTGCTCGTCGGTCAGTCTCTTAAGATTGCGTCGTCAATTAAGCCTGATGTTTTGAGCAATTCAGCTTCCGCTGCTGACCGGGTCTCAGTTTCCTCATCAGCCGCTGCTGATCACTCTGATTCAGTTCAACCTCTGCCAACGCTTTTACCAAAGGCTGCCCCCACTACTCCCCAAGAATCGGCAGAGTTCCAGCCTAGGGTTGCCAATATTTCAGGGTCAGAGCTAATTCCGGTAGTGGGTTCTGATTCCTTAGGCACATTGAACAACGTGGTAACAGCTAATGCTCAGGTTGCTACGACTGCTTTGGCGGCAGTTAGCCCTGCTTCTCAAGCATCTAGTTCCTCCTCTGATCGCTACGCCTATGTTGAAAATCTACGCAACCAAATTATTCAGATGCGTCAGAAATATCACAGGGCTCTAGCTCCTACGGCTAATGTTGGAACTAAAGTTGCTGCGGCTTCCCTGGGCATCGCTTCCCTGCCCCGCGCCTTATCCCAATCCGAAAAAGACGTGACGTTACCGACGGTAACGCTTCAACGATCACAGCCCCAAGTAGTTGCTACGGCTCCTCTAGGATCTGAAGCCTACGAACCTTTGATGCCTGCTTCTTTGGCAAAAATTGTTTCTCCTACCCTGCCTTCCATTGGGCCAGGAGAAAACTATTTGCCACGAACTCCCGACCAGTCTACCGGCTATATTTGGCCAGCTAAAGGTGTTTTCACCTCTGGTTATGGTTGGCGTTGGGGTCGGATGCACCGGGGTATTGATATTGCCGGGCCTATTGGTACGCCGATTGTCGCTGCTGCTTCTGGCGTTGTCATTACCGCTGGCTGGAATTCTGGCGGCTATGGCAACATGATCGATATTCGACATGCGGATGGCACTATTACCCGCTATGCTCACAATAATAGACTTTTGGTGCGTTCAGGTCAGACTGTTGAGCAGGGGCAGCAAATTGCTGAAATGGGGAGTACTGGCTTTAGCACTGGGCCTCACTCTCACTTTGAGATTCATTTGCCTGGTCAGGGTGCCGTCAACCCAATGGCCTACCTATCTCGTTCTGAGGCTTAGTTTATTCCATAGTTATCGGTTACCACCGCAAGTTGGGACAAAAAGGAACTATGTTCTTTTCTGTCCCTTCTACTCTATATCGCTTTAGGCAAACACTCTAGTTTTCTACTCAAGTAGTAGAAAAATTTTGAGGGAGCAGTTGTTCCCTTTTTTATTGGCAATGTAGCGACAGACGCTGGGATGTGTTACCTTAATAAAGCTGCTTGCAAGGCTCAGTAGCTCAGTGGTTAGAGCAGGGGACTCATAAGCCCAAGGTCGCAGGTTCAAATCCCGCCTGAGCCATCGAAGATATAACCCTTTCAGCAAGGATTCTATGATTTTTTGCTGTTTTGATTTGGGTCAACTTAGGTCAATCTAGGTCAATTTTTGGGGTGAATTTGGTACACTTAAACTATTTTTAAATAAACTGATTACTCCTAATCCCCCTTAGCCCCCCTAGGCCCCTACGGGGATGCGCCTGCGGCGTAGGATAAGGGGATAACAGGCTTGAAAGTCCCCCTTAATACTAGCTAAGCGGCGCGAAGCGCGGGGATTTAGGGGGATCTGGATTATCTTGATACACCATAAGGGACTTTTAAAACATCCTCTTAGAAGATGGAATCTCATCTCGTACAGTTGCAGATTGGTGTGGTACGTCAGTTTATGTAATCGAAAAACACTATGCAGGAAGAATTGCTCAGATTCAGGTTCCGTTACCTTTAAATGACAGAAGGCCCGCGCTGTAGACGCGAATTGTGTTTACTCAAGAGCGGCTCAGCGACGGGATGAATGGCGGGTAGGG